>JAHFOW010000073.1 GCA_023261465.1 Planctomycetota bacterium
TGCCAATATTTTTATCAAAAGGAATGTTTTCCTTTTCTAGTTCTTCCATTGTTTCCCATACCATTTGCTTTGCGCGACGTAACTCCTGAAGCGATGAAATGAGAGGAAAGAGAATCTTCACATTTCCCAGCGCTGAAGCCCTGAGAAGTGCCCTGAGTTGTGTCTTAAATAACTGGGGATTTTCAAAGCAATAGCGAATAGAACGGCATCCTAAAAAAGGGTTTCCTTCCTTTCGTTCATCCAAATAGGGAAATTTGTCAGCGCCGAGATCGAGCGTTCTAATAATAATTGGCTTATCTTTTAATTCCCGTACTACCGTGGAATATGCCTCAAAATGCTCCTCTTCCGTCGGAGGTTTCGGCGAGCCAAGATAAAGGAATTCTGTTCTGTAAAGCCCGATTCCTTCTGCATCATATCTTATGTTGGTATTAATTTCTTTTGGAAATTCAATATTCCCATATAAAGTAATATGTTTACCATCGCGCGTGGTCGATGGTTGGTCTTTGAGTTCAGTAGCTAATTTTTCTTCAAAGATATGGATACTTTTGACCTTGTTCTGATAATTTGCCAGTGTCTCATCGTCAGGGCGGACAATAACGATTCCCCTGTTTCCATCAACAATGACAGTGTCACCGCCAAAAACATCGGTGGTAATGGTACCGAGGCCTACCACCGCCGGTATGCCAAGTGCACGAGCAACTATGGCGGTATGAGATGTCCTTCCGCCGACATCGGTAGCAAAACCCTTTACTTTTCCCGTGTCGAGCGAGGCCGTTTGCGATGGGGTTATGTCATGCGCAATTAACACAACTTCCTGGGCAAGATTTTTCAACTCCTCTCTTTTTTCTCCAAGGAGATTTCTTAAAAGTCTCCGTTCGATATCAAAGATGTCACTCACCCTTTCAGCAAGATATGAGTCCTTTACATCCTGGAATTTTCTGATATAGATACGCAAGGCCAGAGATACCGCAAACTCCGACGTAAAATTAGTTTTCTGTATCCTCTCTATGATTTCATTTTTTAATCGTTTGTCTTGCAAAACCATCCGGTGGGTGCCGAAGATGGATCCTATTTCAGAACCCAAATTTTCAGAAACCTTTTGTTCTAGTTCATGGACTTCCTTTTTTGCATCTTCAATAGCTTTTTCAAGCCGGTGAATTTCGCCCTCTACCTCTTCCTTTTTGATTATATGGCGCGGAATCCGGTATCCCTCGCTTTCAAACATAAATGCCTCATGGATAACCACTCCTGGTGATACAGCAATTCCCTTCCTGATTTCCATAAATTCTTCTTCGAACTTACTTTTTACCAAACCTTCCAGCGCATCCAGCGCCTCGGCTGCATCAGATCCCTTTGCGCTGATGATAATCTCGGTGCCATTTTCAGCTCCGAGCGTTAACAATTCAATAACGCTCTTGCCATCGACATCTTTATTCTTTGTTTTTATATGAATCTCGGAATTATACTTATTGGCAATCTCTGCAAACTTGGTTGCAGGCCGTGCATGCATTCCATTAGAATTCGAGATTTTTACCTTTCGTTCCACTGGTTTGGAATTTAGTATATGAATATCCATAAATTAAAATTTCTGATTCTAAAAATCTTCATTAAAATTGTTTTTTACTAAGCCTTCCAGGACACCCAGGGCCTCGGCCGCATCGGGTCCATTTGCAATGATGATGATTTCAGTGCCTTTCTCTGCTCCGAGTGTTAAAAGGTCAATAATACTCTTACCGTCTATAGTTTTATTTTTTGCTTTTATAATGATTTCCGATTTATATTTATTGGCAATTTCAGCGAATTTAGCAGCAGGACGCGCATGCATACCCTGAGAATTCGTGATTTTACCTTTTCGTTCTAATAAGTTTGAATTTAATCTATGGATATCCATAAGATTGTGCGTTAAAAATATCTTAATACGCCCGATGCCCTACAAGGCTTTTCCGGCGTGAAGAGTTTCCATGAGAGAATTTATTTATATCGGTTAACTGTGCAATCCTTTTTCTTAAATAGTGAATATCTTTATAACAAAATTATACCTGAATACCGTCAACTTCTTTTAAAATATCTACCATACCGTCTTTTCCATGCGCTTCTCGCATAAAACGGCGAAAATCATTATCCCGAATAACCGTTGATATTCTTTCGAGCGCGGCAAGATGTGAACCAGCAGAATCATTGGGGGAAAGTAAAAGAAAGAAGAGATGGACGGGTTCTCCGTCAAGGGCGTTAAAGTCTATACCATCGGTTGACCGCGCAACAGTTCCAATGATTTTTTTTGTGCAATCATGTTTCGTATGGGGGACAGCAACACCTTTACCTATTCCGGTACTACCCAGTTCCTCTCTCTTTAAAAGGGATTTTATGACATTTTCTACATCTTTACTCAGGATTTTTTGTGCATCCTTTAATGAACACACCATCTCCCGAATGACAGATTCTTTATTATTAGCTTTCAGTTCCGTGACTATAGCTTCCTCCACAATAAAATCAGTTAATTTCATACGATAACCTTCCTCCAATAGAATTGTTTCCCGTTAAGCATCTGGTATATCCTGAAAATCTTCCGTTCCTATTGTTGTCGGCCTTTTCCTTCAAACAATCCTTGATTGGATTTTGCCTTTTGTGCTTTTTTAGTTGGGATTCAATCTTATCCACAGCAAGGTCGATCGCCCGGCACATATCTGAATCTGACGACTTTGCGACCAGGGGAGCGCCTCTCGGAATAGAAACGATCATCCCAACAAGGTGGCTATTATCACCCCCGGTATCTAAAGTAACTTGTATATGCAATATCCATTCAAAAATTTTTTTTATTTTTCCGGCCTTTTGCAAGGCATATTTTTTAATTGCCTCCGTGACATTTAAATGCCTTGCAACAATAGTGGTATCTTCCAAAGGTAAAAATCCGTTCTTCTTTAAGAAGTATTCAAAATATTCAAAACACTTATTTTACATCGATATAAATTTAATAGTCAAGAAAATTAAATCTACCTATACATTTCAAGTATTATACTCGGCTTTTGCAAGCACAAATACATGGACGGATTCTGCGCCGGATTCCTTCAGTTTTTTGGAGCACTCGGAAACCGTTACTCCGGTTGTTAGCACATCATCGACGAGTAAAATCTTTTTGTCTTTGAATAGCGAGGGATTTTTCACAAAAAACGCATTGTGAACATTTGTCTGCCTCTGTGCCCTCGACAGTTGAGTTTGAGAAACCGTATTTTTAATACGGCGGAGATTATCCCTTGATATAGGTTTTAAAAGATGTCTTTGGATGCCTCGTGATAGAAGCTCAGATTGATTGAAACCACGATGGAGTTTTTTCAGCCAGAAAAGAGGCACCGGCACAATAACATCGACGCCGGAAAGAGTTTCTTCGAACCGCGCGTGCCTTGTTACGATATTGTTAAGTACACTTATGACAAATTTTTGTTTAGCATATTTGAACTTATGGATTAATGTTTTCGTAACGCCATCATAACAAGTAATGGACGTGATGGTATCAAAGTAGAAATGTTTGCCTTTGCATGCGGGGCATCCTTCCTGTGTTGTTGAGGTGATATGCGGGCCCAGCGCCGTCCCACATCGAACGCAATGGTTATTCTGAATAAAAGAAATTGTTTTTTTACAATAAGGACAAAGATAAATTTCCTGTGAATCATTCAAATGTGCATTGCAATGGAGACAGTATCGGGGATAAAAGAGGTCTAATAGGGCATGGAAGTAGTCACTCAAGGCCATATCACATTTTCATCATATCAAAAAACAGTATACCTACGGACCCAAAAATAATGACAGGCAACCATGCCGCCAATAAGGGATGTATCATTCCTGTGTTACCAAGGTTGGAACAGACAAAGGTTAATGCATAAAAAATACCACAGACAAGGACACACAATCCTACCCGTAAAAACAAATTCCTGCTCAATCTTTCAAACCCAACAACGAGAGGAATTCCGAGCAACAGAAGCACAAAATGGGTAATGGTGTATGCAATTCTGCCGTGAAACAACACACTATTTCTTGGATTATCAGGTTCATTACGGCAGAGTTCCCTTAATTTTTCAAAATTCAGGAGGCTTGGATCCATTCTGATTTCTCCAAGCTCCCTTGGAGTTATTGTTGTTTCAAATTCCAAACTGTCTGATTGCTCAACGGGGGCAACCCATTTTCCCTGTTCGTTATAATTTTGCTTTACTACTCCGGAAAGCAACCATTTGTTATTGCCAATCCATTTTCCCTCTTTGGCGGTGATTGTAAACTTCTTTTTTCTATTTTCATATCGCGCAAGAATAAATACTGAGTCCATTTGCTGCGTTTTTGTTTTATATTTCCAGATACGCATGATGGTATTGTTTTCCTTATCCTCGAAAAGAATATTTTTTTGATTCGTATCTCCAAACGAGGCACGTCTTAAAATTTCTAGTTTTTCCGCAAGCCTTGGTATAACCCACTCCTGATCTCCAAAAGAGGCGAATGACATAAATACCGTGGTAATAAAAATAGGGAGCAAGATTCTGTAAAGTGAAATACCAGCAACCTGCATCGCCAGTATCTCCCGGTTTTTCGCCATTCTTACAAGGACAATACTTACGGCTATGAGGGTAATAGCAGGAAAAAATTGAAAAATAACCACCGGAAAAAGATATGCATAATAGCGCAATCCCGTACCCAGAGCATCCCCCCCCATTTCCACAAACTCTCCCAATTTCTGAAGGAGGTCAACAATAATGTATATACCTGAAATAATAAGTAAGCACAGGAAAAATGTTGGCACAAACGCCCTGAGTATATATCTATCCAGCCTGGAAAACATGTATTTTTATATTTCGAATAAGAGTGAAGGTTAATCCAACGTATATGCAAAATAACATTATCTAACAAATTCCCCCAGATTTCAATCGCATAAGCAATATTGTTGTAGCTTTTGGGCATATAGATTTTGTTGGTTTGCTACCGTTCCTGTTAAAAAAAATGCAAGTGCGCCACGGATAAAAGATAGTCTGATTCGCCTTCAGGCGCTGTATCGTGGTCTTTTGAAAGGGGCAAATAAGGCATCCGGCGTTTGGTAGAAGTAAGAACAGTGTAGAGACGCAAGATTTTGCGTCTCTACACGATGTGCAGATTATCAATGTGAGCAGCGAGTCCTACGTGTCGAGTTCGTTGAGTGCGAGGCGTGCGGGGAACGTTGCTTTGCAGCTCCTGAAATTGTCGTCTTTTGTGTACTGTGTCTTGAAATTGAGGACCGTTGCGTTTTAACCTTCTTCACATTCGCTTGCTTGCGGTGGCGTTGGGGTTGATGGTGTGTATTTTCTGCGCTGGTACGAGGCTGGGTATAATCAAAGCCCTGCAGGGTACGCCGTTCCAGCTTCATGCCGGTAACGCTCTCAATAGCGCGCACCATAGCTGCATCATCGCGGGTAAAGAGGGTATAGGCATCTCCTGTTTTAGCAGCACGACCTGTGCGTCCGATACGGTGCGTGTAGGCATCGGCGGTATCGGGCATATCATAGTTAATGACATGTGAAATACAAGATACATCGATGCCGCGGGCAGCGATGTCGGTCGCTACCAGAATCTCGAACGAGCCGTTACGAAACCCATCAAGCGCCGCCTGTCTCTGACCCTGGGATAGGTTACCTTGCAGCGACGTTGAACGGTAACCCGCATTTCCCAATTGTTGAGCTACTCGTTTAGCGCGTATCTTTGTACGGGTAAAAACCAGCACAGACTCCGTGTCGGTTTGATCCAAAAGCGCCATGAGCAGGGCAGTTTTAAGATGTTGATCAACAGGATACAATGCATGTGATACGGTGGTCACAGGCATGGTATGATTTATTTGCACCGTGGCCGGATCGCGCAGAATGTCGTGCGCCAAACGCCGGATGTCATCGGGCATTGTAGCCGAGAAGAACAAGGTCTGCCGTTGTGCCGGCAAGCGCTTCAAAATTTTACGGATATCAGGCAAAAAACCCATGTCAAACATCCGGTCTGCTTCATCCAGCACGAGCACTTCCAGATGTGACAAATCAATGGTGCCCTGGCGGATATGATCGAGCAGGCGCCCAGGACAGGCTACAGCAATTTCAGCTCCGTCCCGCAGTTTTCTAACTTGCGGATTTATGTTCACGCCGCCATAAATGGTTACGCTGCGTAACCTTGTTTGTTTGCCCAGCCCGCCGATGGCTTCATGTATTTGCTCAGCCAATTCGCGCGTGGGGGCGATTATCAGGGCACGGACACGACCGCGGGGTCCTTGCATCAGTCGTTGCAAAATCGGCAGCACAAAAGCGGCAGTTTTACCGGTTCCGGTCTGAGCCAAAGCCAGAATATCCTGACCTTGAAGAATGAAAGGTATTGCTTGAAGTTGGACTGGCGTGGGTGCAATGTAACCCAGCGCCTTCACGCCAGCCGCAATATGCGGATGGAAATTAAATGATTCAAATTTCACAGAGTCTCCTTCTGTTAAAACATGAGCCAGGTCTTATATTAGTAAATGGCTCTCGAATAAAAATATCACAATTAAATGGTACAGAGATTTTCATTTTAAGCAGGTTCCCAAAATATGCCCAGGTGTAAACCAAACCTTCAGGTTTGAGTCTTTACAGGGGGTATCAGAACTAAAGCCTTGAGTTACATTAGGGATAGCTTGAACACTGCTCATCGCATGAATGCTGCCTAACCGGATTATTGGAAATGTAGGTTGGAAACAATTGGAATTGGATTCTGACTATTCACTATGTGCCAGTCCAACATGGTTAACTTTTGCAGGTAATTACTTGTTTGTGACCTGTGTTACACGCAGTGTCGCTTAAACTTTATTTTTCAATTATACAGGAATAATTCTTCAATTAATACAAAATACTAAAATAATTTCAAGGTTTGATTTTTAATTCGTTACCGAAACAACCTTATTGTTCTGAGACGACAACTCATAATCCGTCAACAGGTCGTAAAATATGGCCGGGTTTTTCTCCCTTAACTCAATCACATAATCCATAAATTTTATTATCCCTTCACCTAATATTTTTTTTACCTTCACCATTAATGAACGTTGCTTCTGTGCCTCACAAATAAACAACTTGTCTGGATTTGTTTGTTTAAACAACTTAACATCTTCAATAAAGTGCAAAATAAAAATCATATTCTCAAAACTCGAATCAACGTCATCGATAATTTCCCGTTCCATGAATCCATAAAATACCTGATATGCTGCAACATACTCCATAATGACGGCCTCCATTGCCTCTAATGATACATATTCAATGTGGTTGGCGTCGTTGCGCATCTGCTTTAATTCTTCCATCGTAGCATTCTTGATTCTTGATATCGTTATTGCCGGAAATTTGAGCGCATTCAAATTGGCAAGAAAGAGATTACGCATCTTTGAGCGAAACAGATAACTCTTTACATACTGTAGTTTCCTCAATTTTTCTGCCTTTTGCTTTTTCTCCACGATCTTTTCAATTAAGAGAGCGCCAAGCAGGATTTCAAGCGGTATAGCCGCAAGATGTAAGGCAAACTCAAAATGTGTCTGATAATTAATAAACAAGAAAAGCGCAGAACCGGCAAATAAAGATACATAGAGCCATATCTTTTTCGTAAAATTCCCTAAAAACCGCGCAAAATTCAATGAAATACCTTCCAGACGTCTCGATTGTTCAATGGCGGTTTGTTTGTACATCTCCAGAATATTTGTTTGTGTCGCTATCATGGATCTCAGTCGCTCCGCCTCAGTAATTTCGTTTTTATCAATGACAAAAATTTTTTCTGACACAAAGGGCAACACTGCCATCCGTATGTTCAACGCTATATTTTTAAACATATCCGCCGTATGGCGAAGTATCTTCGTTTTGGAAAATATAAGCATCGCAAATAAATTTCCCGTGGGCAACATACCGCCAAAGCCCAGGACAGACTTAATTCTGAAAGGAACAACAAATTCATTCTGCGCCGGAACATAAGGGCTATTAAGGGCATCTGGCACGTAATATACATTAAAAATCCTGCCTTCCAGTTCGGACGCAAGTTTTGGATCAGGATTCAGCACGCTGGAAATATCCAACCCTAACTGATAAATAAATTGGTAAATCATAAGATTCTTTCTCAGCATATCTTCACTCAGGAGGGGTAGAATCCGGTGTCCTTTCGAAAGCTTTGTTGAGTTCCACTCCGGTTGCATTCCAGCAGTCGCCATGAGAACCAAACATTTCATTTCCTGCGGCGCCGGTTGACTGTTTAACATGGTATCGACCAGTTGGCGTAATTCGCCGTCAATGCTTGTATAAGGATAGGTCATGAAAAAACGGACAAGGGCGCTGGATTTTTCCCCTGTTTGCTTATCAATAAAATGGTCGTACAAATAACGAACCATCAGAGTGGCCAGTTCTTCCACGTTTTTTGCCTTTGACTCGAATTGCTGCAAGGCGTCGCCACAAGTGGTCATATCTTGAAGGGTAAATTTTGTTAAATCATACATAGCTTTATTCACTTGAGAAATTCAATACGCTTAATAAATGCCTCTGCTTTTCCTCCATCGCCAGCAGAAGATGTGTCAACCTCAAGGCTTCATTGTTATTTTTTCTCTCATATGAGGCGTCTTTTGGATATTTGATAATTCCCCACGCAATCCTTACTTTCGAAAATTCCTTGAGATTAATAGACTCATTGGTAATAAAACCTCTGGCACGTTTATGCGTTTTAATAATCAACGAATCTTTTTCAACAGAAAGTTCAATTAACTTACGGTTTTTAGCTCCTTTATCAAATCGAAATCCCTTCGATTTCAACCATTCATCAAGAGAACCTCTTGCATAATCGGAAAAATTGATTGATAAAGTTACCTCCTGAACTCCGTCGTCGGCCTCTTTTTCCTGAAGGGCATCCTTATCATCCCTGGATGTTTCTCTGATTTCGCTTGGTTGATTCTCTTTAGAAAAAACATGGCCATTTAAAACAAATATTACAACCAATGCTACGACCATCATAATAAAACTTTTCATTTTGTACTTTTTCTAAAAATTAGTACCCATTTAGTTTATGAAAACATTAACAATGAAAGTGTCTTAGTAACAGTATGTGCTTACAAAAAACATTTTGACATTTTTGGCAAAAAATTGTAGCGCCGATCCCTTGTGGTCGGCATTTTGGCGGAGGATAAACCATCCGCGCTACGCTTTCCGACTCGTTCGGGTTAGGTAGCAGCAATTCATGAATTGCCACTACCATACATGATATCTGCGTTATTGCCGGAATTTTTCAAAAAACTAACTTGTTACAAAAAATATGCTTTATGCTGCAAAACTTTATGTAATTTCAGATATCCTGTTTTTAATTATATAATTTATACCTTGAAATAAAAAGTTATTCCTGTAAGCATAGTATTTGTAAAAATCCAAAGAATTTGTTTTGAGAATATACTACGAAAGACTTATATTTACATTTAACCTAATTGCCGAAAAACCCCGTTAAGAAAGGTAAACTTAAGGATAAGTCTCTATTGGTACATAATATTATGAAAAAGCGATGGTTTTATGGTGCGACTATTTTTTTCCTCTTGATTATTGCCCTGACAATTATTTTTATACAAAAAGGCCGGAGATCCGAATCTATCCGGACTGCAGGAATTGTTGAAGGAATTGAGGTTAATATTTCTTCTAAAGTGGCAGGCAGGATTTCTTACCTGCGCTGTAAAGAAGGCGACGCAGTCAGGAAGGGTAATACAATTGTTAAACTAGAGGCACAAGACCTGCAGGCATCGGTAAGACAGGCATCGGCAGGTATTGACAAGGCAAAAGCCAACATCCGTGTTTCATTATCGGCAATTGTAAGTTCAAAAGCAGCCCTTGCAAGCGCTGAGGCCGATATTGCAAGCGCGGAAGCAGATATGGAGAAATACCGTGTGCAAAGAGAAGAATCAAAAAGAGAAATGGACAGGGCAAAATCGCTCTTTGAACGTGAAGTTATTCCTCAGGAAACCCTTGATATTACAGTAGCGAATTATGATGTTGCCGTAGCGAGCCACAATGCTTCAGAAGCGAAGCTGACTACTGCATATTCAAAGAGGGATGCGGCTCGTGCACAACTGAACATGGCGGAAAGCCAGCTCTTTCTCGCAAAGGCGGGACTCCGGGAATCTGAAGCAATCTTATTGTATAATCGTGTAAAACTTGCCGATACCATCATAAAAAGTCCTTTATCGGGAACCGTTGTATTCAAGGCATTAGAGAAAGGTGAGACGGTGTCGCCGGGTACGACAATGTTAACTATTGTCGATATGAATAATCTGTATGTAAGAGTCGATATCGAGGAAACGCTGGTTGACATAATTATGCTCGATGCCGTGGCAACGATCAGAACAGAAGGAGAATCCAAAAGGGTATTCAAGGGAAGGGTTTCAGAAATTGGAAGGTACGCCGAGTTTGCAACACAGCGGGATGTGCTCCGGGGGAGACAGGACATAAAGACATTCAGGGTCAAAATTGATATTGACGATCCGGCAGGTATCTTAAAGCCCGGCATGACTGTTGAAGCGGAGATAATGAAAGGGGAAAAGCATGGGACAAGATAACAAAGCCATTGAAGTCTCTGGAATAACAAAGAAATTCGGATCAATTGTTGCTGTCAATAACGTAAGTTTTGACGTAATTGAGGACGAGATATTCGGATTCCTTGGACCAAATGGCGCCGGCAAGACCACCCTTGTAAGAATCCTTACAACACTGGTTAAGCCAACCAGTGGCGCTGCAAGGGTTGCAGGTTATGATGTTGTAAAAGAATCCGATGCCGTGAGACATCACATCGGTGTGGTCCCCCAGGCGATGACGAGCGACCTTGACCTCACGGGTTATGAAAACATGGATATCTACGGCCGGTTCTATAGTGTCGCCGCAAAGGAAAGAAAGGAGAGGATTAAGTATCTCCTCGAAACGGTTGGCCTGACGGCGCGGGCGCATGACCTTGTTGCAACGTATTCAGGCGGCATGCGGAGAAGGCTTGAGATTGCACGGGTGCTTGTGCATAGGCCGGGAATACTCTTTTTAGACGAACCCACCATAGGGCTTGACCCACAGTCCAGACACGTTGTCTGGGATTTTCTGCGCAAGCTGCGAGAAGAATTTACGATGACCGTCTTCCTTACTACCCACTACATGGAGGAGGCAGAAACATTATCCGGCAGGGTCGCCATCATTGATTCAGGAAAAATCATCGCACTGGGAAGCCCGAGTGAACTTAAGTCACAGATACCAGGGAATGATATTGTTTCACTCACCGCAGATAAACTTTCTGAGAACATTATAGATACGATAAAAAATCAGAATTATGTTCATAAAATTGTAATTGAAAATACGACAATAAGGGTATATGTCGACAATGGCGCCCAGCATCTTCCTCAACTCATAGACGAAATAAGATTATCAGGGGGAAAAATTCTGTCGGCGGCTATCCATGAGCAATCACTTGAGGATGTTTTCATCCACCACACAGGCAAATCGATACGCGAGGAAGAGGTACGAAAGGTAAGTTATCTTGTGGGCGCCGGGACGCCGCAGAAATGGGGAAGGTAGAGGAAATACAAATAATGAATGCATGGAAATTCCATTTATCATTTGATGTTCTTTATTCGATATTCAACATTTGTTATTGTGGAGAGACGTCCCGGCGGGGCGTCTCCCTATTCAGGAGAAGAAGACAGACATGATCGATATGGTGAGACTGCTTGCTGTTGTCGAAAGGGACTTGAAGAAATTCCAGCGCAACCCGGTTGTGCTGGGTATGAGCATTATGATGCCGATCATATATCTTATATTTCTGGGGAATTCCTTCCAGGGAAAATTGCAAGGCATTCCGATGGTAATCGTAGATCAGGACACAGGTCCTTATGCCAGGAATCTCATAGACAACCTGCGGGCTATTGAGGCAGGACCGGAGACTATAGAAATCTTCAATATGAAAGACCAGAAAGACGCTATCAGGAGCATTCGGGAAGGTTTCTATAAAGCCGGACTTATTATACCCCCTGATTTCAGTAAAAGGGTAACTTTGAAAAGAAGGCCCGAAGTAGGTCTTTTTCTTGATAATACAGACAATATATCGGCAGAAACCCTACGGATAGTGGTAAAAGGTGCGCTTAATTCACTTGATGCCAGGTATGTGCCAATAAGAGAAAGGACTGATGAAGTACACCTGAGAGGGGTAGACCTTTACCGGAAGGTAGATTATTACCAGTCCCTTGTCCCGGGTGTTGTCATCATGGCCATTTTTATGGGTACATTGACCACCGGGGCATTTAATCTTGTTATGGACAGATTTCTCGGCATTGATGAGTGCTATCTGCTTACTCCTATTTCAAAATCGGATATTGTGACTGGCCTTATCATCAGCGGGTTGTTTATCACCACGGTCATTGCCGTTTTAGTGTTGGCGGTGAGTATGGTGATAACGGGCATACCTGTTATCGCAGGGATAAAGCAATATGTATCCATAATAATCGTTATAATTCTCACCACCCTCGGTCTCCTCAGTCTGATGTTTGTTATCCTGGGAAGGTTTAACCACCCCAGGGTTGTTGGTATATTAAGTGGATTTTTGAACGTAATCCTCTTCTTCCCGAGTGGCGCAGTGTATCCTATTGAGAGCTTTCCTCAATGGCTCAAGGCATTGGCCAGGGTAAATCCAGAAGCATACGCCGTGGACGCCCTGAAGACCATTCTCTTTAAAGGCGCTGGTCTCAGTAGTATTGTATCAGATATTGCATTTCTTTCGGCATTTACCCTTCTCATGATGACCATATCGATAGTGACGTTTAAGAGAACTGTTTAATTTCAGTCCTTGGTCCCATGTCCTGCGTGGGAATAAAGTCGCAAGACTCTCTGCGTCCATTGGGCAGGTTCATTTTTGTAACCAGAACCCATTTTTCCTTCCAGTCGGTTAATCCTTTGTAATATTTAATCATCCCTATTTCACAAGTATATTGTTTTTAATTGAAACAGGTTTGTAGATTTTTCAGATTTGATACTTAGGAGGGGAAGATTCTCTATGCAGGGATGTCTATTACAGGAAACAGTGTTATTTTATCAATAACACAAGTATGAATTAGAAGGTTTTGAGA
>JAHFOW010000224.1 GCA_023261465.1 Planctomycetota bacterium
CCATCAACGCTTCCTTCTGCTACCGTCTCCACGCAGGCGTGTATTATGTGCTCTTCATCCAGATGTGCTGTATCTCTTCCCACAATCATAGATAATGCCTTTCTGGCCTTTATTAAATCATGTTCCTTAAGGGCTGTCATTACTTTTTTTGCCGCGTCTGCAAGGCTTTTTATGGCAATAGAAAAGTATATGATCGTTGCTCCAGCAAGCGCCTCCCATAAAACACATCCGTAACCCGATATACGTATGGCAATGAGGGATATAAAATACGTTGACGAAACGATGATGGTGGTTAAGAGGATGCCCGATATACGTTCGTAGAGTGGTAATCTGCGTAATAAAGACTCCAGCTTTCCTATAAATATGCCGATTAGGCATACAGGATGGTATGGACACTGTGGGTCGCCAAGCATGATGTCCAGAAAATATGCCAGAAGTATCTGGATAAGGCCTATGGAGATATGATAAGAAATAATGTGTGAGAAACATGGTGGAGTGGTGCACAGAAATGCAAGGGCACAAAGAAGCGGCATTATTGGATTAATAGTGCAAAATAATATAAATAATAATGTTAATTATCGCTTTGATAACCAAAAGTCAATTTTGCTTTCAAGGTCGGATTTGGTTCTTTCTCTATCGATTCTGACTAATTTAAGGTCTGTCTTTGTTGCTATGTCACCCTTATTTTTCACTGCGATTAATGTGGGGGCGTATTGCAATACGCCCCCACAAAAACGTTAGCTCAGTGCCATAATTGAAATTAATCCTTTACCTCAAAATCAGCATCGATGATATCTTCCTCGCCTCCTTCGCCTTTCTTTTCCTTATTTTGCCGGGTTTCTGCGCCTGGCGGTGGGGGAGGAGGCTGATGTTCGCCCTTTTTGGCTGATTCCTGATACACCTTGGAACTTATTTCGTGTAAAAGGTTTGTCAGTGCATCCATCTTTTGCTGGATATCTTTTTCGTCTTCTGATTTTATAGATGCCCGTAAGTCCTTAATTGCCGCCTCGACCTTTTGTTTTTGCGTGTCATCAATCTTTCCTGTCAGGTCTTTTAAGGTCTTCTCAGCGCTGTATGCCAGGTTATCTGCCTTGTTGTGTGTTTCTGCCTTTTCTTTTGCCTGTTTATCCTGGTCTGCATACTCCTGTGCCTGCTTGACCATGCGGTCGATCTCGTCCTTGTTTAACTTCGTCGAGGCAGTAATGGTAATCTTCTGCTCGTTTCCCGTGCCAAGGTCCTTTGCGTGGACATTGATGATACCGTTTGCATCAATATCAAACGTCACCTCGACCTGGGGAACGCCACGTGGGGCAGGGGGGATACCGGTAAGATGGAACCTTCCGAGTGTCACATTATCTCGTGCCATGGCGCGTTCGCCCTGGATTACATGCACCTCAACGCTCGTCTGATTGTCTTCTGCCGTTGTGAATATCTGACTCTTCTTTGTTGGGATAGTTGTGTTTCGTTCGATTAAATGAGTAAGCACACCGCCGAGGGTTTCTATGCCCAGGGAGAGCGGCGTTACGTCAAGAAGGACAAGGTCTTTGACCTCGCCGGACAGCACGCCCGCCTGGATCGCAGCGCCCATGGCAACGCATTCCATAGGATCAACGCCATGTTCTATTTTTTTCCCTACATATTCTTCTACGAACTTTTGAACGGAGGGCATACGGGTAGGTCCGCCTACCAGAATGACCTTATGGATATCATTTGGCGTCAATTTGCCGTCCTTTAATGCCTGTTCAACCGAATGACCGCATCGGTTGATGATGGCGCTTACTAATTGTTCCAGTTTTGCCCTGGTAATGGTGTGGGTAAAATGCTTCGGTCCCGACGCATCTGCGGTAAGAAATGGCAGGTTGATGTCGGTCGTCAGCGTTGTCGAAAGTTCGATCTTGGCCTTTTCACCCGCTTCCCGGAGTCTCTGCATCGCCATCTTGTCATTTTTTATGTCAATTCCATATTCTTTTTTGAACTCAGCTACGAGATAATCGACAAGGGTATTATCCATATCGGTGCCGCCCAACTGGGTATCACCACTCGTTGATACGACTTCAAAAACCCCCTGTCCAAAATCCATGACGGTACAATCCAGGGTTCCGCCACCGAAGTCAAATACGAGGATTTTCTGAGACTCGTGGACCTTATCCAGTCCGTATGCCAGGGATGCCGCCGTAGGTTCGTTGATAATACGGACAACGTCCAGCCCGGCAATAGTTCCTGCGTCCTTCGTTGCCTGCCGCTGGTTATCATTAAAATAAGCAGGAACCGTGATCACGGCCTTTTCGACCCGTTCGCCAAGAAATGCCTCGGCGTCCTGTTTTATCTTTTGCAAAATAAATGCAGAAATTTGTTGAGGAGTAAAACTTTTACCGCGAACGGTGGCTTTGTAATCCGTCCCCATTTTTCTCTTGATTGCATAAATCGTGCCTTCGGGATTACTGACTGACTGCCTTCTTGCAGGTTCACCTACAAGTTTTTCGCCATCCTTGGTGAACGCAACATAGGAAGGGAAAGCCTTTCCGCCTAATGTTGAACCTTCTGCGCTTGGAATGATAGTTGGTTTGCCACCGATCAATACGGCTGCGGCAGAGTTGCTTGTTCCCAGGTCAATACCAATAATTTTTGCCATGTTTTATCCTCCTTTTTCCTCTACTGGTTTATCTTGATTCAATATGTGTTCTTGCGTTGATTTCTGTGATACAACGACTTTTGCAGGTCTTATAATAAAAGTATTTAACAGATAACCCTTCTGTATTTCTTCCAGTACAGTGTCCTCAGGCACGTTATCATTAACTTTTTGCATCAAGACCTCGTGTTTGAAAACATCCAGAGGAACACCCACACACTGGATAGATTCAAGTCCGGCTGATTTGAGAATACGCGAAAACTCTTTATATATTAATTTGATCCCTTTAATAAATTCATCGCCCGGTGTATCTTTCAATGAGCAGACCGCCTTCTCCAGACTTTCATAAATATCGAGCAGCTTTTTTATGAGCGATTCATTCGCAACACGCTCAACCGTCTGGCGTTCCTTTGCAGTCCGTTTTTGATAATTATCAAAATCAGCAGTAATCCGCCTTATGGAATCCTGAAGTTCACCGGTCTTTTTCTTGTATGTGTCTAATTCCTGTTTCAATGATTGGATGATTGTCTGTTGTTCTGCAAATATCACCTCTGACGGTTGCACAACTTCTATTTTATCAGACGGATCGGTAACTTTTTCAGTTTCGTTTGACATAGATGTTAATCCCAAACACGTTCTCTTTGATATTATATGGTCAGGAAATTCTAGCAACAATATAGGGTGTAGAGACAAGGCATTGCATTGTCTCTACTACGGCATTTATGAAAAGTCTCCAAATGCCTGAATCAGGCAATCAGTTTTGTTTTATAAACCAAAAATTATAACAAGGCTGTAAAAATAAGGCAAGTTATTTAACCTGTGTGTTAATTGAAGGAACTTTACAGCTCACATGCCTCCATTTCTTAAAATCTTTGTAAGTGTTGTAGTATGGTGAGGCGGTATATTTGTCCGCTGCAACCCACTTATAGTCGCCTCAATGTCGTAAGGAACCCGTTTTACTTCGATACGGCCATCCTCCCAAATCGCGTACGATGCCGCAGGAATACCGTCCCTTGGCTGGCCGACGCTGCCGGGATTTACCATGGTTACATTATTTATTTTACGTATCATGGGGAGATGGGTATGTCCAACAAAGATAACATCTGCATAAATACCTTTAATCTTATCCTCTAATTCCTTATCTGGCGTGTTCGGCTTAAGGTATTTGTAAATATCCCCGCTTGGCGAACCGTGCGCCAATAAAAATTTCTTCCCTTGTAGTTCTACGTCCAAAGTTACGGGTAAATGGGCAAGATAGTCTTTTTCTTGTGTATTCAAGACGCTACCCGTGAAAATCTTTCCCGCATCGCTCAGTTCTTTATATTGTAAGGAGCATCCACAATCCATATCCCTTCCTATTGCATTGTCGTGATTTCCACGAACCACGTGTTTTGTCATGCTTCTGATACGTTCTACAGACTCTCCGGGATACGGACCGTAATTGACGATATCGCCCAGACAAAAAACATAATCTGCCTTTTCTTGTATTGCGTCCAGTGCGGCAATATTGCCGTGAATATCGGATAGTATAAGGATTTTCATATCGTGTATTTCCCTTGCCTTATTGTAAGGTAATATTTAGAATG
>JAHFOW010000074.1 GCA_023261465.1 Planctomycetota bacterium
GTCCCCCACTTTTGCATACGGTAACAATTTCCTTTTCTTTATATTTTTCCAACTCATGAAGTCTCTGGGATACCTGACCTACGGGAACATTAATAGAGCCCTTAATCACCCCAAGCTCGCCTCTGAGTTCTGACGGTTCTCGGACGTCCAGGATAATCGTGCCATCTGACAGATTCGTATCCACACGGCGCTTTACCTCTGCAACGGGAATTACGGGAACTTGCGGTTCATTTACCCCGCACGTCGTAGTACCCTTGACCTCACAAGTAGGCGCACCTGCCGGGATGCTTACTACACTTGGATCACGTGTGCATTCACAATTTGCCTTTAACACATCCTTCATCCACTCAGCGGGGCCTAATTTCATATCGTTAAGCCATTTAACATACTCGTCTTTTGTACTCTGTTGTAAATTTGGATTGCGCTTTTTTTGATCGCCTAAACCGGATGGTTCCCGGCCACGATATTCATGGGCAGGATACACAATTAAGTTATCGGGCAATTTTTTAAGTTTCTGTATAGATTCCCAGTGTTCACCCGGATCTCCGCCTGGCAAATCGGTACGGCCTGCCCCACCATCATCCAGAAACAATGTGTCACCGGTGAGAATGCGGTCTGAAAATATGAGGCACATACTATCTTTGGTATGTCCCGGCGTGTGCATGATCTTAACGGGGATATCACTCAAATGGCAGTCAAACCCATCTGGAACACGAAAGGCTACACAACTGACAGGCGAATGCTGGTGCATCACATAGAGCGCTCCGGTTTGGTCAATCAACGCCCCGGCGCCGGAAATGTGATCCGCATGGGTATGCGTGTCAACGATATGGGTCAACTTTAATCCCTCTTTTTTAATCATTGACACATATTCGTTTACATGCTCTAAAACAGGGTCTACCACAACCACTTCTTTCGTATTTTCCGAACCGATAAGGTAGGTTTTACATGAGGTCTTGTTTAATTGTTTGAAGATCATTGAAAACTCCTTTACGAAAATTTATGTAAATTTTACTTCCACTCTTTTGATTATTGCAAGGTGTACACAGAAAACACTCACTTCATCCCATCCCGGAACAAATCTTTTTCCTATTATAATATTATAGCATAATTATTTTCACAGGACAGGATTAATTCTAACGCCAATTTTTATAGTTGAACACCCATAATCAATCACGCTTTGTTCTTGACATCATTTTTCTATGGTATTACTATTACCTGATACAAAAATCAAAATGTTCAATAGCTGAGATTGATAAAATAAATTTCAAGTAATACATAGCGCAGCTAAGCCGCAACCAAATCCTCTGATCAAAAGGAAACAACCCCCTAAGTCCCCCTTTTCTAAGGGTGATTTCAGAGTGTCCCCCTTAGAAAAGGGGGTAAAGGGGGTTGTAAAAACTTATAAAAAAAGAAGTTTTTGCACAGTAATACTATATTTCAGCGATTTTAAAATGCTCACGCAGAGACGCAAAATCCTGCGCCTCTACAACACATTGAAACTCCTAAACATCAACATGGAAAAACAGAATAATTCATCCGTGGTCAAGAGCCATAACATACTTATCATAGACAATGACAGACTGATGTGTATTTCGCTGAAAGGATTGCTCGAAGAAAACGGTTATCGTGTTCACACAGTAGCAAATGGAGAAGGGGCTGTTCAAATTCTCAATAAAAACACGATCGATTTAATCCTGTTTGACCTGAGGCTGGACGATGTGCGTGAACTCTCCCTGGTCGATAAAATTAAAGGGGTCTCGGCAAATACCATCATACTCGTCATGATTGACCAGAACAAAATCAAAACCGTCATTAATTCCCTGTGCATGGATACCGTGGATTACATTTTAAAACCCTTTGACCCTGATTATCTCAAAAAAACGATCGAAAAGGCGCTTTATAAACAACAGTTGGAAACAAGCCTCAAGAAAACGCTCGTTGAAAAAGAGATCATCAGCAACATTAATAAAACCATAGCCACCAGCCTTGATATCCGCGAAAGTTTTTCCACGATTTGCAGCGAATTAAAAAAAATAATACCCTTTGACCGTGCGTGCATTATTATTTCAAACGATCAGGGGCAGTGGTTTCAGGTCTTTGCTCTGACAAAAACATACAACTTCAGCGAGATTAACGAAGGCAAGTCGTTCCCCATGTCCGGCAGCCTGCTTGAGGAAATTATCAAAACAGGAGAACCGGTTGTCGTCAATAACACAGAAGAATGCCGCTTCTGGACCGACAAGGTATTACACAAAGAAGGCCTCCATTCCCGACTTGGGTTTCCCCTTACCTATAAAGGAGAAGTACTGGGCGCGATCGCCTTTGGCAGTGAAAAGGCGAACTGTTTTAATGAGCAGTGTTATTACTACCTCTGGCAGATAGCGCCGCAACTCGCCATCGCCCTCGAAAACACCAAGCTGTTTAATCGCATAAAGGCGTCCGAGGAGCGATACAAAACGCTCTTTAACCATGCCGCAGATTCAATGATGATGATCGATCTCAACGGAAAGATACTCACCATAAACCAGCGTGAAGAGGCTATCATTGGCTACAAGATGGAAGAACTTATCGGCAAGTATATTTACGACTTTCTCCCGAACACATCAAAAAAGTTCGTACGAGACGTCCTGGCCGCAGCGGTCAGCCGTAAGGTTCCTACCGTTGAAATTGAGGTCATTGGTAAAAACCGGCAAATCCTGGTCATGGAATTAGATACAACCGTGGTAAAAGAAGGCAACAATATCCTTTATCTTCTCGTACACTTCAGAGACATAACCCGGAGAAAAAACCTTGAACTGGAGTTAAAGGAAGAAAAGAAAAAATTAGATAATATTGTGAGCGAAATTGGCGCAGATCTCCTGGTTATTGATAAGAGCAACAAGATATGCTGGGCAAACAAACGGCTCATTGAACACCATCCCCTGGGCAAGGATATATTAAATCATACATGCTACGAGACCTATTGCCACCTCCAGGATATTCCAGCGGACTGTCCATCGCAGAAGGTATTCAGTACCGGAAGAATAAGCCAGATAGAGCGCACCGTTCAAAATCACCATAAAAAGAAATTTTGCAACGTAATCAGTTCGCCTATCTTTGATAAAAACGGGAATGTCGTGCAGGTACTGGAATTGATTCAGGACATCACGGAAAAAAAGCACGAGGAAGAACGGCAGAAAAAACTCCAGCAGCAACTTATGCACTCCGACAGGTTGATCTCTATTGGCAGACTTGCCGCCGGGGTAGCACATGAAATCAATACCCCTCTGGCAATTCTTTCCGGTATGTTGCAGGGTTTTCTCGAAAAAGATAATACCTTTAACCAGGAAACCCGCAAAGAATTTAAGACCATGCAAAAGGTAACAAAACGCATTGGAAAAATAGTCGATTCGCTGCTTGATCTATCGCACTTTGAGGGAAATGAACAACCAAGGCCGATCAATATGAACGAACTTATCAAGGACACGGTTGCGCTCTTTATCGAACAATTTATGGCAAAAAACAAAAATATTATTTTAAAATTATCCCCTGGATTACCGAAGATCTATGGATTTGCGGAACAGTTACAGCAGGTATTTATGAATCTTCTGATCAATGCAGATGATGCCACCGGGGAAGGCGATGCCGTCTCAATAACCACGTCGCAAAAAGACAAGAATACCATCCGCGTCAATTTTAAAGATACGGGAACAGGCATCCCGGACGAATATTTATCGAAGATATTTGACCCTTTCTTTACTACCAAAGAAGTTGGAAAGGGTACAGGACTCGGCCTCGCTATTACTTACGGAATTATAGAGAGGCATCGTGGTACCATTCATGTAAAAAGCAAATTAGTCAAAGGTACTACCTTTGACATTAACTTGCCGGTAGACTTTAGAAAGGCAGCAACACATGGATAGAGGAATAAAAATATTAGTTGTTGATGATGATAAGGATTATAATTTATATTTAACTAAATTTTTATCTGACGAAGGTTATGTTACAAAGGGCATTACAAAACCATTGGACGCATTGCCCACGCTGGAACAGGAAAAATTCCACATTGCCATTCTGGATTTAAAAATGCCACAAATCAGCGGTATGGATCTACTGAAAGAAATTAAAGCAAAGCATCCTCATATCTGTGTTATTATCCTGACAGGATATCCCTCCTTTAAAACGGCAGTCGAGACCATGAAACTTGATGCCTTCGATTATCTGAAAAAGCCGTTTGATTTAAATGATTTGAGAAAGGCGCTCGGCAATGCACAAAAAACATACTGTCTCGTCGGAAGTTCCAAAGACAGGATCAAGACCTCTGTTGGAAAAAAACTCAAAGGGTTGAGAAAGAGTAAAAAAATTACCCAAAAGCAACTGGCGCACCGCACCGGTCTTTCACCAAGTTTGTTATCTCAGATCGAAAATGGACAGATCGCAGCGTCGCTGACAACCCTTGATAAGTTGTCGTCGTCTCTCAACGTGAAAATATCATACTTCCTGGATGATGAAGCAGTTGAACCCGGAGAAAAGGACGCCGCAGAGAGTAATCATGCATAGTATACGTTTTCTAAAGGAGTCTTTTCTTGTCGGATAAATTACTCAACATCATTAAAAATCTCGGTTCTCCCAGAATCATGGTCATTGGCGATTTAATGCTCGACAAATATGTATGGGGAGAGGTAAGGCGTATATCACAGGAGGCGCCCATCCCGGTTATTAACGTTACTTCCGAAGATATCCGTCCAGGCGGCGCCGGGAGCGTTATCAATAACTTACAGACACTGGGGGCGCAGGTTTTTGCCTGTGGAATTATCGGCGAAGATGCACATGGACAAACCCTTTTGAATACCTTTAAAAACATGTCCGTTGACACAACGGGCATATTTACCGACAAAAGCCGTCCTACCACACAGAAGATACGCATGATGGGTCATCTGCAAACCGCCGGAAGGGGCGTACAGCAACTATTGCGGGTTGACTACGAAAAAACCCACGCTATCTCTCTGGAAATAGAAACACTCATCACCCTTTATTTGAATAAAACGATACCCCAGTGTGATATAATTCTGGTTTCTGACATGAACAAAGGATTGCTCTCTTCCGCCCTGTTAAAAACCATTGTAACCCTTAGTAAAAAGCATAAAAAAATAGCCATAGCAGACCCCAAACTTGCCAACGATTATAGCTGCTACGAAGGTTTTACCGCCATAACCCCGAATCGAAACGAAACAGAACTTGCCACCGGGATAACTATTAATGACAACAACAGCCTGAACCTGGCTGGCAACAAACTAGTTTCAATGCTTTCGCTCGAATACAGCATTATCACCGTTGACAAAGACGGCATGTTCCTCTATCACAGGAACGGAACAGGAAAACATATACCCACAGTCCCCCGGACGGTGTTTGATGTTACCGGCGCTGGCGATATGGTGCTCAGTATATTTGGCATCGTGGTTGGCGCTGGCAATAGTTTTGAAGACGCAGCCATCCTCGCAAACATTGCAGCGGGAATTGAAGTTGGAAAGATCGGCGCAACGCCGGTCAGCAAGGATGAAATATTGAGTGACCTCATGAGCGGAAGAAGTCAACTCTCCGATAAAATCAAAGACATCGAATCGCTCGTGGGTGTTTTACATGAACACCGTAAGAAGCATGACCGTGTTGTATTTACCAATGGATGTTTTGACATATTACACCCTGGACACGTTGAATACCTTAAATTTGCACGAAAACAAGGAGACCTGCTCGTGATAGGGCTCAATACCGACCGTTCTGTCAGGGAACTGAAAGGCCCCACCCGTCCCGTTGTGCCAGAAACAGACCGTGCAAAAATGCTTGCGGCCCTGGAAGATGTAACTTATGTTACACTTTTTGACGAATCAACCCCCCTAAATTTAATTACGACCGTCAAACCTGATGTGCTGGTTAAAGGTGAAGACTGGAAAAATGCCGGAGTTGTAGGAAAGGAATTTGTCGAGTCCTATGGAGGAAAAGTCATTTTTGCCCCATTGATCGAGGGCGTTTCAACCACAAATATTGTTTCAAAGATAATCCAGAAATACACACAGACCGAAAATCAGTAGGAACCGTCTCCGGATGGCGATGGACAACGATTTTGTATGTACGATTTGTGCTTTTGGGTTAAAATCGTAATCCGTAAATCCCAAATCGTAAATCCTTTGTTTTCTATAAACATATTCAGGACAGTAATGTCATGCGCATAAACAACAAGCTCATGCTATCCTTTTTTCTGATCGCCATCATTCCCGCTATGGCAAAGAAATGCAAGCGCTGGAAAACAGGGTTGCGCAGACAGCCAGGACAATTGACGAGATTATGAACACGCTGATCGAGGACACACGCGCTCTGAGTCTCAATCCCACGTTCGCTTAAATTGTCTTGAATGTCCTGAAAATACAAGTAAAATGAAAAATCTGATACTTTTGCCCAGGCGCAACCCTAAAGGTTTGCATTACATCCGGGCATAACCTGGAATCCCGTTTGATTAAAATGGAGAAACGCAAACTCTTGCGTCTTTACCCGATTGTTGGCGCTTCTCTAACGTAAACTTATGGATAACATAGAAATACAATTACAGGAAAGCATAGATACCCAAAAAAAATTATTGGTAACACAGGTTAAGACTATTAAAGCGTTAGCGGATACCCTCATACTTTCATTTAAAAATAAACACAGGGTGTATCTTATCGGTAATGGCGGGAGCGCAGCAGATGCGCAACACATAGCAGGAGAACTAATTGGAAGATTCAAGATGAATCGAGCCGCCCTTCCTGCAGTTGCTCTCACAACGGACACTTCTGTAATAACAGCGATAGCAAATGATTTTGGCTATGATACCTGTTTTTCCCGGCAAATCGAGGCGCTTGTCGTCCCGGGTGACGTTGTGTTGGCGTTCAGCACAAGCGGGAATTCACAGAGTATCCTACAAGCCGTCCTGGTTGCACGCAAACTCGGAGCTATCACCGTTGGATTTACCGGGGAAGATGGAGGAACCCTAAAAAATGCCGTTGATATCTGCTTAAAAATCCCCTCAACCAACACGCCACGCATCCAGGAATGCCACATTACCGTTGCCCATATCCTTTGCTCCATTATTGAAAAAGAAATCTTTGGGACTCCGAATCAATAATCGCGTGAAAAAGAGAAAGGCCGTATTTCTTGACCGGGATGGCACCCTGGTCGTCCACATACCATTTTTGAGTTCTCCGGAACAACTGAGATTATTGCCGAATGCCGTTGAAGGAATCCGTCTTTTCAAAAAAAGCGGTTACGCAATCATTATTGTTACCAACCAGTCAGGTGTTGCAAGGGGATACTTTAATGAAGCGCAATTAACGATTGTTCACAACAAGTTGTTAACTATGCTGGAATGGGAAGGAATTTGTATAGACGATATTTATTATTGTCCGCATCACCTTGAGGGCGTTGTTGAGGAATACAGAAGGGTGTGCGATTGCAGAAAACCAAAACCAAAAATGCTCCTTGACGCCGCAAGATATCATGATATAGATTTAACAAAATCACTCATGATTGGAGATTCAGAATGCGATGTACTGGCGGGTAAAAATGCTGGATGTACGAGCGTCCTTATTCGGGATACAGCACGTAACGATTTATCCATAACGCCAACAAGCGCTGATTACATAGTAGAAAACTTGCTGGAAGCAGCAAAACTCTTTACATGACTGTGCAGCACAAACTTTAAATTATGAATTCAGCAGCTTGAAAAATTAAATATGCTGCAAATAGACGCCCCCCGCCCAACGGCCACTTTTTTTCACGTTATTTTTCCGTGTTTGATTTTAGTTTTTCCTTTGCAATATCGATATTAAACTTTGCCTCAAGATTCTCAGGGTCTGTTTTAAGCACCTCTTCCCATTTGCGCACGGCCTTCTCATAATCGCCGGTTCTATATATTGCAAGGGCGTCATCCAGGAGAAATTGAATCCTCTCATTTTGCTGTTCGGATGGGAGCGTTTCATGATTTTTTTCTTCTCGTGTTTCAACAGAGGCTTCTTTTGTTCCTTCTGTCCCCTGATTGCCTTCCACAACCGGCGATTCTTTCACATCTTTTCCCTGCTGATCGAGCTTATAACCCGCGAGCTGCTGCCGTTGAGAAAGAAGCACAATAATCTGACTTTGCAATTCGGTCTTTATTTTTTCCATCTCTTCGATTTTGTTCAATTTCTTCTCAAGGTCATCGATATTTCTCTGCAGGTTGACAACATTATTTCTGACGCTATTATCCTTCGTTTCAAGTTTGGAATTAAGACTATCCGTAGTTGTTTTTAGATACGAATAATTAGCATCCATACCATTAGTCTTTTGAGAAACTTCATCAATACGTCTTTCGAGGTTCTGGTCAGTTAAACTTAATTGAGAAAGACTCTGCTGTATCTCTTGAATCTTCCGATCTATGAGCGCCAAAGATTGTTCAGTTTCCTTATTTTTCGAATTTTTTTTCTGCAACCCACTGCACCCCGCAAAAGAGGTCATGATTGCAACGGCTAAACCCACAACGATATATTTCATCATAATAATCAGTGTAAACCTTTCGCTTTTTTTAATAAACCAGCAGGAGGAACTCTCCACCAGCACATAACAACTGCACGTATACACGTTTTGCAGCTTTAACTTTCATTATTCGAAGACTTATAAAAATATTTACTTTAGCTTTGGCAAATCAAATTCAAAGGGAATCTCCTCGCCACCCGGTGCAACAACTACAAACTTAATCGGGAATTCAAGGTCAATATGTTTAACCGGAAATTTAAAGACCATCCGCGCTGAATGGCTTGGCGGGTCGGGCCAGAATTCACTAGCATCCGCTATTTTAGGAACAAATTCGAACTCGGGCTGAACAACCTCATCCTTTTGATAAATCTTCGCTGTATAATGCATGGGAAAGTCATATTCGTCGCCATAAACGGTTACGGAAAAGGCCAGAGAATCTGCAATTTCCAGCGCCTGTGCTATGTCCTTGTTGGTAAACTCCTTTCTCTCAACTGCCGTTTTTTTTGCCTTATAGGCAACATTCAGATAAGGGGTAAACAACGTAGCGGTGCCATGTCCTTTCTCCAAACAGACAGTCCATGGTCTTGAAAATGCGGCGACATCCATATTTCTATTTTTCTGACCATAGTCTACCGCTTCTTGTATCTGTTCCGGGGTCAGTTTCAAAGAAACAGCAAGAACTGGTTTTAAAGCGAAAAAACACGCCATGAAACTTAAAATGCTTGCCAGGAAAATTATCTTTTTTGTCACGAGCCTTTTATCCTTGAAAAATGTGATCAGATGCTTAGAAACTTGACGATTTTGAAATGCACAAAAAACAAATTCAACATGACAGACGAACTACCTATCATGTTGAACTTGTTCTGTAATTTCAGGAATGTTTTATAATTATTCACCGCTAGGAGCTGGCGTAACAGCTTCAGTTGGAACTGCTTCAGGTTGCGCCGCCTCTGCTTTTTTTTCAGCCGATGGCTTTACCACATAGTGCTTACCGGTCTTAATCAAACTGCCACTGCATACCAGAAATAAAACGCCGAATACTACTGCCCCAACAAAACAGAGCAGTCCGCCAACGTTATTGATAAGTCCCTCAACCTTATGGTTGGTCATAATCTTTTCTGACTTATCGGTTACCATCTCCTGGATTTTTTCGAGATTAAGCATTATATATTTCCTCCTCTTTTGCTTATAAAAAATTATTTAAGTATTTTAATGCTTCACTAAATCATTATGCTTTGACAACTCTTTATTTGCTTCTTCAATCATTCCTTTATCACGAAAAACAGACTCGAGATTTTTGTACGCCTTCAGATACTTCGGATTCAGGGTAATGGCCTTTTTATATTCATCCACCTGTTCCTGGAACATGTTTTTTTCCCCATAAGCAATGGCCAGGTTAAAGTGTGCTTCGGCGTTATCAGGATTCAACACAAGAACTTTCTTATACTGGAGAATCTCATTATCCAACAAACCCTTTCTTCCGTATGAAACACCCAGATTAAAATATGCATCTGCATAATTACGGTCGATTTCAATCAATTTTTTGTATGTAGAAATTGATTCATCATACATTTCTTTTTCACGGTAACTATTTCCGAGATTATATAAGGCATCAATATTGTTGGGATCGATTTCTATAAGTTTTTTATAAGTATTAATCTCATCATCTATTAATCCCTTTGCGCCATATGCAATCCCAAGGTTAAAATACGCATCCATGTATTTATTGTCCAGTTCGATTGCCTTTTTATACGAGAAAATTTCTTCGTCGAACATCCGTCTCTTGCTATACGCAACACCCAGGTTATTGTAAACCTTTGGATTATTCATGTTGAGTTCAATGGCCTTTTTATATTCCATGATCGCATCGTCGATCATTCCCCGTTTGTTGTATTCGTTCCCTAACTGATAATGGGTTTCATAGTCATTAAAGCTGTCTGTAGCATGGCTGCAAACGGCGACAACGAGACTTACGAAAAGAACAAAAAACACAAGGAGTACCTTTTTCATATACTTATATTCAGGTCAGGCATAAACAAAATAGCAAGTATTTTTAATTTTTGCGTAAAACTTCTTTTAACGTAAAAGAGTAAATATATAAAAAAATACCATTCTATAAAAGAAATGTCAATGTTAAAAGAAAGTTGTCATTGCTGATGTCCTTCGATTACCACAGGACATGCTTTGTCTGAAACAATCCCACATGGGAAAAATTGATTCGTTTCGCTCGCAATGATAATAATGCGTAACGCTACCTTATTTAAGGCGTTTCCTATACGTGATTATCACGTTAATATTCCTGTTAAAATCCTAAGTATCGCAATAATAACCACATATAAAACTATACCCCTTGTCATGTCGTACTTACGCCGTACCCTATTTATTCACCACTAAAGAAATGGGTCTCTTATCTGCATTCAAAACGTAATCTGTTAATGCGCCTATTGCCCTTTTCTTATTGTCTAAACCACTATGTGAATACTTCTGTAACATCCCTAGACTTGAATGGCCTGTCATTGTTTGTACCACTACCGCACCAACGCCAAGTTCACCCTGTAATAAGCTTGAAAAAGTATGTCTTAGGTTATGGAAGGTGAAATCATGGATGCCTAATCGCCTAAATAATGCGCTAAAATGGCTGCTATACTTTTTAACAACCAAACCGTTTATGCCTCTGGTCTCAAATATCCCACCTTCCCGGACACCGTTTCCATACCTGACAAGTTCTTCTGATAGATATTCTGATAACGGGATTGATACCAGCTTACCGGTCTTGCTTTGCGTGGTGGTTATGAGTCCCTTGTTAAGGTCAACGTCTGTCCAGGTGAGCCTTAGAACATCATTCAAGCGTAACCCGGTAAAGAGACTAACCAGAATCATCAACTTATCTTTACCCTGTGTTTGTTCCAGGATTAAGGCAATCTCTGATTCGGATAATATCCGGTCTCTGGTCTGTGATACCTTTAACCTTTTAACATCCTTGCAAGGGTTCTTCTCAAGGATACCATCACGAATAGCCGTATTAAGTATATGGTTTAAAACTGCAACGTCATCATTAATAGTACCGTCTTTTACCTGGTCTTTCTCTTTGCGCTCAATCCTGAATTTCTCAATGACGAAGGATGAAAGCTTGTCAATCTGGTAATTGCCAAGATACCTTACAAGGCTGTTAATAACACTTGCCTTAGTCCGTGTTGTGTTTTCTTTAGCATTCTTATAAAGCCCAAGATACACCTGGCTATATTCTGCAAGGGTCGGAATAAGCTTCTTTTTAGGTAATTTCAACTGTCCACGTTCACGGTCTGATATAAACAAGGTAAGTCTTTTCTCTGCATCCGTCTTGTTCCTGACATCCTTGAAGGTAAGTGATTGCCATTGCTTGTTATCGTCAAAGAATTCAATACACCATGTCCCGCAGGTCTTATATTCACCCGTTGATTTCTTTGGCCTGTCACCTGGACAATGCTTACCCTTCTTTCCATTGCAAGGAACATCCTTACATAGAGCGTTATATTTTCTCCATCTTACCGCCATAATCTACACTCCAATAATAAAGGCAACAAGTCGAAAGTGGGACAGCACCTTCAACCGTTGCCCTTGTTACCTGGCATCATCACCAGGTGAATATCTAAGCGTCTGTCCACGCCCTGAAACCCTTGATTTACGTACGTACTACCGTACCTTTGAAACATTGTCAAGCTTTTTATATCCTTTTATCTGTTTGTGTGTATTTTTATCTTTTGTTGTCTGTTTGTATTGTGTATAATATTTATGAGTTATGGCTAAGAAATACGAAAATCTGGCAAAGACGATTTATGATATTGGTAAGCTTTCATTTGCCACGCTGGTTTTAAGCCAGTTTGTATCAAAAAAGTTTAGCTTGTTTATCTCTACTACCGGAATAATTTTAACAATTCTGGCCTTCGTCATTGCATTTAAAATTGAACAAATAAAAGAGGATTAATCATGAATGAATACGGATTAGGGTTCATTTTCACCGTAGGAATTATTGCTTTGTTGATTACGTATTACTTTATATCCCGAAAAGAGAAAAAGCATAAACACGGTTGAATTTCAAAGCATTCAAGGTAATACCTGGTAAAGCCCGAAGCATACCAGCCTTATCAGGTCAAACCAGAAAAGAAAGATTAAGAAGTCCTGTAGGTTAATCATCCAAATAAACTCCTTGTTTTCTGTGGTCTGAAATTGCACCAAAGGCATTCGGTGGTCTTTGGCTTTTCTGCACCCGCTTCCGCCTTATGACTGCCCTTGAATGACTGAAACTCATACCGATTCCAGTCTTGATACAACCTATCGTAAAGGTCATTTGCATAGTGTGAAACCATCGCCATACCTTTGATTGAATGCAGAATCTCAGATAATTGATAATGGTCTTGTTCCGTGAAGGTATCGCCGTAATAATGCTCATGGCCATAATAAGGACAATCCACATAGAACAAACTGGAATCCGAATCGTATCTTTCGATGCAATCTTTATAATCCAGGTTTTCAATACAAACATTCCGCAAC
>JAHFOW010000075.1 GCA_023261465.1 Planctomycetota bacterium
TATTCATCTTTCGTTATCGAATGCGCCCGTAGCTCAGTGGATAGAGCAACGGTTTCCTAAACCGTAGGTCAGACGTTCAAATCGTCTCGGGCGCATTAATTATTAAATCAGGATGATCGATTTACATACACATACTCTATTTTCAGACGGTGTGCTTTTGCCCGCAGAACTCATTCGCCGCTGCGAGGCGAAGGGTTTTCGCGGACTGGTTATAACAGACCACGTTGATTATTCCAATATAGATTTTGTAATACCCAATGTTTTGAAGGCATGCAGGGAGATTGCCGCTGTTTCCAAAATTAAAGTCTACGGCGGGGCAGAACTAACCCACATCAGGCCGGAGCATATAAAGTCCATGGTTGGACATGCAAGGTCTTTAGGGGCATTTATTGTTTTAGTTCATGGGGAAACAATTACCGAACCTGTGCTGCCGGGGACAAATCGTGCGGCGATTGAGGCAGGCGCTGATGTCCTGGTGCATCCGGGTTTAATATCGGAGACAGATGCGAGGTTGGCTCAAAAGAACGGCGTCAGGCTTGAGATTTCAGGCAGGAAAGGCCATGCCTATGCCAATGGCCATGTCGTAAAAATGGGTAAAAAGGTTGGGGCAAAACTTGTCTTTGGTTCTGATTCCCACACACCCGATGATTTGCTGGATCGCAGTCGCGCTGAAAATATTGCCCGTGGCGCGGGTCTGGATGACGACGATATTCGAAAAATATTTCAAGAGGCAGAGTCTTTACTTGGTTTATAATTTTAGGGAAGAAACATGAAAGAAGCTACGTTACAGACAATAAGAACGCTGAATAAATATAAAGTTTATATTGGCACAGGTATTGGGGTAGCCATTGCAATCACCGCCGGAGTTACGTTTTTTGTGACACAGAAAGTTCAAAAGACGGAATCTGCATGGCAAGCCCTTTGGAAAATAAATAATGACCTTGCAGCAGTGTCACAGCAGGGGAGAGTTGAAAAAGACCGGAATGCAGCCTTATCCACAGCGGCCGAAGCGTATAAACATGTCAGGAATACCATGTCGTCCTCCAGCGCTTCCCCGTGGGTGCTGTTCCAACTGGGAAATGTTTGCTATAGCTTAAAGAATTACGACGAGGCCATTCGGGCGTATAATGACTTTTTGGAGAAATATAGTGGCCATCCCCTTGCATCTGTTGTGAAACAATCATTGGGATATGCTTACGAGGAAAAAGGGCAATTCCAGGAGGCAGTCAGGCAATTTGATGAAATTCTTGCCCAGAATAATTTTCTTGGCGCTCAGGTGAAATGGGACGCCGGACGTTGTTATGAGAAATTAAACCAGACTAGCGATGCGGTTAATGCTTATACAAAAGTAATCGAACTCTCTCCAAACAGTAATTGGGCCACAATGGCGCAATACCGTTTATCTGCGCTTAAATAATATGCCACAGGAAGCCGCAGAAGTAAAACAAATACAATTTGACATAAAAAAGGCCTTCGATGAAAAAAGGATCGATAGGTATCTTGCCTCACGCCTTCCCGATTATTCCAGGACTTTCATCCAGAAGCTAATAAAAGAAGGCGCCGTCCAGGTACACGGGCGCGCGGTTAAGAGCAGTTACGACATCCAAAAAAACGATGTTATCACCGTCAGTTTGCCTGTGCTTGAAGAATTTAAGGTAGTTCCTGAGGACATCCCATTAAATATTGTGTACGAAGATGATTATTTGATGCTCATTAACAAGCCTTACGATATGGTTGTCCATCCGGCTGGCGGTCATCCTTCCGGAACGCTTGTGAATGGGCTGGCCTTTTACTGCCAAAATCTGTCGCAAACCAACGGACCGATCAAGGCGGGTATTGTACACAGGTTGGACAGGGATACCAGCGGCGTTATGTTAGTCATTAAGAGTGACGCCGTTCATTCACATATTGCCATGCAATTTGAAAAGAGATACGTTAAAAAGGAATATATTGCCGTGGTAGAAGGCGTGATGGCTTTTGATTCTGACGAGATTAGTTTGCCGATAGGAAGGCATCAGATAGACCGGCTAAAGATGGCCGTGCGGCATGATATCGGGAAAGAGGCTGTTTCAATATATGAGGTAATAGAACGTTTTCGAGGGTATACCCTGGTAAAGATAATGCCAAAGACGGGACGAACGCACCAGATTCGCGTGCACTTGCGGGCAATAGGACATCCCGTGGTTGCTGATGCTACCTATGGCAAGCAAGATACCTATTATCTTTCTGATTTGGTTCAGAAAGAAAGGGCGCCTGGCGAGGTTCCCCTTATTGAGCGTCAGGCGCTCCACGCACACAAGATAGAGTTTTTTCATCCCATCCAGAACAAAAAAATGGAGTTCAAGGTAGATTTACCGCCCGACATGCAACTTCTGGTAAAAACACTCAGGGAAGTTAGACCCTATAAGAACGAGATTCATTAAGATATTTATCAAGTCCCTCAAATAAATACATCATGCTCCTTCGCCCCCTTATCAAGAGGTGCTGTTTGTTTATGAGAGAAAAATGACTTCGCTTTGATCGCAATAACAGGATAAGGTCGCAATGGCCGGTTCCTTCTTTGCAATGATAAAGCGCAATGCACAACGACAGGATGCACGCACAATGCTATACCATTAAAGTGCATAGTCCGTGTCATTGCGAGGGTCTTTTCCGAAGCAATCTCCCCGCTTTCACAAGGGAGAATTGGTTGCTGCTATGCCGCGCCAGGGAAATTTTCACTTTCCCATGGTGTGGACAAAATTCATTGATTTTTATCTATGCAATGTTATAATTTGTTCTACTTTTAAAATTTTTTATAAGGAGGCATAATTATGTTTAGTATGCCAGGCGGTTGGGAATGGCTCATAATTCTGATTGTAGCGCTTTTGATTTTTGGCAAGAGACTTCCTGAAGTTATGAAATCACTGGGTCGCGGTATTGTTGAATTTAAGAAGGGCGTAAAGGGTGTTGAGGAAGATGTTGAAGATTCCAGCAGTAGAACTACCCAGAAGAAGATAGACGAAAAGGAAACCACAAAGCAGGAAAATAAGTAAGTTAAAATAGATTATTATGATGTAAACCAATCAGGTTAATTTGCTTAAAAGTTTAAGGTGTTTTTGATTTCGGGTGTTTTATTAAACGAAAAGATTGAGGGGTAATTATCAATGAAAGACAAGAGAAGACAAAGATTAACTTGGCGGAGTAAACGTGCAAATCATGGAAAAATGGGTTGCAAAGGAAGAAGAGTAGGAAGGTACAAATAACATAACGCAGATTAGCCGCAATCAAAGCCCCCTTAGAAAATGGGGTGAAGGGGATTGTGAAAAACTTGCGTAAAAAAGAAGTTTTTACAGGATAACGCTATTTTGGCAGGGTTCGCCGTTATATTTTAAAACAAGCATGGTTCACCGCTTCGGGTTTTGCTATCAGCTCACCCGTTAATAGAAAACCGAAAGTATAAAATGTAAAGCCTCATATTTCGGTACACAACAATCTTTAAGAAAGATTCACAAGTTTGACAATTATTGTGAATCTTTCTCAAACACCTTTTAAAACTCTTTGGGCCAACTCTCCCGGCAGTTTTGCTTCGGTAATTTTCTGTGACGCGGCTTCTGTGTTATAGGGGACTCGCTTGAAACAGAGATGTTTCGAAACAGAATCAAATACTACATAACAGGCTTGTGGATTTCCATCCCTCGGTTGGCCCACAGACCCCACATTAATGTAATATTTCCAATCCTTTGTTGTTTCGATATCAAAGGACTCTTCCCTGGTGGTAGATTGCTTTTCGATAAGCATGAGTCTCATGTCATAATTATCCGCAGGAATGAGAACAGAAGCGCTTACCGTTCTGACTTCTTTTGTATAAATATAGGCTGCCGGTCTATGCGTATGCCCCCCGAAAGTTACGCGGGACCACAGAGTTGTGTATTTGAGTATGCATGCATTCTTGGCGTATTCGTATCCTCGCGGATATGCTGGTGTACTGTGTACGATTTCAAACCCGTCTTTACGAAATTTCAATCTGAACGCAAGGCGTTTTAAAAATTTCCGGTTTTCTCTAGTCAGTACTCCGCTTGTCCAGTCAATAGCAGTTTTTGCCACAGGGTTCATTTCTGAAGTAAGGGACGGCTCACCCACAGCTTCTTTATCGTGGTTGCCGCCAATGGCCAGACCTTTTTTTTCGAAGAGTGTAATTGCATCCAGCAAATTGTTTTTTTGTGCGGTATCAAAATACGGCTGTTCGATAATTTTTTGAATAAGTTCTCCTCTTACTTTTTTTCTGCCATAAACTAAGTAGCGCACGAGATTGCAGCATTCATTGGGAGCACCGCCGTAGCCAACAATATCCCCGCCAATCAATATCCTGTCGACATGGTTTTCCTTTTCGGCAATTTCTTTGATTATTGCAAGTAAGGCATCCACATTACTGTGAATGTCCGATATAATCACGCATTTCATGGGTAAGAACCTTTCCTAAGCTATTGGAAAATATATAATTCAGATACTGCTGAGTGCGTTTTTTAATTCCTCTGCAGTTTGTATTCTCTGTGCGACGTTTATTTCTAACAATCCTTTCATAATTGCTTCTAATTTCGGAGGTATTTGTTTGTTTAATTGCGATGGGGGGATCTTTTCCTTCTCCCATAATCTTTTTGTCAGTATCTGGTAAAGGATGAGACCAACGGAATAAAGGTCTGTCCTGCCATCAAGTCGAATTGTAGACAAAATAGCCTCGTAATGGACTTTTCGGGGAAGGTCTTTCAGATAGTTCAGCATCTGCAATTGTTCAGGCGAAGCATATTCTTTACTTATACCCTTGATAATACCGCCGCGTTTGATGGCTAATTCAAAATCAATCAGATGTACTAATCCGGTTTTTTGATTAAGAATCAGGTGCCCTGGCTTTAGGTCGCAATGAACGTAACCCTTACTGTGAAGATAGTGCAAGGGGTCGCAGAGGTTTATAAAGAGTTTAACAACTTCATTAATTACTTCGGCGCTTTCCCCATTTTTTTCACAAAAATAGTCAACAAGGTCATATCCTGCGATGTGCTGAAGTACTATGAAGTTTTGTGTGATGAGAAACTTTTCATCTCTGAACAACTCCCCCTGCCCGAAATCATACGCTACGGGTATTTGAACGTGGCTGAGTTCTTTCAATAGGTAATACTCTTCCGAGAAATCGAAATCGGGAGAGTATTTGATACCTTTTTCGGGTGAATTGAGTAAAACAGCATAATTGGATTTGTGTAAGCTGGCCTGACACTTAAAGTCATTAAACTGGTACTTGTTGATTCTATACATAATGTATTTTGTATATTATCTTGGTTAATAATTTTTGTGATTATAACGTAATATACAAAAAATACAAAATTTTAAAATAGAACTGAGAAAATTTTCCCTAAGGTATAAAATGACCACAAAAGATGTAATTAATCCCAAGTGGTTGAAATATGCCAAGTTTTATGGATTTATATTTTTATAGTGAAAATTTTTATAACACTCTATGAATTAATACATTAAATGCGATTTATAGGAAATAAGATATCAATTTATAGGCAATGCCATTGCTCAATATTTGTAAGAGAAATGATGATTAATATTACATATAAAATAAGTCATATCATATTATATAAAGAATTATTATAAACACGTTAAACTATTAACAAAAGATAAAAACTCTATTGTAAATTTAATTGAGGCATATTAGTTGCTACTTTTTGAATGGTTTTGTGAACTTTTTTTCCCAAATTAACGTGTTTTATTGTTTTCGAAGAAAGGTTTTTCATGGAAAGGAGGTTTCGTAATAATAAAGGATTTATTTATATTTTAGTATTGTAATTATTTTGCACAAAAGGTAGTATTTGCAATTAGAAAAGGGGTGAATTTATGAAATGTTTTTCTCATAGAATAAAATTTGGCATCTGGTTTTTATTGATCGCCTTGGGTATTTTTACCTTAAATTCCGGCATTGTTGAGGCCGGAGACCCAAACGGTTCTGCAACTTATTCAGATAGTATCGCTGGTTTAAAGTACTCTGTTAATTTTATCTGGACGCTGGTTGGCGCTTTCCTCGTTTTTAGCATGCAATCTGGTTTTGCCTTTTTGGGTGGTTTCTTAAGGCAAAAGAACATGCTCGGATACCTGGCGCATTGCTTCATTGACTCTACCCTCGGCGCTATTGTTTTCTGGCTCTTTGGTTTTGCCCTCATGTTTGGTGGTTCCAAGTTATATCCAGGGCTTGATAGTGGAAATTCTTTTATTGGTTGGGCTGGATTTTTTCTGAGCGGTAATTCTTATGATGTGCAGACGATTATGTTCTGGCTCTTCCAGATGGTTTTTGCTACAAAGACGGTTTCTATTATTGCCGGCGCAGTGGCAGAAAGAATGAAATTTGTACCGTATATTATTTATAGCTTTCTTATGTGCGGTTTTATTTATCCGATCTATGGGCACTGGGTGTGGGGTGGTGGTTGGTTAAGCACACTTCCTATCGGAACTGGTGTAAAAGACTTTGCCGGATGTGCGTGCGTGCATACGATTGGTGGAATTATGGCCTTTATGGGCGCATGGATTTTAGGTCCACGAAAAGGAAAATATAATCCAGATGGTACGCCCAATGCAATTCCTGGCCACAACCTTGTATTTGTAGTTATTGGCACCCTTGTGCTTGCTTTCGGTTGGTTTGGTTTTAATGCCGGCAGTACCCTTGCTGCAACGGATTTACGTATGTCCGTTGTTGCTGCAAATACATTCATTGCCGCAGCTGCAGGTGCTGTTATTATGTTATTTGTACAATGGGGATTAACGGGTTATATTGATGTTCCGTTTATTTGTAACGGCGCTTTGGCAGGATTAGTAGCTATTACCGCACCTTGTGCCTATGTAGCTCCCTGGGCAGCAGTCGCAATCGGTGTTCTCTCTGGTTTAATTATGAGGGGCGCTGTGTGGCTGGTTGAGGTTGTGTTTAAGGTTGACGACCCGCTTGGCGCTGTGGCGGTTCATGCTGCAAACGGTATCTGGGGTATGATTGCCGTGGGTATTTTTGCAGATGGCACATATCAGGGGGTAAATGGTTTAATTACGGGAAGTGGGGCACAATTACTTGCTCAATCCATTGGAACTGCTGTGGCAATCGGGTGGGCGCTTGTGTGGGGCGCTGCAATATTCTTCACCCTTAAGTATACTATGGGGTTAAGAGTTTCTGAACTTGCTGAACACGAAGGTGTTGATATCCATATTCATGGTTCCCCATGTTACCCTGTTGAAGAAGAGTTTAGCACATCATTAATAGGTGCATCGGAGATTGACCTTGAAGAGGAAAAAGAACAGAAATCCTTACTTGAACAAGCCTTCAGCAAGGATAAGGATAGAGAAAAGATTTATTCTGAAAAACTTGGCCGATGGGTATATGCAAGTTTAAAATCTGATAAAAGTCATTCAAACAGAAAGAAGTAAAGTTTCTCGAAGTGATTTAAATTAATAATACTCTATTGGATGGAGGTTTTTACATGAAAAAAATTGAAGCAATAATAAGGCCAGAAAAATTTAATATCGTTAGGGATGCCTTAACAGAATTGGGTTATCCCGGAATGACCGTTACAGAAGTAAAGGGACACGGCAGCCAGAAGGGGATTAGCGAGGTGTGGCGTGGAAGGAGATATCGAGTCGATCTTCTCTCAAAGATAAAGCTTGAGATTACTGTTAAGGATTCTGACGTCGAAAAGATTGTCAATGCGATCATCAACGAATCCCAGACGGGAAGTATTGGTGATGGTAAGATTTTCATATTCAATGTTGAAAATGTTTACCGTATTCGTACCAAAGAGACAGGTGAGGCTGCAATTTAGTTTATCGTTTAAATGAGCATTTCTTTCCGCTGATGTTGTCCCGGTGGACGGGACAACATCAGCATTTTTAATCAGCGGGTGGTAAGATCATTGAAGAGATATTCCTTTATTCTCATACTTGCCGGGTTGTTAGTTCTTACGGCACGAAAAATATTTGCCGGTGATCCAAGTGGAATTCATACATATTCTGATAGTATTCAGGGACTGAAATTTTCAGTAAACTTTGCCTGGACACTCCTGAGCGCATTCCTTGTCTTTAATATGCAGGCAGGATTTACTTTTCTCGGCGCCGGATTTGTGCAAAAGAGGAATACGCTCAATTATCTGTCAATGAGCTTTATCAGTTTTTGTGTTGGCGCTATCATCTTCTGGATATTTGGCTTTGCCCTTATGTTTGGGGGCTCAAAGTTAGCGCCCGGACTCTCATCCGGAAGCCAATTTATTGGCTATAGTGGCTTCCTGTTATTAGGGGAATCTTATGATGTATCCACTTCTGTACTCTGGATGTTCCAAATCATGTTTGCTGCGACTGCGTGTGCGATTGTTACGGGCGCGGTAGCTGAAAGATTTAAATTCCATGCGTATGTAATATACAGCGTTTTTTTATGCGGTGTACTCTATCCTGTTTTCGGACACTGGATGTGGGGTAAGGGATGGTTGGAAATGCTTCCTTTTGGAGTGGGCGCAAGGGATTTTGCGGGTTCCGGCGTCGTGCATGGAATGGGTGGTTTAATTGCTTTTATTGCAGCATGGATGTTGGGTCCTCGATTTGGGAAGTACAACCCTGACGGCAGCTCTAATGTTATTCACGGGCACAATATGGCCTATATTGTGATTGGAACGCTTACATTAATCTTTGGATGGTTTGGCTTCAATGCCGGAAGTACCCTCGCTGTTACGGAGCTTCGCGTATCTATTATAGCGGTGAATACATTTTTATCTGCAGCCGCGGGCGCTATTACACTCCTTTACTTTTCTTATGCCAAGACTAAAAAATCGGATATAATCATGACTTGCAATGGCGCGTTGGCTGGGTGTGTCGCAATTACCGCATCTGGCGCCTATGTGCCACATTGGGCGGCAGTTGTCATAGGAATTGTTGCAAGTTTAATTACGAGGAGTTCTCTTTATTTTATTGAAAGCAAGCTCAAGATTGATGATCCGGTTGGCGCTATCTCAGTTCATGGTGCGAATGGGCTCTGGGGACTCCTCTCTGTTGGTATTTTTTCCGATGGGACTTATGGTGGCGTAAAGGGACTGATTGTCGGTTCCTGCTCGCAATTGCTTTCTCAATTTATAGCATGTGTAACCCTGATTGCATGGTGTTTTGCGACGGGTTTTATACTATTTTATCTTATGAAACGATTTTTTGGGCTCAGGGTTCCTGTAAACATAGAGCGCTCCGGCATAGATGTTTATGAACATGGAACAAGTTGTTATCCTGGAATTTAACTTAAAACTTTGCAAATAATTTAAAAATGATGTATAAGTAATAAGCGTACCATACTCTGATAGCATGTTTCGTACGTGACAGTTTTTGTCTTCATAAAAAAGCATTCCCCATTATGATAAAAGATTAACCGTTTTGCTGCTTAACTTTTAACGAAGGTTTAGCGAAGTATATGGTTCAGTCTGTCAGATATTCCTTAAGTATCACGTCTGTTTTTCGTAGCCTCTTTTTATATCTTAAACATTTTCGTGATTTCTTGTTTTGAAAAGTGTAACAGTGTCGATACCTTTGGCTTAAAACAACCATTAGCAATAATTATTCCATTTGTATGTAATATTTCAAAAATATGTAGTATGTGTATTATCTGTTGATGTATATGACAAATCAACTTTTTTGTTTAAATATATGGTACTGTATTAGCTACTCTTTATTAGCGTTTTATTAGTTTGTTGTGTCGAAAAGTATCCATCGTGATTGTTATGAAGAAAAGGAATAGTTGTGTACTTGTTTTTATTATAAAGGCTATTATTCTGATTAATAGTTCCTTCATGTGTTCTTTGTTTGCGCAGAATTATGTTGTTAATGGAATTTTAGAAAATAAAGGCCAGGCATTGGAAATTAAGGGGAGTATCGTGCGCAAAGAAGCGCTGTTTACTAAAGACAAGCGAGTATATATCCAACTCGTAATTGATCAAGGGGCAAAGAATATAGCAGACCGTAAACGATACAAAGAGATTTCTTATGTACTGCCAAAAGAAGTAGTTTACGATGATACGTGTAATCGTATTTTTTATTATAAAGATAACACGGAGATAGAAGTAGGAAGGGTAAAGAGTTTTTTAGGCTTGATGCCTTATATTGCGCTGGCAGAAGGTGTGAAGATTGTGAGTTCGCCGACAGATGCAAAACTGTTGATTTCAGATAAAAAGAACACGCAGGGTATTCCAAAATCGGTGGCGCATTCTGAAGAAAATATGGATATTACGCTCCGCAGTAAGTGTGGTCAATGCCATGTCCTTGAATATATCTATTCGCATAAAAACTGGAACGAGGAAGATATTTTACATGCATTTAATAGATTGCAAATGAAAAAAGAAGAACAGTTTACTGAGGATGAGCAGAGGATAATTGAGTTGTTCAAAAAATACCAAAAAGGCGAGATTGACAAAGGAAAACTTGCCGAATTCACTAAATTGAGACAGATTGGCGAGAGCGATGTAAGCAGTATTGCCGAAAACGTATTTATGAACAATTGTGTTCCCTGTCACAACCCCTTAAAGATGGAAGATGTATCTCTCTTATATTCAAAGAGAAGGTGTAAAAGCATTGTTGATAGAATGAAAGAAAAAGAACCGTCCCTTTTTTTACAAAAAGACATGGACAAACTGGCTGGCTATTTATGGGAGATAAAGCTGAAGCCATCTGAGAATTGAGGGTATGAGCGGGTTTTTGTAAAGTATTATGGATTGATTCTTATGAATGGGAAAAAATATTTGCTCATAGAGAATAGGAAAAATAATTTTATGAAAGGAGGTAATAAAAGCCAAAAAGTCTTTGTTGTGCAGTTTTGTAAAAGTATGTTTGTGTTTCCTTAGTTATGCAAAAGCCTGTTCTCGTGTAATTGAGACAGGGAACGTTAGATAATCATTTTATTAAGAGGAGACAGATATGAGAAAAGGAGCCATTTTAGGCATATCATCGGTTTTTGCGCTAACGCTGATTGCTCTTTTTGCATCTGATGCAATGGCTGGAGATGCGCCAAGTATTGATAAAGGAAACAATGCATGGATGCTTGCTTCTTCGGCTCTCGTTTTGATCATGACGCCTGGTCTTGCCTTATTTTATGGAGGTATGGTACGGGCAAAAAACATGGTAAACACCATGTGGATGAGTTTTATTGTCATTTGTTTTGTAAGTGTACAGTGGGTACTTTGGGGTTATAGTATATCGTTTGCGCCAGGAAACTGGTTTATCGGAGGTCTTCAATGGTGTGGATTAGGGGCCGGTACCGTCGGGCAAGCTCCGAGCGATCTTTATGCAACAACGATACCCCATTATACTTTTATGATTTTCCAATGCATGTTTGCTGTTATTACCCCTGCCTTGATGACGGGAACTTTTGTAGAACGTTTCAAATTTAACTCCTTTTTATTAATAGTACTTTTATGGACTGGCGCCGTTTACGCTCCTATGGCACACTGGGTATGGGCTTCAGATGGTTGGTTGTTTAAGTTAGGCGCGCTTGATTTTGCCGGTGGAACAGTCGTTCACATTTGTTCCGGTGCTTCCGGCGCAGCGCTAATGATGCTTGTTGGAAAAAGAAAAGGCTTTCCAAAGGATATAAAGCCTCCTCATAATTTGACATTTATGATGTTGGGAACCGGTTTGTTATGGTTTGGCTGGTTTGGCTTTAACGCTGGAAGCGCTGTTGCTGCCGATGGACTTGCTGCATGTGCATTTGTCGTTACTAATACGGCCGCAGCCGCAGCAGGATTAACCTGGTCGGTTCTGGAATGGATACACCATAAGAAGCCGACTATACTTGGTGCTTGTTCCGGTGCTGTAGCTGGATTAGTTGCTATTACGCCAGCATCAGGTTTTGTTGGGCCTATGGCGTCTATTGCAATCGGTGTCGGCGGTGGGTTGGTTTGTTTCTACTGTACCACAAAAATGAAGAAGGCGTTTGGTTATGATGATGCCCTTGACGTTATCGGCGTACATGCAATGGGTGGGACATGGGGTGCATTTGCAACGGGTATCTTTGCTAATGCAGCAGTGAATCCAGCCCTGACAGACATGAATTGTATTGGCGCTATATACGGAAATGTTGCTCAGTTGGGGAAACAGTGGATAGGTATTCTGGCTGCATGGGGATGGTCTTTTGGTATGACGACACTGTTAGGTTTGTTTGTAAAGGGAATAATGGGATTAAGGCCAAGCGAGGCGGAAGAAATTGCGGGTATGGATATTTCCCAGCATAAGGAAATTGCTTACCACTATTATGAAACTGAAACTACTTAATTCGTAGTATGATACCCATTGGCATAAAATGACCTGATTTAATGATTTTAGATCCGGCCATTTTGATTATGAAGGAGGTTAGTACATGAAAAAGATTGAGGCGATCATAAGACCTGAGCGGTTGTCGATTGTGAAGGATGCATTGGAAGAATTAGGTTATCCGGGCATGACCGTAACCGATGTAAAAGGGCACGGCGCTCAGAGGGGCATAACGGAGCAGTGGCGTGGCAGGACATTCAGGGTGGATTTACTGTCAAAGATCAAGATAGAACTGGTCGTTGCCGATAGTGATGTGGAAAAGATTGTTCAGTGCATCACGAAGGAGTCGCAAACTGGAAGTATTGGAGACGGTAAGATTTTTATTTCAAATATAGAGGATGTACTTCGTATCCGCACGGGGGAGAGGGGAGAAAAGGCCGTCTAGTATTTGAGATTTTACGGTAATATAAAGTCTCTTTTGTAAAAGGGCGTTGGAGTGCATAAGACTTCAACGCCCTTGTTTTTTTGTTACGTAATTGCTTTATATCGATTTTCAAACAACTAAATTGTTAAGATTTTGCTATGATTGAAAAAAACGGGAATACATTACCGTTGTTGTATTTCGGTAGTTTCTTAAGACAGAGAGAAATTAACCATTTTGTTTCTACACGCAATGGTGGTTACAGCAATCCGCCTTATAACGGATGTTCACCTCCGTAGTATTTATATAACCCATTTCAAGTAAAGGTATTAAGTA
>JAHFOW010000225.1 GCA_023261465.1 Planctomycetota bacterium
GTTATTTGCGTAAGGTTGGGTTGTGGTACGAAACTCAACTTTTTGTGAACATACGGATAGTTGATGCTGAACTTCGGTTTACATAATCCAACCCGCCTTCTGTCGAGTGGATTTTCTTATCGGATGATACAATGGGTAATAATGGCAACATTACCAGTGGATAGTATTAAACTTACGGTAAAAAGTAGTTTTTGTCAGAAAATACTCACTTTCAGCCTTTTCCCCAAGGCAAAAGCAACACGCTCTCGTGCTACGAGAAGAATTAAGGATAAAATTTTATCCATATAGTTGTTTTGAGTTATCAAAGAAAAAGTCTGGTCTTAAATGCCTGAGTTGTCTCCATAATGGTATCGCTGCCGATAATAGAAGAGCACATGGCAACACGTGTTCCGCCGGCATCAATCACTTCTTGTATATTTTTCAAATTAATCGCGCCAATTGCTACAAAAGGAATGGAGATTTCTTTTCTTACCTGCCTTAAGTATTCCAGCCCAACAGGAGGCTCATGTTTCTTTGTTGCTGTGGAGAATATTGGGCCAACACCGATATAATCGGCCCCTTCGTCCCGGGCTTTTCTGGCCTGTTCTATGGTATGGGTGGAAACCCCGATGATCTTTTTATTGCCTATGATTTTGCGTGCAGTTTTAATGTCCAGATCAGATTGTCCGATATGCAGGCCGTCCGCATCTACCATTTTTGCAATTTCCGCCCGGTCGTTTATAATAAAAATGGTTTTCGATTGGGCAGTTATTTTTCTGAATTCCCCTGCCAGTTTGATGAAATCGCTGTCAGAGAGGGTCTTTTCCCTGAGTTGTACCGCATCCGCACCGCCCTTTATCACATCCTGAAGAGTTTCAAGAATCGGTTTTTTCGTAAGGCAAGAACTTATGATGACGTATAATCGTACGTCGGAGAAATTTTTATGAATACTCTTATCTGGTTCCATGTTATGAATAATTTGTTGACACTCAGTCAATGTTTGATATAATTTTTTTATAATCCTACCAACAAAGTGTGTTTATACAAACACATGGGTTTTTGATTCCCATTAAGATCATGACAAAGAAACTTCATTTTTCATTAATAATAATTGTAGTCTCGCATTGTGATAAATACAAGGTCTCGGGTATAAATATTTTGTCGTTTACATAAAAAGATAGGGCGTAAAGAGATGTCTGAAGCAAAAGATCATTGTGGTTTATTAGGTATTTATGGATGTGCAGATGCGGCGGAGAGGGTATATTATGGTTTATACTCCTTACAGCACCGTGGAGAAGAAAGCGCTGGCATTGCTTCAACGGATGGAAAGGATATTATCTGTTATAAAGGCATGGGGCTGGTAAGCGATGCTATACAACCTCATATGATCAACGCACTGAAAAATCCCTGCGCAATAGGCCATGTTCGTTATTCTACCATTGGTTCGAGCAATATTGGTAACGCCCAACCCCTGGTGGTGGATTATTACAAGGGAAAGGTAGCCGTTGCGCATAATGGACAGTTAACTAATGCAAAAAGACTCCGGGAAGAATTCGAGGCTAATGGCTCGATATTTCACACAACTTCTGATACGGAAGTTATTGTGCATCTCATGGCAAAGCCTTTAAATATGATGCAAAAAAGCCTGTCCCTTGTATTGCAACATTTAAGAGGCGCATTTTCATTGTTATTTTTAACGCCCAGTGAAATGGTCGGTGTCCGGGATCCTCATGGTTTCCGGCCTCTGGCGCTGGGTAAATTGAATGATGGATATGTGTTCGCCTCGGAAACGTGCGCCCTTGACCAGGTCGGGGCGGAGTATATCCGGGATGTTCAACCGGGAGAAGCAGTCTATATCGGCAAGGATGGACTCCGAAGTGAGATTTACTGCCCGCAAAAAAATATAAAACCCGCATTCTGTGTATTCGAATTAGTATACTTTTCCAGACCTGATAGCAAAATCTACGGCGAAAGTGTCCATGTGTTTCGTAAAAAACTTGGGGCTAAATTAGCAGAGGAATCACCGGTAGACGCCGATGTAGTAATTTCTGTCCCTGAGGGTGGAAACTCTTCTGCGATTGGATATTCTCACGCATCGGGCATACCATTTGACCGTGGCTTTATCCGGAATCATTATGTGGGAAGAACTTTTATATTACCGGAACAGGACCGCCGCCATCGCTTTGTCGAGCTTAAACTGAATGCGCTGAAAGAAACCGTGGCTGGCAAACGGGTTATCGTTATTGACGACTCCATTGTACGGGGAACAACGTCGAAGTCACGGTTTGGTTTATTGCGTAAGGCGGGGGCGAAGGAAATCCATGTGAGGATTAGTTGTCCCCCTCATCGGTATCCCTGTTATTACGGAATTGATTTCCAGAAGAAGGGAGAGCTTATTGCCGCAAACCGCTCGCCCGAAGAAATAAGAAAATATTTAGACGTCGAAAGCCTGCGCTATCTGAGTGTAGATGGAATGATGAGTTGTTCAACGCTTCCCCGTGAACATTTTTGTAATGCCTGCTTTACCAGTAATTATCCAACCCCCATTGAAGAAGATACAAAAAAACTCACAGAGAAATATGACTAAAGTGGCTGGAAAAGTTACCTAACATGGAATGACGAAAAATCCCTTATATTTTCTCAAAGGTATCCTGGGCAGGACCTTTTACATTATCCCTCAGCGACCTGAACGTATCCAAATCGAAATTACAAACCGCTGCAACTTTAGTTGTGGTATGTGCCCCCGGGATTTGTTTAACCTGTCCAATGAAGATATCCCCTTAGACCTTTTCAAAAAAATCATCGACCGTATAACACTCAATAACCCTTTTTATATTACCCTTACGGGGTGGGGGGAACCGCTGTTGCATCCGGCGCTGCCGGAAATGATTACCTATGTTAAAAGTAAGGGGCATAACGTGGGCATAACAACCAACGGTCTCTTGCTCAATTCATTTACTGAAGAATTTATTAAAATACCTCTGGATAAACTGACTATTTCCCTGGACAGTGTCAGTGAATCCAATACAACCGATGATGGCCATCCTGCCAATAAAATTGTGCAAAAGAATATTGAAGCGTTTATTCAACAGCGGGGTAATAGGGAAAAACCAATTATCACAATTCAAATCACCATGCATAGCAAACATCAATGCCTGGATGTTGTTCAGTTCGCAGGCGAGGCAGGTGCAGACCGTGTATATCTCGTGCGCTTAAACGTCCCGCTGGGACAAAACAGCCTGAAAAGACCCGGTTTGAAAGAGGAACGGGAAATTTATAAGGCGGCGGAGGAAATAGCAGGGAAGTATGGACTTCAGGTAGATAACAACTATGCAGCCTTTGACAACAGCATCCTACGCATGCTCTACAAGCAGCTGCGTCCTGTAATGTACCGGTTTGATAAGTACTGTCCAAAGCCTTACGACTATCTGTATATTAATATCGACGGCAAAGCCACACCGTGTTGTGATCTTCCCCGGTATGAGGTAGGCAACATATTAAAACAAAGCCTCGACGAAATCTGGCATGGTGAAAATCTCCGATATTTCAGAGAACACCAGGGTGAGGTGTGCGGAAATTGTGATGCACTGAGGTTGAAGCATTTAAATTAGGTTTTACGGCTCTTTTTATTATAGCGCCGATCCCTTGTGGTCGGCAATAAACTCTTTAAACGGATTAAACTGTTTAAACCGTTTAATCTGTGCAAACGGTTACAGGGATAAACCACCCACGCTACGATTTGTATTGAAATTCCTATACTTTAACCCATGCAAAATAAACCATTAACGTTTATTGCAGATGCTATGCTTGGCCGGCTTGCCAGATGGTTGCGTATTCTTGGATACGATATAATTTACGAACCCCATATCTCCGATGACGACCTTATAGCAAGGGCGCTGAAGGAAGATCGTATCATTCTGACGATGGACAGGAAATTATTAGAACGCGAATCCGCCCGGAATTCACTCGGTATACAAAGCAGTGATTATCGGGAACAACTCAGGCAGGTTATCGCTCATTACAAGATAGATTATGAGTCTTTTATCTTTACACGATGTTTACGGTGTAATAATCAACTAGACCTTGTCGAAAAGGAAAAGATAAAAGAAAAAATACCCTCGTATGTTTATTTAACCCACGAAAAATTTGAGATATGCCCA
>JAHFOW010000226.1 GCA_023261465.1 Planctomycetota bacterium
AAATTCCTAACCCGAACGAGTCGGAAAACATAGAGCGGGTGGTTTATCGTTCGACTGAGCTCACGACGAAGTCCCCCGCCCAAATGCCGACCACAAGGGATCGGCGCTACATTTTTGTCAAAAATGTTAAAATACTTTTTGTAAGATACTATACGTTGAATTATGCCTTACGGCGACTGGTAGGAGCCGTCTCCTGACGGCGATGGATACACCCCAACCTGCGAGCAATCTCTTGTATTGAAAAAGCTTGATTGCTTTTCCATCGTTCGCAATGACAATAAATCTGTAAAGGTATTAATGAAACGCTCTACTAACCACAGACCCGCTTATTAAGATGGAATTTTTATTTGGTAAAAAGCCACGATTTGAGCATCAATATCCAGCCCATTGTTTGAGGAAATCACTGATCTCATCGAGTTTTTTGGCAACATCGGAGTAATTAACGTTTACGCCTTTTATGTTTTCAATGGTTGTTACATTCTCAGGCGTCCGCACGTCGTATCGGACAGGCATCTGGGCACATGCAGCCCAGGCAAGGCTTTTTTCAACCTCTCTGCTCAGGAGATAATCAATTAATTTTTTCCCGTTTTCCTGATTTGGGCTGTTTTTTAAGAGACAAACCATATTGGGCATAAAAAGCGTTCCTATCGTTGCTTGGTCTGGAAATACCATTTTTACCGGACATCCTTCGTTCATGGCGACGTTAGCATCATCGGTATCGGTAATACCCGCCTTGACTTCGCCCCGTGCAACAAGCCGTTTTACCTCGCCATTTGAAGAAACAATTTTTACGCCATTGGCCGTCAGGTCGTTCATGAATTTTACGGCCTTTTCGTCTCCCAGGGTGATAAAAAGCGCTGCTATATGTATTGAGGTAGTTCCAAATAATGGATTTGCCATCGCTACCTGATTTCTCCAGACAGGTTTGGTGAGATCGAAAATGGACGAAGGCCGCTCATCCGTGGTTACAAGGTTCGTATTGTAAAGAATGATACGGGAACGCGCAGAAAAGCCTGTCCAATGACCTTCCGGATCTTTGTATGTATTAGGGATATCGCCTGCAGCGCTTGAAACGTATGGAGCGGTTAAACCTTTCATTTTAAGTATAACGGGACGCACCGGATCGCCACTCCAGAATACATCGGCCTTTGGTTTATTCTTTTCTGTAATCAGGCGATTGACCAGACCAGTGCTCTTGGTTTCTTCTGTATCATAGATAGTCATTACCTTTATGCCGGTCTTTTTTTCAAATGCCTGAAGCACTGGTTCTGAAAAGACCTTGTCGATTGAGGAATAAACAACTACCTCGCTCCCCGCATAACATACTTTTGTTAATATGCATAGCATTACAAAAGTAGTAATATACTTCATAATTTACCCCCTCTTTATGTTTAGTGATAATAAACGTTATACTATTCTTTTTTTACATGCTATTGCATGAGTCAATTAAATAAAGATATTTCTTCTTTGTGAAAAGGCTTCTCATGAACATCCACCATGTTTATCAATAAATATTTTTACCATAAACAAGCGCTCCGGTTTACTTTTGCTTTTTTATTGTAACCTATACGTATACTTATCTCCTATTCAATTATTTTTTATTCATTGATTGTAAATGGCAAAAGTAGTTTTTTAATAAAGGGAGTTTTGGGGTTTTTGATAATCTCGTCCCGGATTCCTATTTGTTCTATCTTGCCGTCTATTAAGATGGCTATATCTTTAGATAGCAAAAGAGCATCCTCATGATTATGCGTTACAAGAATGATGGGAATATTTAGTTTATAAAATAAATTTTTCAACTCCTTTGCTACGTCTGATTTTGTAACCTGATCAATATTAGAAAGAGGTTCATCTAAAAGAAAAAGGCTTGGTTTTATTGCTAACGCCCTGGCTAATCCCACACGTTGTTTCTGCCCCCCGGAGAGTCCCTGAATTCTCCTCTTCTCAAATCCCTGCAGTTCTACTAAGGTAAGAATTTTGCTGGCAACATCCTCTCGTTCCTTTTTAGAAATTCCCCTCACATAAAGTCCATAGGTAACATTTTCTATAACATTTAAGTGAGGAAAAAGACCGTAATCTTGTGGTAAATATCCAATATTTCTTGCTTCTATAGGCAGATGAGTTATTTCCTCTTCATTCAAAAATATTTTCCCTTTTTTGGGAGTAATGATACCTAAAATAGTTAATAGTAATGTGCTTTTCCCGCTTCCTGAAGGTCCCATAAGCATCAGTGTTTCTTTTGGACGGACAGAAAAAGATATATTTCTTATCACAAGATTTTTATCGTACCCGGATTCTAAATCGATTACGTTTAAGCCCTTCATTATTTATGTTTTGGATAGAGTGAAATGTTTAAAGGAGACTAATGCCAACGTTGAGGCGGTTGTGACAAGAATAGTTGCAGCAAGCGCTTCAATAGTAAGTGTCTTTGCCTGCGTCGCGATAAAGGTGGGGATAATTTCAGTTTGGTGTGGAATAACACCTGCAAATAGTAGACTTCCTCCCAGTTCTCCCATTGCCCGTGACCAGCATAAAGATACACCTGCGCCAATATCTTTCAATGATAAAGGAATGAAGATGGTAAAAAATACCTGAAACGGATTAGCTCCAAGCGAGCGGGCAGTCAAATTCATTCCAGTTTGCCTTATTTCTCTAAAACGGCGAGCTGTGAAAGAGACTACGAAGGGTGCTGAAATAAAAAACTTGGCAATAACCAGCGCAGCAAAAGTATATGCAAGATGAACAGGTGAATTTGGTCCCAGCATCAAAAGGAATATCATACCTTCGGCAATTGGTGGAAATGTTTGCGGCACGTCAACTGCAAGTGTTTCTAACAGTAATTTTCCTTTGAATTCTTTCATAGAAAATAAATATGCCAGTGGTACACCGAAAATAATGGCCAGGAATGCCGTTGCAAACGCGGACAGAAGACTTAGGATCAATGCGGTTAGAATACGATTATTGCCAAAAGATGCAATAACCTTTTTGAATGAACCTAAAGCGGCAATATATTGATAAAGAAATGTAGTAATTGAAAAAACAAGCAGCAAACCTGCTAAAACATAGAGGATTATTATCAAATATTTCGAATTAAACTTCTGTATCAAATGTTTTTTCCTTATTAGACAAAATTGTGGCGGCTATCCCCTGTAGTCTTCATTTTAGCGGTGGACTTCGTTGTGAGATCAGTCGAACGATAAACTGCCCGCTTCTACACACTCCAACTCGTTTATAGCTCTATTGTACCGGTCCTTTCGCCTGGTTAAATGCAGCACGTAAGGTTTGTGCTAATTTTTCAACAGTACCAGTTCCCCAGTAATGCAGGAAGAAGATGCGCGGTTCTTCATCGAGCATGTGATTGTGGACGGCAACGACGTCTATGCCGCCTTTCCGTAATGCACGAATGACATTATCAACCTCCCGATCTGTCATAGCAACATCACCTGCTACGTGTGCATGTTCGTTTGTGCCGATAAATGCCGCCCACGTGTTGAGTCCCATGCTGGAGGTCACTTCTATTCCATCTGATTTGACACCTGGACGGCCTATCGTAATTTTGTAAACACCGCCGCCCGCCTGCCCCGTGTGTCCGATAATTTCTTCTATACGTTTTGTATCAAGTGATAGGGCGGGTTGCGGTACACCTGCTTGTTTCTGGCCTGATTTTGGGGTAGCTGTTTTATCAAGGGCATTACGGATGCCCTGTGCCAATGACTTCGCATCTCCCATGCCATGTATATGCATGAACATAACACGGGGCTGTTCACCGACAAAATGGTTGTGAAGTGCAGTTATGGAAATGTCAGCTTCTGCCAGCGTGGAGATGACAGTATTTATCTCATTTTCCAGGAGGACGAAGTCACCCATGACCATCGTTTCTTTGCCCATTGTATTCCATGCCGTCCACGAAGTGAAGCCCAATGCTGTTGGCATTGACTCGCCGTTAATAGTGATTTTGAGGTCACTGCGCGGGAAGCGTACTATAAGAGAACCCTCCTGCACTTGTCCTGTTGATCCCAAAATCTTTTCAACCTCACCAAAATCGTCTGCAGCATAAATGGGTTTCTCCCCTGATACCATACGAATACAGAGGAAAGAAAGAATGAATAAAATTACCATGATTGAATGTTTCA
>JAHFOW010000076.1 GCA_023261465.1 Planctomycetota bacterium
AAATCACCCATTTCTGTAGCCAAGGTTGGCTGATAACCTACAGCAGACGGCATACGGCCGAGGAGGGCCGACACCTCAGAACCTGCCTGCACAAACCTGAAGATATTATCAATAAACAGCAGCACGTCCTGGCCTTCTGAATCCCTGAAATATTCGGCCATGGTAAGGCCTGTCAGAGCAACGCGAAGCCTTGCGCCCGGAGGCTCATTCATCTGTCCAAAGACCAGCACGGTCTTATCGATAACCCCGGACTCCTTCATTTCAAGCCAGAGGTCATTACCTTCACGGGTTCTTTCGCCTACTCCGGCAAACGCTGAGTATCCGCCGTGCTCTGTTGCAATACTCCTGATGAGCTCCATGATCAAAACGGTTTTTCCTACGCCTGCGCCCCCAAACAACCCGATCTTTCCCCCACGTGCAAATGGCGCAAGAAGGTCAATAACCTTCAAACCGGTCTCCAGCACGGTCGTAACTGTTTCTCTCTCATCAAATGACGGAGGCGCCCTGTGTATGGAAAGGCGCTGCTGGGCTGCTTTCATTTCCCCCAGTTTATCAATGGGTTCGCCAAGCAGGTTAAAAACCCTGCCCAGCACCTCTTTGCCAACCGGAACGCTGATCGGAGACCCCAAATCAGTAGCGTCCATGCCCCTCATAAGTCCATCAGTTGTGGACATTGCAATGCATCGCGCTGTATCATTTCCCAAATGCTGCGCAATTTCACACATGACAGAAATATTTCTTTCGGCGTCTTTTATACTAACAGCACTCTTAATTGGCGGTAAGTTTCCTGGCGCAAACCGCACGTCTACCACAGGTCCAATTACCTGCACAATTGATCCTTTATTCTCTTTACTTTCTTTAACTTTTTTAGCCAAATTTTTACTCCTCCCTTATTTATTTTGGTTAAAAGTCAACCATTAGAGTACACGGAGGTAAAGAACAAAACTCCTGTTCATAAAAATGTGAAATTACTCTTTTCACCAAAAAACTCAGCCGTGTTCTCTTTGAAATTTTTTATTTTATTTACGTGTCAGGGCATCAGCGCCAGAAACTATTTCCAGCAGTTCCTTGGTGATCGATTCCTGTCGGGCCTTATTATACGAACGGGTCAATTCTTCAATCATCTCGCCTGCATTTTCTGTTGCCGCAATCATTGCGACTCGTCGGGCAGCATATTCGGACGTCAGAGACTCTAAAATACACTGATAAAGCCGTGTCTCAACAAATTTAGGAAAGAGATGATTGATAATCTGTTCAGCGGAAGGTTCAAAAATGTATTCTCCCTGTGGTTTCTCCTGAGAAGCAAATGCGCCTTTTTCTATCGGCAAAAGACGCATGGTCGTTGGAGACGACTGCATCATAGAAACAAACCTGGTGAAAAATATATGCAACTCGCCAAACTCATTACCCTCATACTCCTTTATCAACCGGGATGCTATTCCCTGTATCTGGTTATAGCCGATCTTTTCCGTACTTTCAGGGATGTATTTTTCTATAAGGTCAGCATACTTGCTCTTTGAAAAATACACGTATCCCTTCTTTCCAATGAGGATGAGTTTAATCTTTTTGTCAGTCTTTTCCCTGATGAACCGTACAACCTTTTGAATTATATTATTATTATAAGCACCGCAAAGGCCCTTATCCGCTGTGACTAAAATAACTTTTATTGTTGGAATTTCCTGCCCCTTCTCAGAAAACCACGGATGTGCATTTTCCAATGACGAGATCAGATGGCTTAAAACGGAATGCATCTTCTCGGTATATGTCCGTGAAGCAACGACCCGAGACTCAACCTTCTTCAGCCTGCTCGCCGCCACCATTTCCATGGCGCGGGTAATCTGCTTGATGCTCGAGATACTGCGAATACGCTGTTTAATTTCTTTTGTACTCAGCATTCATTAGCCCTTTTTTGCAAATGTTTGTTTGAATTCTTTGATTGCATTTTCCAGCTTAGTCGTTATTTCCTGATCCAGTTTCTTCTTCTCTTTAATCTCAAGACCAACAGCGGCATACCTATCCTTCATAAATTTCATGAATTCTTTCTCGAACACCTTAACCTTATCGACCGGGACGTCATCGAGGTGACCATTAATGCCGGCATAGATTGCCATAATCTGATCTTCTACTGATACCGGCGCATACTGAGGCTGTTTCAAAAGCTCAACAAGCCTGCTCCCCTTCGCCAGCTGTGCCTGGGTAAATTTATCCAGCTCAGAACCAAACTGGGCAAAAGAAGCCAATTCACGGTATTGTGCCAGGGTTAATCGCAATGTGCCCGCAACCTTCTTCATCGCGGGTATCTGTGCGTTACCACCCACCCTGGATACCGACAAACCTACTGATATTGCAGGACGAACACCGGCATTAAACAAATCGCTTTCAAGGTAAATCTGACCATCAGTAATGGAAATAACGTTTGTAGGAATATATGCTGAATAATCACCGCCCTGTGTCTCAACAACGGGAAGAGCGGTCAACGAACCGCCGCCGAGTTCATTGTTCAACTTCGCGGCCCTCTCCAGCAAGCGTGAGTGTAAGTTGAATATGTCACCCGGAAATGCCTCACGGCCGGGCGGACGTCTCAGCAACAAGGAAATCTGACGATATGCAATGGCATGTTTATACAAGTCGTCATACATAATAACCGCATGCATACCATTATCCCTGAAGTACTCACCCATAGCGCAACCGGCATAAGGGGCAATATACTGAAGGGGCGCCGGGTCAGAAGCAGATGCTACCACGACGATACTGTTATCCATTACCTTGTTTTCTTCCAATGTCTTAACAACACTGGCTACCGTAGACATTTTCTGTCCAATGGCTACATAAATACAATATACACCAGAATCACGCTGGTTTATGATAGTGTCAATCAGAAGCGCCGTTTTTCCCGTTTGCCGGTCGCCAATAATAAGTTCACGCTGTCCCCGTCCGATAGGAATCATGGCGTCAATAGCCTTAATTCCCGTCTGAAGAGGCTCTTTCACCGGCTGTCTTTCAACTACATTTGGTGAAGAACCTTCTATCGATTTGTACTCGTCGGCTGCAATAGGGCCTTTTCCATCGATAGGCTGGCCTAAGGCATTCACTACACGGCCTAAGAGTGCCTTACCTACGGGCACCTGAACAATTTTTCCGGTAGTCTTTACAATATCACCTTCTTTAATCTTCTCATCAGAACCTAAAAGCATAGCGCCAACGTTATCCTCTTCAAGGTTCATAGCGATACCGTACACGTTATCCGGAAATTCTAACAATTCGTTGGACAAACAATTATCCAGACCATAAATACGCGCAACGCCGTCACCGACCTGCATGACGTGTCCCACGTTTTCTAATTTAAGTTTTTCTTCATATCCTTCAATCTCTTTTTTAATGATTGAAGTAATATCTGTGGATGCGATTGCCATATCCCCATACTCCTCTATTTAAATAATAGATTCTTCGCTTCGTTCAGAATGATATTTCCACAACACAATGCCATCCTCAACAAAAAACGACAGAAGAACTTTAGTTATCAAAACCCCTCTTTGTCAAACTAGAAACTAATGTAGAGCGAAGTAACCCCCCGCTCTACATTTAATTTATACCTCTCGCCCGTTGACAGAAAAAAATCCTGTTACATGGGCGCATTTCATCGGACTTCGAATCTACAATGGTAAAGTCCAGTGGTTGATTCCCTATTGAAAAACACAGCGCTTACGCCGTACGTAACGACAGCAGTCTGGTTTTGAGATTTTTTAACCTGCTTGCAACACTCCCATCGATCATCATGTTGCCAATTTCGATTATCATCCCGCCCAGGATTTCCGGGTTTTGGACAACTTCTACTTTCACGGTCTTCCCCGTGAGTTTATTAAGCTTCTTCTTGAAATTATCCAACCGCTCTCCCGTTAAAGGAATAACCATCTGTATCTTTGCCTTGATGACTCCCCGTTTATCATCGACTGCCGGCTTATACACTTCGGGAATAAATTCCATAATTTCTTCCCTGCGCCGATCTACTAATAAATAGAGGAAATTCACCATCAGAGTAGACACAGACTTGCCAAACACACGCTTAATCAAGTCCTTCTTGTTATCCCGCGAAATCGATGGATGAAGAAGTATCTTTTTCAGCTTATCGTGTTTTGTGATAATACCACAAAAAACATCCAAATCTTTTTCAATCTGCTCAAACTGACCCTTCTTTAAAGCAATATCCAACAGAGCATTGATGAATGTAATTGCAACACTATTATCTAACACTGAGTTCCCCTATTTCTTCAATAAAATCATCGACCAGCTTTTCGGCTGTCTTTTGATTTATCGATTGCTGAATGATCTTTGAAGAGGCCAGAATGGAAAGAGTCACAACCTGATTTCTGATCTCGGTCAGCGCCTTCTTCCGTTCCTGTTCTATGCTTTCCTGTGCCTTAACCCTGATCAAATCCACCTCTTCCTTGGCACGCTTCACCAGTTCTTCGCTCATACGATTGCCTTCATTGATAGCTTCCTGAACTCTCCTTGCAGCCTCAGCTTCTGCATCTGCAAGCTTTCTCTGGTATTCTAATCTCAGCCTTTCAGCATCGGCCTTATCCTTTTCCGTTTTTTCATAGGTATTCTTCACCTCATCGGTACGGGCCTTGATCATGGCCGAAATCTTACCAAAAAGGAACTTCTTGAGGACAAAGAGCAGTATGAGAAAGCCGATGCCCTGGACAATAACTAACTTAAAATTTATTCCCAGGGTATTTAAAATTTCCAAGCTATTCTCCTCCTACGCTTATTTTACGGCGTGCTGAATTAACTCAAGAACTGCTTCTGTTTTCGGTAACTTACCCATCAATATAAAAGACATCATCAATGAATATATCGTTAACGATTCGATGAAAGCCAAACCAATGAACATAACAAGCTGTACCTTTCCGGCCATCTCAGGCTGTCTTGCCATGCTGGTTGCCGCACCATAAACCGCTATACCCTGTCCAATTCCACAACCAAACGCAGCAAATGCTATTAAACCAACTGCAACTGCCAATAATGCAAAATAAATCACGTCATTACCTCCTTCTCTAAAAATGTTTAATGATGTTCTTCCTCGTGGATGCCAATCGCACCCGCAATATAAAAGCTCGCTAAAAGAGAAAATATCATTGCTTGTATAGTGCTTCCTAATAAAGCAAGAAATACCATTGGCAAATGCATGGGTATTGGGATATACCCCAACACAAACGGCGAAAGACCAATAAATATCGCAATAATCGTATCCTCTCCCAGTATATTTCCAAAAAGACGCATGGAGAGCGATAACGGACGGGACAGAAGCTCCTGCATCAAATGCAAAGGAAATACCAAGGGTGCAAGCCAGATCGGCTTACCCGCCATGTGCTTTAAATACCCCACAATACCGTTATTTTTAATACCCTGAAAATGGGTAACAAAAAACACAATGAGTGTTAAAGCAATAGTTGTGTTAAAATTATTTGTCGGTGAGTGAAACAGGGGAACCTGCCCTATCATATTCATAAAAAAGATATAAATGAAAAGCGTCCCGATAAAAGGTATGAACGGCCCTGCGGCGCGCCCCATCTGTGTTTTGGTAAAATTTTCAAGACCTTCAACAATGATCTCTAAAAATGCCTGAAGCTTCCCCGGCACCTTTTTTAACCTTCGTGTGGCAAGTAGAGAAAAAAACGCCAGGAAAATGATTATCGTTGCTGACATAACGACCGGCACCAACTCATGTTTCGTCAAACCCATAATGTGACTATGCTCTTGAATAGGCACCAGATCCATAAACGATGGTAATTCTGTTGAGCTACTACTTCCGCCACCTGTGCTAGACACTCGATTCACACTCCTTTCTTTTTACAACTACTTTCTATGTGTTTATAATTTGTTGTTTTAACAGTCCTGTTCAAATAGTTCACCAGCAACTTACCGCCCACCTTCATGACTATTACTCCTATAACGACGCTCAAACCGATAGCAAGGGCAACTGCATGAACTTCCATGAAAAAACAAACTAAAAACAAAACCGTACCGGCAATAAAATATTTTATGAAACTGATTTTCAGAAAGAACCTTTTAATTTCAATTCTCTTATTCTTTACCGACTGCTGAATCGTCCACCAGAGCGCCTTGCACAAGGCAATACTGATGAAACAACCCAGCCCTATACTCATCGTCAGCCGGAGAGACATATACGACAATGAATAGGCGACAATGATCAGCGACAGGTAAAGAGCCGTCTTAAAAACCCTTTCAGGGAAACCATCGTCAAGAATAGAAAGATATTTTTTATCTTTGATCATCTTTTTTGTTTTCGTTTGTCAACTTCTTTATTAATCTATAAAACTCGACAAAACTTCCTATAATTCCCCATAGCACGAACAACATCATGAACCAGGGGACAGTGCCGAGTTTTTTATCTAAATAACTACCCAGGAAATACCCGCCAGCTATGGCGCCCGCTGTTGTGAAACCAAAACTTCCAACAAGCCCCGCCAGATTGTAAGTATTATTATCTTTATCTTTTCTGATAAAGACCAAATCGCCACCTATTTAAAAGGTTTTTGCTACATCTTTAAATGCTTCAATGGTCGCATCAATCTCTTTCTCGCCATGCGCAGTTGAAACAAAAACAGCCTCAAACTGTGATGGCGCAAAGTAGAATCCCCTCTCCAGCATTCCATGGAAAAACTTTGCATACCGCTTTGTGTCGGATTTCTTTGCCGTAGAATAATCAGTAACCGGTTGGTCAGTAAAGAAGGTGCACAACATGGAACCTATACGCGTATGATATGCAGGTATCTTTGCATCCTTACATACCTTCTCCATCCCTGCGGCCAATCTCTGTGACTTTTCTTCCAGACTCTTGTAAATTTTTGCGTCTTTGAGTATCTCCAACATGGCAATACCGGCAGTCATGGCCACGGGATTCCCCGATAACGTACCCGCCTGATACACAGCGCCGACAGGCGATATACTGTCCATAATCTCTTTCCTGCCGCCATAAGCGCCCACAGGCAAACCACCGCCAATAATCTTTCCCAACGTGGTTAAATCAGGTTTGATATTATACAACGATTGAACACCTCCGTAAGCCACCCGGAAACCCGTCATTACCTCATCAAATATCAGGATAATTCCATGCTTTTTTGTTATTTCCCGCAGGCCTTCCAAATAGCCCTTTTGGGGGATCACAACGCCCATGTTCCCCGCAACCGCCTCAACAATAATACAGGCTATTTCCTTGCCTCTCCTTGAACACACCTCGTTTACTGCGTCAATATCGTTATAAGGAAGGGATATGGTATGCTTCACAAAATCCTGGGGAACCCCCGGACTTGTTGGCGTTCCCAAAGTTGTTGCGCCTGACCCTGCCTGGATGAGCAAGCTATCCACATGCCCGTGATAACAGCCGTCAAATTTAACGACCGCATCCCTTTTTGTATACCCCCGCGCAACCCTGATAGCGCTCATCGTGGCCTCTGTGCCGGAATTGACCATCCTTACCTTCTCAACGGACGGCATGGCCTCTTTAACCAGCTGCGCCAGTTTTATTTCTAACTCCGTAGGAGCGCCATAACTCGTTCCGTTGGCAACGGCCTCGTTTATCTTTTTTATCACCCGCGGTTCGGCGTGTCCCAGGATAAGAGGCCCCCACGAGCCTACATAATCCACATATTTATTGCCATCAATATCTGTTAAATAACAACCAGACCCTGACTTGATAAAGATGGGCGTGCCACCTACCCCACCGAAAGCCCTGACCGGACTGTTAACGCCGCCCGGAATAACATTCTGCGCCTCAGCAAACGCCTTTTGTGACTTTTCTGTAATTATCTTTGACATGATTAATCTATTTTTATATTGTATATAATCTTGAAAATATCTTCTCCGACCCAAGAAGACGTGAATGATAGCAAACAATAATTTTTTTGTCAATATTTTTCATCCATGATAAAAAAAATAAATTTAGGAGTGTTGATTTCCGGAAGCGGCAGTACCCTCCAGAATTTTATTGATCAAATACAATCGGGTAGATTACCGGCCACCATCCAGGTTGTCATCAGCAGTAAATCAGGTGTTGCAGGCATTGAACGGGCAAGGAAATACAATATCCCCACGGTGGTTATCCCTCATTCAGATTATAAAAATACGGATTCGTTTAGCGACGCCATCAACACAGAACTCGACAAATTTCCTATCGACCTAATCACCCTTGCAGGCTTTCTCCACCTCTATAAAATCCCAGAAAAATATCTGGGCAAGGTAATGAACATCCATCCAGGTCTTATCCCCGCCTTTTGCGGTCACAACTATTACGGTAAAAAGGTGCATGAGGCAGTTATCAACTATGGCGCAAAGGTCTCCGGCTGTACGGTACATTTTGCTGATAATCACTACGATACCGGCCCGATTATCATCCAAAGGGCTATCCCTGTTCTTGAAGATGACACACCGGAAACCCTCGCCACACGGGTGTTCAAAGAAGAGTGTGAAGCATATCCCGAGGCAATACGGCTTTTTGCAGCTGGTAAATTAAAGGTCGAGGGCAGGAAGGTAAGAATACTGAAATCAGAACAGTAACAGTGTCCATAGCGCAGCAAAGCTGCGCTATGGCTACTTTATTTTTCAAAAAAAACTCACCGTTAGTTGGAATTTATTTGATATTTGTGTTTTGGGATTTGGAATTTAACTTCGATGTATACCTATAGCAAAGAGATATTACCGAACGGATTACGTGTTATTTATATCGAAATGCCCCATATCCACTCCGTGGTGATGTCCGCCTATATTGGGGTTGGTTCACGATACGAGGCAGAAAAGAAACTCGGCATATCGCACTTCCTCGAACACATGCTCTTCCGGGGAACGAGGCGTTTTGAAAATTCCTTTGAACTCCTCCAGGCAATTGATAACATCGGCGGCGACAGCGACGCCTACACATCTCCTGAATATTCAGCCGCCACTATCCAGGTACACAACAAACACATCGAAAAAGGGCTTCATATACTCGGCGATATCGTCCTCGGCGGAAATTTTAAAACAAACGATATTGAGACTGAACGACGTATTATCCAGGAAGAGATGAAGCAATTTGTGGATGTAAAGGGAGACTATGTCTGCATAGACGACATATCATTTTGTCTGATGTGGAAGGATGGCTTTACCGATGCGCCACTTTTTGGCGATGAAAAAACCATTGCAGCGATAACCACCAAAGACGTCATCGCTCATTATAAAAAATTCTTTGTCCCTGATAACATGGTGCTCTGCGTCAGTGGAAATTTCCAAAAGGAGAGCGTTGCCCGCTACGTTAATGAGATATTTGGAGGTATGCAGGGAAAATTCACCGGACAGAAACCTCCCTTAAAAACCGCACAAACAGAACCGAGATGTTTATTTAAGAAATCGCCGTCACAAACCATCAGTTTTAAATTGTGCCATAAGGCATATCCCTACAAACACAAAAATGTCCTGATCATGCTCCTGCTTGCCGACGTCCTGGGGGGCGGAATTAGTTCCCGGTTGTTATTGAATGTGCGGGAAAAACTGGGCCTGGTCTACGAAATTGCCTGCTATCCCACCATGTTCTCTGATGTGGGTTCCCTTGATATTTTTACATCCACGAAAAAGGAAAATTTCGAAAAGACCACGCAGGCCGTGATGGAAGAGATACACAAACTTCACCGGGAAGGTATAACTGAACAGGAACTCAAGCGAACGGAAGAACGGGTATTCAGCCAGACACAACTCATCATGGACAGCCCCCTCGCAATGGCCAACTGGTTTGGCGTCGAGGAACTCCTGGTTACACCACAAACACCGGATCGTCCTGAAATACAGGCGCAAAAGATTCACGATATTAAACTGGACGACGTGCACAAGGTCATTTCTGAAATATTTGTCCCCGAAAAACGTAACTTCATCGTAATAGGCGAGTTTGGCTGGCGTAATAAAAAGCATACGGCCGCAATGCTCAAATAATCAGGGGAAAAATAGAATTCGAGTCCCGTAAAATTCCTGATTTCCTTAGCCCTGCTATTTCTCTTGTATTTTTATATTCACTCAGTACAATAGCCATAAAATTTTCCCTAACTCTCAAATACTATATTTACAGGAGAAATGTTATGAAGGCAGTTGTATTTCATGAAAATGGCGGGGTTGATACGTTAAAGTATGCAGATATGGAGAAACCAAAGATTTCTCCCTACGAGGTATTGGTAAAGGTTAAGGCATGTGCCCTTAACCATCTCGATATCTGGACACGACAGGGCATACCGGGTATTGAAATCCCCATGCCCCACATCTCCGGAAGCGATGTCGCCGGAGAGATTGCCGAAGCAGGTATGGAGGTGAAGAATTTCAGGCCGGGCGATAAGGTGCTGATTGCGCCCGGTATACGGTGTAGAAAGTGTATGTATTGTATCACAGGCAATGACAGCATGTGTAACAGCTTCAGGATTATGGGGTTTCAGACGCAAGGCGGTTATGCCGAGTATGCAAAGGCACATGTGGATAACATCATACCCATATCCAACAAATTATCCTTTGAAGAGTGGGCTGCCATCCCTCTCGTGTTTTTAACTGCATGGCACATGCTCATTACCCGGGGACAACTGAAACCTGGTGAACAGGTATTGGTTCACGCTGCCGGAAGCGGTATTGGCAGCGCCGCCATCCAGATAGCACGCCTGGCAGGCGCCCGTGTGATTACGACCGCCCGTGGTAAGGAAAAATTGGAGAAGGCAAAACAACTGGGGGCAGATGAGGTTATAGACTATTCGAAAGAAAATTATGCAGAACGGGTAAAACAGCTTACCAACAATAAAGGGGTTGACCTTATTTTTGAGCACATCGGACCGGATACCTGGGAAAAGAATATGCAGTGTCTCGCGAAAGGCGGGCGTATGGTAGTATGCGGTGTAACGAGCGGGCCATCTACAACGGTGGACATACGACTCCTGTTCATGAAACACCATGCTATCCTTGGTTGCTATATGGGCAGCAAGAAAGAACTCTTTGACGTGTTGAATCTCGTGGAAATTGGAAGATTAAAGCCGGTTATTGACACCGTATTTCCCTTAAAAGACGCAGCCTTAGCCCAGCAGCGGATGCTGAACAGGGAGAATTTCGGGAAGATTGTGTTGAAAATTTAGTCACATAAAAACTGTAGAAACAACACGCTGGGTCGTCTCTTGATTCAAAAAATGAGGCATTTGGCAATTTTAAAAATGCACATGTAGAGACGCAAGATTTTGCGTCTCTACAATAATGAAAATCCTGTACATTCAAGTTATCTTTATGTAACTCAAGGCTTTAGCCTTGATACCCTGCATAGACTCAAACTGAAGGTTTGAGTTACATCACGAACTCTTACACATCCAAAAAGCCTTGCATATTAAGGCTTGATTGATATAATAAATTTTTTATTTTGATTTTTATAACCACACAGGAAGGTTTGATGAGTATAAATACGGAACGAAAGGCCGAAAGTATCTTTAAGGCGCCCCGGGGCACGGAAGATGTGCTGCCGGGGAAGTGGGCATTATGGAAAAAACTCGAAGAGGCAGGACGGCAGGAGTTTGAAATGTGCGGGTATTATGAAATACGCACACCCGTTTTTGAAGATACCCGATTATTCATCAGGAGCATCGGCGAGGCTACCGACATCGTCGAAAAAGAGATGTATACCTTTGCCGACAGCGAGGACTCAAGCATAACGCTGCGTCCCGAAAGTACGGCTCCTGTTATGCGTGCATACCTGGAGTATGAATTACACAAGATAAAGAAATTCCAGAAATTTTTCTACATCGGTCCTCAGTTCAGAAAGGAACGGCCGCAGGCAGGCAGGCTCAGACAATTTCACCAGATGGGGGTTGAAGCGGTGGGCACCACCGACCCCTTGCTTGACGTGGAAACTATCAGCGTGGCCACCCGCATATTCGACCGCATCGACCTGAAGGGATACAAGGTCAAGATTAACTCCATCGGATGCGAAAAGTGCAGGCCGGTTTTCAGGAACATCCTCAAGGAGAAACTGACCGAACATGAAAAGGCGCTCTGCGAACTCTGCCAATCGCGGCTCAACCGAAACGTGTTTCGCATCCTGGATTGTAAAAACGAAAAATGCAAAACGGTTAGCCATCACATGCCTTCCATTAATGATTATTTGTGTACCGAATGTCAGACTCACGCAGAGGCTGTAAGAGAAGCCCTTCTGGAGATTGGCATTCCTTACATCGTTGACGCTCACCTTGTCCGGGGACTGGATTATTATACAAAGACCGTTTATGAAATTACGCACTCATCGCTGGGCGCGCGTGACGCGATCTGCGCCGGCGGACGATATGACAATCTTATTTCAGATATGGGAGGGCCCTCTATAGGTTCGGTAGGATTTGCCATCGGCATGGAGGCAACAATCCTTGCCCTTGAAAATGTTATGGCAAAAAAGATCGGTACCGGCGAGCCGCAGGAAGGATATGGCACAGCTCCTGCTGTGTATATTGTTTCCATTAGCGAAGAAACCAGGAAACAATGTTTTTATCTCCTCAATCTCCTGAGAAAATCAAATATTTCTGCCGATTTTGACTATGAGGGAAGAAGCACGAAGGCACAGATGCGCAC
>JAHFOW010000077.1:0-11289 GCA_023261465.1 Planctomycetota bacterium
TTGTATTTACCCTAAAATATCAAAGACCAATTATGATTAGTTTTAATATGTCGTTAATATTTATGTGCAACATTCATTTTTATCTTCATTCTATAAATTTCAGCATATTATATCATGCCATATCAGATATCAAACAAAAATCTATAGGATTGTGTTGAAATGCTGAATGTATTCTATAATATCACGCATATTTATTAATATGCGGAATCTTGATAATTTTTTGGTTTTGTTATGCCTTTGTCTTTTAAAGACTACCTCATCCAAAAAGCACTGGTTAAAAATAAAATGTGCCTTCCTCCCCCAAAACCGCTTAACTTAACACGCAGGGGAGGCATGGGGGCTCCTGATTTATTGACTAATGAAGACGGAAAGTCTCTTATTGTTAACTTTGACTCTTTCAGTGAAAAACTTGATATTTCCCAAAACAGAGTTTTGGAATGAGCCTGGACGGAAATTTAGAGATGAGATGCGTTCAAAGGGATGATACAAAAAAATGCGGTGATAAGAATTTCTTCCTATCACCGCATTTTGTATTTTAAGGACTGCTCGTTACTTTGTTTTTATAACAATATAGCGGGAAAACTCTCCGCGTTTTACCAGCATCAGGACGTCTTTTTCCTTAGAGCCTTCGCTTAGTGCCTTTTTAAATTCATTTACATTTGCTATTTTCTTTCGATTTATCTCTTTGATAATATCGCCTTCTCTTATATCGGAAGCCGCAGCCTGGCTTCCCGGTTGAACCTCAGACACAATCACCCCCGACTCCTCTTCAATTCCGAGATTCTTCGCAATTTCTTTGGTAAGATTCTGTACGGTCATGCCGAGGTCTTTTACCGCTGGCGCTCCAGGCGCCCCTTGTCCCATGGCAAATAAATCTGCCGGCTGTTCTCCGATCTTCACCACTAATTCTTTTTCTTTGCCATCCCGCAGAACCTTAACTTTTATCTTTTTTCCAACCTCTGTCTGCGCAACGTTGTTGCGGAGGTGATTAACGTCCCTGATGGGCTTTCCATCATATTCGGTGATGATATCGCCGCCTGCAAAACCGGCCTCTTTCGCCGGAGAATTTTCATTGACATCGCTTACCAGGACGCCCTCTGTCACGGAAACGTTAAATTTCTTTGCTAAAGAAGGATCGACATCCTGGATAACAACACCCAACCACCCACGGGTAACTTTGCCTTTCTCTACAAGGTCCCTCATAACTAACTTTACCATATTCACCGGTATGGCGAATCCAATACCCTGATAGCCGCCGCTCCTGGTAAATATGGCAGTATTGATACCAATAACCTCTCCCCGAATATTCACGAGAGGACCGCCGCTATTGCCCGGATTGATTGCAGCGTCTGTTTGTATCATATCCTCGTATGCAGCGACGCCGACATTTGCCCTTCCCGTGGCGCTGATCACGCCAACAGAAACTGTTTGAGACAGACCAAACGGGTTTCCGATGGCAATCGCCCATTGTCCGACCCGTATCGTATCAGAGTCTCCAAGTTTTGCGGCTGGCAGGCTCGCACCTTCTATCTTGACCACCGCGACATCTGTCTGGGGATCTGTTCCAATGACTTTTCCATCAAACTCTCTTTTATCACCCAGCGCTACCTTGAGCTCATCAGCGCCTTCTACCACATGGTTGTTCGTTATAATATATCCTTTTTCACTGTCAACAATTACACCAGAACCCAGTCCCTGTATCTTATATTCGCCTTCGGGGAAGCGTGGTTTGAAGAATTTGTCAAAAAAATCATCACCAAAAAAGTCCCTGAATTGTTCAAACGGGTCTCCCCCCTGCTCCTGATCAGGGCCGGGACCAGGGCCAGGTCTGGGCTGAGAATGGAAACGGTCATTTGGCATCTGCCTTTGTCTTTGAGCGGCAGGCTTAACGGTCTTAACAGAAGTGATAGAAACAACGGCAGGTTTAACCTGATTGACTACACCTGCAAATACATTTTCAAAACGCTGCGCTGCTGCCAGCGCATCCGGGTCAATCTCGGTTGTTTGCTTGTTAGCAGCAAACACCGTGGCTTTGACGGAAAGGGGAATGGTTATTCCACCACAAACGCCAAAAACCAAAATTGACCGAAGACCTAAACTTCTCAATTTATTATACATACCAAAAGCTCCTACATAAAAAAGTAAATGTTTAACGGCTTTACGAGTGCGATTGTATTCCAGCTACAATTTTTTGTCAATACAAATAAGCCGGCATAACTATTTCTATAATGCTTGCATTATCATTTCAGTATTGCTAAAATTTGATTTTAAAAACATAAATAGAAAACTATTTGTTCCATAAAAATTTAAACGGGAAGGAATTATGCGTTTTAAAAACGTCTATCTCGCCATTTTAGCGGCAATTGCAACCGGGTCGCTCTACGGTATTCAAAACAATGCTTTTTCATCGGATGTATATTTTACCCGACAGGAAATCAAAGGACACATTGTACAGGCAATTGAAGAGTCCCGGGAATCTATCGATATTTCCGTTCAGGATATTACCTCAAAGGATATCCTGAATACGCTTGCCAGGGCAAAAGAACGAGGCGTGCATATCAGGGTTATGGCGGATAAAAGACGCGCTTTAAAAAAGGGGGGGTTGTCTGATTTTTACAAGAACAAGGTGTTCGCCATAAAGGCTTTAAATCCGCGGGAAATGATACGGAGCAACTTTGCTATTTTTGATTGCAAACTTCTGGTAATCGGCGCCTATGAGTGGAATGAGGTTGTGGGCAGGTTGAGTCGCGATAACGCCGTTTTTACCGAAGAGACGAAACTGCTGGTAAAATTTCAGAGAGAATTTGATCGCTTGTTTCATGGGGGTGTAGCACACGATGAACCGGGCGTCCCGGGCGAGACGGGAAAGGAAGAAACGGCAAAAGCTGAAACCGCACCGATTGTTCAAAAGGCCATACCACCCGGGACAAAAGTCGTAGCATCACATTATGGAGTTGTAATAACGGAAAATAAAGATGGCTACCTTGACATGAATTTTGAGGAATTTGACGATATTTTTGGACTGGCAAGCGGTTTAACCGACGAACAAAAAGAAAACCTGTGGAGCAAGTGTGAAGGTAAAAGGGTACAATGGCATGGACAGGTAACTTCTTATCCCAGTTGGACACTTATAACAGGATGGATAATGGGCGTTAAGAACGGTAATATTGATGTTGAAATAAAACTGAATTCTGCAAACAAGTCGCACTTTTCTCCGGTGAAATATGGCAACACCGTAACATACACGGGAAAACTCAACTCACGGGTCACGAGGATATTCCCCTACAAACTCGAAGACGGCGATGTGCTTGCAATAGAAGATACGAGCCCTGTGCCGGTAAATAAGCATGAGCTAGGGATAGACCCTGATGGAGTGCCCGTTTCTCATGATTCCGAAAAGGTATTTCTCCAGGAATCTTTAACTGATATAGACAATATTTTCGGCAGTGGAAGCACATTATCTTCAGCAGAAAAAGACGAGGCCTGGAAAAAATATGAAGGGAAATATATCCGGTGGGCAGGACAAATCGTCTATAAAAATTTAAATGCCGTATCAGGGTTAAGAGTGAAGGTACGGCAAAAAGACCGTGGAGACGTGGAGATTCGATTGAGCATTATCCAGAAGGAGAAGGTACTTAAATTTCAGGATGGCGAATCAATACTCTACACAGGACGATTGACCAAAAGGTGTGAAAGTACATCGCCGTATATTTTAGAAGACGGCGACATCCTGACGGTTAAATAAGCCGTACACAACAAAATTAAGGAGAACATCATGGTAAAAAAGACAGGAATTATACCGATTATTGTTTTTAGCATGCTTGTGGGAATGAAGGGAATTTCGTTTGCATCGGAAACGTATGAAGGCGTATTCGACCAGGGGAACGCTTTTGTACGAAAACAAATGTATCCGGAGGCGCTTGATGCCTATGAAAAAGCTATACAGTTAAAATCTGATGCCTTTGAGGCATGGTATAATAAAGCCGTCGTTCTGGATTATTTTGGCAAATACGACGACGCAATCGAATCCTTCGAAAAGGCGATTCAGCATAAACCTGATTATTACGAAGCGTGGTACATGAAAGGACGCACCCTGGACCACGCGGGCAAATACCCTGAGGCAATTAAGTCGTTTGATAAAGCCATCGAGATAAAACCCGATTATTTAACGGCATTGTACAACAAAGGAAATGTTCTCGATCACGTGGGAGAGATTGATGCGGCGATTGAGACGTTTGACCGCATCATAAAGCTTAAGCCCGACGCTTTTGAAGCATGGAACAACAAGGGACTCACCCTTGCGAAAGTTCCCGCCAGGCGGAGTGAGGCAATAGAGGCTTACGACAGGGCAATTGCGATAAATCCCCAATACTATGAGGCGTGGATTAACAAGGGAAATTGCTTTGTAAGATTGCGCAAATATAAAGAAGCCGTTGATGCATACGACAAGGCAATAGAAATAAAGCCTACGGAACATGCGGCGTGGGCAGATAAGGGTTTTACCCTTGCCGACCTTGGAAAACATGAAGATGCTGTTCTTGCCTTCAATAAGGCGGTCGAACTGAAACCGGATTCATACGCCGCCTGGAATGGAAAAGGTCTTGCCCTTGATGCGCTGGGCCGGTACGATGAGGCGCTGAAGACATACGAAAAGGCAATCGAGATACAGCCGGATTCTTACGGCGCATGGGTGAACAAGGGGTTGGCATTGTCCCGGCTTGGCAAACACACAGAATCGGTAGAGGCTTATGACAGGGCGTTAAAGGTTCAACCTGATTCATACGAAACCATGACGAACAAAGGCGGAGAGCTCTTTCAACTCGGAAAATATGACGAAGCGATGAAAACCTTTGATGCAGCTATAAAAATACGGTCAGATTATCCCCAGGTTTGGAATGGCAAAGGGGGGGTACTCCTGCGTATGGGGAAATATATGGAGGCGGTAAAGTCTTTTGATAAGGTAGCACAGATAATCTCTGATGATGAGGCATCAAAGATACCGCGTATGGCAAAGATCAAATATGAAGCACTCAACAACAAAGGGCTTGCGTTGGTGCAACTCAAGAATTATCCGGAGGCCGTTAAGTCATTTGACAAGGCACTCACTATAAAATCAGATGACTTTAGCTTGTGGATAAATAAAGGACTTGCTCTCCAGGAATTAAACGAATACCAGGAAGCGCTGGATGCATTCAGCAAGGCAACAACATTGAGTGGTAATGTACACGAGGCCTGGAATTTTAAGGGCTACGTGTTTGAAGAAATAGGGAAAAAGCAGGAGGCGCTTGATGCGTACAGTAAGGCAATTCAGATTAAACCTGACTTTGTTGTAGCATTAAACAATAAAGGTCTCTTGCAGGATACCATGGGAAACCACATCGAGGCAATTGAGACTTACGACAGGGCATTGGCAATAAAACCCGATTTAGATATAGCATGGTTCAATAAGGCCTGCGCACAGGCCTTGATTCCAAACAAGGATGGTGCGGTGTCTTCTCTAAAAAAGGCGATAGAACTGAACCCGAGCTTTAAGCGAGTGGCAAGAACAAATCCAGATTTTTCGAAAATCAAAGACGACCCGGATTTTATCAATGTGGTGGGAAGGTAAAGGTCGGTTGGGTTGAGTGAAGCGAACTCAACGGATTCTATTTGAAGCCGAACGACCCCACGTCTTCCGAAATAATGTTGGTACAGCCAGGTAAGGCTGTTAGATCAAACCTTCATATTTCATCTAAAAAACTCATTTTCATGCTCTCTTGTGACCGCGAGGTCATGGAGTTTCATTTTAAAATTATTCAAGGCAGGTTCGGTCTTGACACGTTAATGAAAAAATACGTTCCATGAAAAAGCACACAGAGCCTAAAAGATACCTTATTTCCATTGATAGCCATACCTTTCCGCATGTCTTTACCGACATATTAATCATTGGCAGCGGGGTGGCCGGCCTCAACGCAGCCATGCAGGCTGCAAGGCATAATTCCGTGCTCATTATCACAAAAGACAAGATCGACGAAAACAATACCGCGTATGCCCAGGGCGGCATAGCCGTGGCGTTGGCAGATAGGGACTCAATAACCAAACATGTAAAAGATACCCTGGATGCAGGTCAGGGTTTGTGTGATACAGCTATGGTGAAAACAATCGTGAGCGAAGGCCCCAAACGGGTAAAGGAGTTAATCGAATATGGCGCTGCATTTGATAAAGAAGACGACCACCTGATTTTTACACAGGAAGGCGGCCACCACTTTCCCCGTATCATCCGCGCCAAGGGTGATTCTACGGGCAAGGAAGTAGAATTTACCCTTATCCGCAGGGTACAGGTAAATGAAAATATAAAAATCTTTGAGCATACTTTTGCTATCGATCTTATTACAAAGGATGGCGTTTGCCATGGCGTAATTGCCTGGCACGGGACGAAGGGCACCATGTTAATCTGGGCAAAACAAACAATTCTGGCTACCGGCGGGTGTGGGCAGATTTATCGGGAAACCACAAACCCTGAAGTAGCAACCGGAGATGGCCTTGCCATGGCATACCGCGCCGGGGCCGCCATCCAGGATATGGAATTTGTCCAATTCCACCCCACCACGCTCTATATTGCAGGCGCTGTGCGATTTCTTATTTCAGAAACGGTGCGCGGAGAAGGCGGCATATTGAGAAACAAAAAGGGTGACCGGTTTATGCCCAATTACCACCCCCGGGCTGAACTGGCGCCCAGAGATGTTGTCAGCCAGAGTATTTTAAAAGAAATGCAAAAGACGGATCATACCCACGTCTACCTGGATGTCAGGCATATCCCCAAAGAAAAATTATACAACCGTTTCCCCAAAATTAATGAGATTTGCGCCTCCTTTGGAATTGATATTGCAAAAGACCTGATCCCCGTACGCCCCAGCGCTCATTACATGATTGGCGGAATCAAGGTCAATCGTTTTTTCAAAACGACCGTTAAGCAACTGTATGCCTGCGGAGAGGTGGCTTGTACAGGCATGCACGGCGCAAATCGTCTCGGCAGCAATTCTCTTCTTGAAGGACTGGTAACAGGCCATAGGGCAGGGATACACGCCTGCATGTCAATCAAAAAGACTAAACATGAATTATCTCCCTACAATATACTGGAACCGCTGAGCTCATCGAAAAAAAGCTGGTTAGATCTGGAAGATATCGGGGATTCCCTGAAAAGTCTGATGTGGAGAGACGTTGGAATTGAACGTGACGAACGGCACCTGCTGGAGGCCGAAGAAATGATCGAGATGTGGTGCAGCTATGTTATGGACAAGGAGTTTTCAAGCCCAACAGGCTGGCAGCTCCAGAACATGCTGCTGATATCAAGACTCATTGCCGTCTCTGCGCGAAAACGAAGGGAATCGCGTGGCGCCCACCATCGCACTGACTACCCGCGCCCCGATGATACCCATTGGAAGAAACATATCGTCATCAGGAAATCAAATGGCTGATAGTCCGACTTGCCTCAGATGCATTTCACCCTGGTTCTTTCTTTTTCTCTCTTTATTTTCAGGGGTTACGACATTTTCCCTTGACAACTTTTATTCCAGTTATTAAATTAGTTTCTCTTTATTATTAATATTGAGAAAAGTCGTTTTCGTTCAGTACCTTAAATTAGGCTGCCTGCGGCAGCGAGTTTTTATGGAGGGCGAAGTGGTAATTTGCTCGTAACGAAGCACCGCTTCATTCTACAACTTTGAATTTCCGGAACATTTAACGAAAGAAGTCCATTTTCTATGAAATTTTTTACCGAATATATGACCTTTAACACCAGAAAACGCCGTGAGTTTTTAAATATCACGAGGGATGTTGAAAATGTGCTGCAAAAGAGTGGTATTAAAGAAGGTATGATCCTCGTTTCCGCCATGCACATAACGTCCGGTGTTTTCGTTAATGACGCAGAGCCAGGCCTTCATCGCGATATTGAAGAATGGCTTTTGAAGCTGATCCCCGAAGGGCACGATTACTATCACCACAGGATGGGGGAGGTGAATGGAGACGCACATCTCAGAAACCTGTTGATTGGACATCAGACCATTGTACCCGTAACAAATGGGAAGCTGGATCTCGGCCCCTGGCAGCGTATATTTTATGCCGAATTTGACGGACAGCGGGACAAGAAACTCATTATTAAGGTTATGGGTGAGTAACGGGATTTGGCAAAATTCACCTATGCAATAAGGTTTTATATGAGAACGAATAAGTATTACCGTGACGGCAATGCAGTTTTTGAAACGAATAAAAAAATTTATACTAAAAAATGTTAAATAAAATATGTAACCATGGCAACAAATACGACATGTACAAAATCTGACAAAAACATGAATGAAGAGGCGCCGTGCATTCTGGCCTGTCCCATACGGCAGGATGCGCGCGATTATGTTCAACTTATTGCCAGAGGCCGTTTCAACGAGGCATTTCGGCTGGTAAGAGAGAGAAATCCTCTCCCTTCTGCCTGCGGTCGTATTTGTACCCATCCCTGCGAAACGAAGTGCCGGAGAAATAGCACGGAAGCCCCCATTGCAATCGCATGGCTTAAACGTTTTTTGGGCGATAACTATTCTGAAGAAACAAGAAAGACAACTACCGAAAAATATCCGGAAAAAATTGCCGTCATTGGCGCAGGACCAGCCAGCCTGGCAGCAGCTAATGACCTGGCCCTTCTAGGATATTCATGTACCATTTTTGAGTCCAACCCCACGCCCGGTGGTATGCTCCGTATGGGCGTGCCAACCTACCGTTTGCCACGCATGGCAATTGACAAAGACGTGGAATACATTAAAAAGCTGGGGGTGGAAATCAAATATAATACAACTTTGGGCGTGGATATCACCTTCGATAGCTTAAAAAAGGACGGGTATTCGGTTATCTTTATTGGCGTGGGACTGCTCGAAAGCCGTTCCTTAAATATCGAGGGTGTAAACCTTGACGGCGTGCTGAAGGGCGTTACCTTTTTAAATGAGGTAAATACAACAGGACGCGCAAGGATTGGCAGAAATGTGCTGGTCATTGGCGGAGGCGCGGTTGCCATGGACTGTGCACGCACTGCCTTACGTTTGAAACCGGACAAAGTATCCGTTGCCTGCCTTGAATCACGCAAGGAAATGCCGACGACCGACTTCGAGATCGAGGAGGCCGTTCACGAGGGCGTGATATTAAACAACTCCGTGGGGCCGAAACGCATTCTCGGAAAGGGCGGCAGGGTGTGTGGCCTGGAGACCCTTAAGGTTAAATATGTCTTTGATGATCAAAAACGCTTTAATCCTGCATTCCACGAAGGTTCTGAGTCGGTTATAGAGGCAGACACTATCATTTTGGCAATAGGCCAGATGTCAAATCTTTCCTTCTTAAAAGGACAGGAAGGCATTCAGGTAACCCGGGGTGGCACGATTATCGCGAATCCGAATACCCTGAGCACCTCTGTCCATGGCATATATGCAGGTGGTGACGTTGTGTTGGGACGCGGAACTATGACGGAAGGTATGGCGCAGGGCAAAAAAGCTGCAATTGCCATCCATAATGCCCTGAGAAATGCATCGCTTAAAGACGCGAAATGGGCTGAAAAACCCGCAGTACCCGATCTTGCCTCATCCAGAATCCCCCTCATCAGGAAAGAGCAAAAGCAGGAAATGCCTGCCATGTCTTTAGATAAAAGGTTGAGCAACTTTGACGAGGTCGAATTTGGATTTTTACACAATGCAGCGGTGAGAGAGGCGCAACGGTGCATGAACTGCGGCGCGGGCGCAATCGTGGACGATAATTTATGCGTGGGATGCATTACCTGTGTGAGGGTCTGTCCTTTTGAAGTGCCGAAAATTAAAAGGGGGGATACGACGGCTTATATTGATGGGGATTGCCAGTCCTGCGGTTTGTGTATTGTGGAATGTCCTGCCAAAGCCATTAGCTTTAAAACGTCCTATGAAGACCGTGGCAAAGATACCCTGGAAACCATATTTCAGGATAAATTTATCCAGGGTATAAAACCGCTTATTATCCATTTTTATTGTCAATATGGTGAATATTACAATGAAGATACAACCACGACAGCAGGCGATTTACTCCTTAAGAATGTCAAACGGGTAGGTGTATTAGGACTGGGGAAGGTTGATCCTTCATTATATCTGAGGGCCTTTGAGTTAGGAGCTCATGGGGTATTGGTAACGGCATGCAAGGACGATACCTGTCACTTCTGTAAAGAGCGCGAATGGATTGAAAGACGTGCAAAATATACCACCCACCTTCTTGCCGGGTTGGGGATGGATACCAGACGATTTAAAACTCATTTTGTGTCTTTACAGGATGATAAAGAAATTGTCGAAATTTCCTTTAATATGATCGAAGAACTGCGAAATCTCACAGAGGCTCAAATGAGGTAAATTAAATGATTGTAGCGTCATCAAAACAATTTCAGGAAATCAAGCAGATGCTCTCTGGCTTCAAAAAGGTCTGCGTGCTGGGATGTGGTTCCTGTGTAACAATATGTCATACGGGCGGTGAAAAACAGGTCACAGAACTTGCTATGCAACTCCGCCTCGCCGCAAAATTGGAAGGCAGGGAACTCGAGGTCATTGAAAATTCAACACTCCGTCAGTGTGAGTGGGAATTTATCGACGACATAAAAGAAGTCATTAAAGATTGCGACGCCGTTGTTTCCATCGCCTGTGGTGTTGGCGTACAGTATATGGCCGAAAAATTTCCTAAAATAAGGATATTTCCCGGTGTAAATACCACCTTTATGGGTGGCCCTGTCGAACAGGGTGTTTTCTGGGAACGGTGTGCAGGTTGTGGCAACTGTATTCTGGGAACAACGGGAGGTCTGTGCCCGGTAAGCCGGTGTGCAAAAAGCCTCCTTAACGGGCCTTGCGGCGGTTCTCAAAATGGAAGGTGCGAGGTCTCGGCAGAAACCCCTTGTGTATGGCATCAGATATATGACCAGTTGGATACCCAGCAACTCCTGGCAACAATGGAAAGGATTGTGCCGCCCAAAGACTGGTCAACGGGCATGGAAAATCATCCGCGAAGGATGGTGCTTGAACATCTGGTAATGAAAAAATAAAGGAATAATCCCTATGTTAACAGAGTATATACAGAAGGCAATGGAACATGCCCATTATGAGATAATCGAGGACGAAGGAAAATACTGGGGAGAGATTCCCAACTTTCAGGGTGTATGGGGGCGGGAGGAAAGCCTTGAGAAATGCAGGGAAGAGCTGAGAGAGGCTTTGGAAGAATGGATTATCTTCAGATTAAAAAACAATCTTGAACTGCCTACAGTTGAAGGAA
>JAHFOW010000077.1:11389-12570 GCA_023261465.1 Planctomycetota bacterium
GAAGAAAGGAACTCAAACAGTTATAATCCCCAATAAGCATGAGTCTGAAATTGGAATAGGCTTTTTAACGAGGCTTTTAAGACAATCGGGAATTAGTAAAGAAGAATGGTTGAATAAATAGACATTTTTGACAAAATTCAGCAAAAAAATTCTTTTATATATAGGTTAAAAATAATTCTGACATGAAAACCGGTAGTAACTTAGAAAAAATTCTTCGTAGTGGGCAATTTGCTGTAACGGCAGAGCTCGGCCCGCCACGCGGCGCTGACCGATCAATAATAGAAAAAAAGGCTGCTATGCTCAAAGGCTATGGAGATGCCTTTAATATTACTGATTGTCAAACTGCCGTGGTGCGTATGTCCAGTATTGCCTCCGGTCGTATCGTTCTCGATGCGGGGGTAGAGCCAATCATCCAGATGACCTGCCGTGACAGAAATCGGATTGCCATTCAAAGTGACCTGCTTGGCGCTGCGGCATTAGGTTTAAAAAATGTATTGTGTCTTACCGGCGACCACCAGAAATTTGGAGACCACCCCATGGCAAAGGGTGTTTTTGACATAGACTCCATTCAGCTTATTCAGATGGTAAAGATACTCCGTGACGAAAAGAAATTCCAGTCCGGCCAGGAACTGAAGGCGTCCGAACCCAGATTCTTTATCGGTGCAGCCGAAAATCCCTTTGCTGACCCCTTTAAATATCGCGCGGTAAGGCTTGCCAAAAAGGTCGTTGCCGGCGCCGATTTCATCCAGACACAGATTATTTACAATGTTAATAAATTCAAAGAGTGGATGAAGATGGTTACCGATATGGGACTCCACGAAAAGGTATTTATCCTGGCAGGAGTTGCCCCACTCAAGTCTGCCGGTATGGCCAAACATATAAAGTATAACGTGCCTGGTATGGATGTGCCCGATGAGGTTATGAACCGGATGACAGCCGCCTCTGCTGCGAAGAAAGGCAAAGAAGAGGGTATCAAGATATGCCTGGAGGTTATCGAACAGGTAAGAGAAGTAAAAGGCGTTGCCGGCGTCCATATCATGGCTGTCGAATGGGAAGAGGCCGTCCCCGAAATCGTCCAACAAGCCCGTTTACATCCCCGGCCTGTTTTGTAAATTTCTCGTCTGTAAACACCTGTATTAAAACATTTTTGCTGAGTAGTTACAAAAAATCTTTGATATTTT
>JAHFOW010000227.1 GCA_023261465.1 Planctomycetota bacterium
GCAGACAGGTTAGAGAAACATACCAGGGTTTTTGCATCATCCGAAGCACAAAGTAAAGTTGTTGATATTACGAAAAAAAGAAGAAGGTTGAGTGAAATTATCTGGCTTGACCAGTTGTTAAGCCGTATTCCACTCGTTAGAAAGATAGATAATGCGTTACCATTGGCAGACATCAGGTTTCCGATAGCGTATTTTATTTTAGTTACCGGGATTCTTGCTCTTTTTGCATTTTTGATTGTGTTTTACAAAACGCAAAATATTTACCTCAGTATTTTGGCCGTTTTTCCCCTGGGAAGCGCTCCTTTTTTCTATGTTAGTGTGATGAAATATTTGCGGGTAAGGAAATTTGAGAGGCAATTGCCTGAAGCCCTTGATTTACTTGCGCGTTCTTTAAGGGCTGGACATGCATTTGGCAGCGGCCTCAGATTGCTGGCGGAGGAGTTTGATAGTCCACTTGGAAGTGAATTTGCCAAAGTTGTTGAAGAAACCAACTTTGGCGTGGGTATAAAAGAAGCACTAATAAACTTTTCCGGGCGTATAGATTGTTCTAATCTCAAGTTTTTTGTCATGGCGGTTGCCCTGCAGAGGGAGACAGGCGGCGATCTTGCCGAAATATTAGAAAATATTTCGCACCTTATAAGGGAAAGATTTAAACTGGAATCCAAAATCAACGCCTTGGCGGCAGAGGGAAAGCTATCTGCCATTGTTTTGATTGCCCTTCCCTTTTTTATAGGGCTTGCGCTTTTTATGGTAAGCCCGGATTATGTATATGTTTTATTCAGAGAACCGCTGGGAAAGATATTACTCATAATATCCTTTTCTACGATGTTTTTGGGCGCTGTCGTGATGAAGAAGATGGTTAATATAAAGGTATGAGGAGTAAGAGGACATGGATAGTATCATTGTTATCCCCATTGTCGTATTTTTTATAACTGCATTGGTTTCAATTACCAGTATCATTTTCACAACATCATTCATAGAACGGAGGTCTATACTAAAGAAAATATCAAAAGGAGGCGCCGGCCATGCATGGGGAGGGCATGCAAGTCCGCCAACTCAAAAACAATCCATGTTGAAACAATTCTTCCTGGGCGCCGCATCTCAGTTGGGAAATATTGCAAAACCTAAAAATGAAGAAACCCTGTCTCGCGTCCAGGAGAATCTGTTGAGTCTTGGGTATAAAAGCGTGAACGCGGCAAAGATCTTTTCTGGTATTAAGGTGTTATTTGCAATCATCCTGCCTGCTACATTTTTCTTTCTTGAAACTTTTATACAAATACAAATATCCCCGCTTTTAATGCTGTCCGGGTATATTTTTCTCGTATTAATAGGTTTTTATTTGCCGGAGATTTGGCTGAGGATGAAGATTGCCCGCAGAAAAGAGAAGATTCTGGAAGGTTTTCCTGATGCATTAGATATGCTTGTCGTGTGCGTTGAGTCTGGAATGGGCATGGATTCCGCCATCGATAGAGTTGCCCGTGAGATGCAATATGGAAATAAACCGCTCAGTGAAGAATTTAAATTATACAACCGGGAAATGAGGCTTGGAAAGTCACGGCGGGATGCGCTGAAGGGACTTGCAAGCAGGATTAAACTGGAACAAGTGAAAAGTCTGGTAACATTGTTAATTCAAACGGATAAGTTTGGGACGAGTATTGCGCAGTCATTGAGGGCACACTCTGATTTCTTAAGGGTACAACGGCATCTGCTGGCGGAAGAAAAGGCCGCCAAGCTTGCCCTGAAATTATTATTTCCCCTGATATTTTTTATTTTCCCATCTCTGTTTGTAATAATACTGGGACCTGCAATTATCAGCGCACTCGTGGCATTTAAGCAATAATACGCTATAAGTACAAAGAAGGTAGAAGAGGAAAAACAACAGTAAAAAGCAATACTGTGAATTATCCTTGATAAAGGCTATGACAAGATTTGAGAAAAGGAGAAAGAATGTGCGTTGGGGGAATATAAGTATACGTTACAGTTTTGTCTGTTTTATACTATTTTTTGGTTTACCGGGCATTATTTCCGTATATTCCATGGCAGAGGTTACAGCACAAGTCAGCATTATTTCAAAGCCATCACAGCAGATTGTGCTTACGGTGAGAAAATCCACAATACTTTCGATTGAAGTTCCTGTACGGCGGGTTTCTTTAGCTGAACCGGAAATTGCCGATGCCCTTGTGCTGAAGCCACAGCAGATATATGTGACAGGAAAAAAGTCCGGAATGACAAATCTTACTTTATGGGACGATAAGGATAAGATTATTGCTATATGTGAGCTTGAGGTGCTTCCGGAGATTCAGGGATTAAAAGAACAACTTCATGTACTGTTCCCTAATGAGAATGACATACAGGTTACTGCGACGAATAGGAGTATTACGCTTTCCGGGACTGTTTCAGGTACTGCTGTCCTTACGAAAATATTAGACATTGCAGGGTCGTATGCGCCCATTGACAAGGATGGAAAGCTCCAACTCAATAATTTGCTTGAGGTCAGCGGGGTTCAACAGGTAATGCTCGAAGTCCGGATATCTGAAATGTCCCGTAATCTTATACGAAGACTGGGTTTCAATTTTGGTTTTTTAAGTAGTAGCGGGCAGCAATTTGGAGTTTCCATGCTCAATAGTCTTGCGCGGGTAAATCCTGGAGCTGTTCCAGGAGGGGTAGTATCTGGTTCTTCTGATAAAGTGAACATGATTTTTCGATTTCTTGGCGCAGGGGCAACCTGGACGGTTTTTATTGATGCGTTAAAGGAAGAAGGATTACTCCGTATTTTAGCAGAGCCAACCCTCATTACCTTAAGTGGAAAGACTGCTTATTTCCTTGCAGGCGGCGAGTTTCCTGTCCCTGTTCCCCAAACTGGCGGCGGAGGTTTTTCAACGATTACCATTCAATGGAAGCCATTTGGCGTTGGGTTAAATTTCACTCCGGCGGTGTTGAGTAACAATAAAATTAGTATGGAGGTAGCGCCTGAGGTTTCTGAACTTGACTTTAGCAAGGCCATTCGTCTGAGGGATTTCGTAATACCTGCTATTTCTACGAGACGGGTATCGACGGTGGTTGAACTCGCAGATGGACAGAGCTTTGCCATTGCCGGTCTTCTGAATGACGAATACCGTCAGGATGTGCGAAAATATCCGCTCCTCGGTGATATTCCGATCCTTGGCATGCTGTTCAGGTCGAGCGATTTTGAAAAGAGTGAGACCGAATTAGTCGTCATTGTAACCACCCATCTCGTTAAGCCACTGGATAAAACAAAACAAACACTACCTACCGATAAGTATGTAGAGCCGAATGATTTTGAATTTTATCTGCTTGGTTGTCTGGAAGGTATAGCCTCAAAAACGGGCACTTCCACAGTTTCTCCCTATAATAAAAAAGGCGGACTGGAAGGGGACTTTGGCTATATGCTCCCGTAATTATATAACCCTTTCAGGGTTAATAGTGCGCTATTTCTTTTTCCCAGGGCGTTGCCCTGGGCTGTCTTATCACAGCCCTGATAGGGCTGGGTAGAAGTTTGGCTCTGAATGTATAAGAGGACGATTATCAGTATAGAGGTTTACCACAACTTGGGTAGAAGTTTATTTCTGAATGCAGAAGAGGGTGTTGTAAAAGCCCAAAGGGCTTACATAGGAAAGCCCAGGGCAACGCCCTGGGTAAGGGTGCAATATAATTTAAAGCTCTGAAAGAGCGCAATAAAAATAGTGTGGAAGATAGAGGGCGGATTACTATGCCTTGTAAGTTCCTGAATTTTTGTGATAATTTGTGGTTAAAAGCATTTTTAGCTTTTATATAACCCTTTCAGGGTTAATACTGTGCTATTTCTTTTTCCCAGGGCGTTGCCTTGGGCTGTCTTATCACAGCCCTGTTAGGGCTGGGTAGAAGTGCAACTGAATGTCGTATATCCGTCCGACTCTAAGTTGTCAATAAGCAGATGATAGGGCTGTGTGGGAGTTTATCTCTGAATGCAGAAGAGGGTGTTGTAAAAGCCCGAAGGGCTTACATAGGAAAGCCCAGGGCAACGCCCTGGGTAAAAGTACAAAAATATTTTAAGCTCTGAAAGAGCGCAATA
>JAHFOW010000078.1 GCA_023261465.1 Planctomycetota bacterium
TTTATTGACTTGTCTCGCTTGGAAGTTCTATCTCTGCCGATTGTGAATTTGGTTCTCAGTGAACGAGAACTTGCGAAAACATGATCGGCTGGCTAACAAGCGCATGCACCCGACAGGCTTTGCCTGCGGGTGATACGCGGGCCGTTCTGCAGGAAATATTAATAAAGACAAATGGGGGAGAATATGAAGTCAATTGCAGATCTTAACTTAGGCTTTGGTGATGCTGAAAATTATCGATCAAAAGCTAATAAGGCATTATTCAACTCAATATTCGTCAGAAATATTTATTTGGATCAGTTATTAAAGGAAAACACATATTTTCTGATCGGGGAAAAAGGTACTGGTAAAACAGCTTATTCCGTCTTTTTGACAAACAATAATTACAGTGAAACACTCTCACAGTTGAAATTCTTGCGCGAAACCGACTATCAGAAATTTGTTGCCTTAAAAAAGGAAAAACACTTGCAGCTTTCGGATTATTCAAGTATCTGGAAAGTCATTCTGCTTTTGCTTCTGACCAAAAGCATAAAGAGCGAAGAGTTAGACCATTCTCCATTCACTAAAAAGGCAAAACTCAATGCATTGATGAAGGCTGTCGACGAGTATTACTCGAATGCATTTTCACCAGAAATCATTTCAGTTTTGCATTTGATTGAGAATTCCAAACTTACTGCTGAATTAATAAGCAAATATCTTAAGTTAGGCGGAGAACAAAGCGTAAGTGCTAATTTTCAAGAATCTCGATTCCAAGTAAATCTTCTTTATATTCAAAATCAATTTGAAAAAGCATTAAGCCAGTTAAAACTAAGAAGCAATCACCTGCTTTTTATAGATGGCATTGATGTCCGCCCTGGCTTGATACCATACCAAGACTACTTGGATTGCGTAAAAGGGCTTGCTGATGCAGTCTGGAGTCTTAATCATGATTTTTTGTCAAATATAAAGGATTCAAAAGGCCGGTTTCGTGTTATCTTGCTTGTGCGGCCAGATATATTTAATTCTCTTGGCTTGCAAAATTCAGCCAATAAAGTCAGAGACAACTCAGTATATTTAGACTGGAGAACTACATATCCGAGTTACCGAAGCTCAAAAATCTTTGAATTGTCCGATAGAATGCTTTCTTCGCAACAAGACACACCCCTGGCACTCGGGGCAGCTTGGGACTACTATCTCCCCTGGAAAGCCCAATCGACAAATCACAGTAGAGAACACGATCCATCATTTTATAAATTTCTCAGGATTTCCTATTCGAGGCCACGCGATCTGGTTACTTTATTATCGATTATGCAGGAGGAATACATAGAGAAAAAGTGCAATGAGTTAACATTTCCAGAACGCCTATTTGATAGTTATGACTTTCAGAATAAATACTCAGAATATTTGCTCGGCGGAATACGTGATCAATTATCATTTTACTACCATCAGGAAGACTTCGATTTGTTTCTCAAGTTTTTTTCATTTCTAAAAGGTAGAGCAGAATTCACATATGATGAATATCTAAATGTATATAATAACTTTCAGCGCTATATTCTTGAAAAGCTCACTTCCAATAGATCTGAGATTCCACAATTTGTTCAGTCTGCGGAATCATTTTTGCAATTTTTATACGATACAAATATTCTTTGTTCTATTGAAGAGCTTGAGCGCGAGCCTTTCTTTAGATGGTGTTACAGAGAGCGTAGCCCGTCAAATATTTCTCCAAAGGTGCTGCTATCTTCTAAATATCGAGTTCATTATGGATTATTCAAAGCATTAAATTTAGGATTTCAAAAAATGAAGTAGGCAGAACACCGGCATCCAGCCGACCGCGAATAAGCGTGGTTTGGTTTTCATTTTTCGCTCTGTGGCGCGTCGGCTGATGCATTTCGTTAGGCAGTAAAGATAATATGCTATAATTAGCCCAATTATGAAATGTACACAATATTTTTTATTCGTAAGACAACGCCCAGATAGGGCGATTATAAAAGAAGAATGGATAATTGAAACGATTAACAACCCATTGAGAGAACAAAGGCAATCTGATGGAAGAATAAAAAAATGGGGTTATATTGAAGAAGCGGAAAAATATTTAAGAGTAATATTATTGGAAGATGGAGAGACGGTTCATAATGCTTTTTTTGATCGAAGTTTTAAGGAGGAATCGCCATGAAAATTAGATATTTTGCAGATAGCGATACTGCATTAATAGAATTTTCAAATGAATCAATTATTGAGACAAGGGAAATATCGGAAAATCTTTATATCGATTTGGATGAAAAAGGAAATCTGGTAAGCATGACAATTGAACATGCAAAAGAAAAAGCAAATATCTCCGAATTATCCTACCTGCAGATGGAAAAAAATATTGCCTAACAAGTCACTGCAGCGGATGCAGAAATGCACTGCACCGCTGAGTTAGGTCGTTTACGTTATAATTAAATATAAAACATTGGATGGGATGTGAGAAACCCTGAAGAGCCAATGATCGTATGGACTGACTATATGAAGTATAGAGCAGAATTAAGAGAATTCGAACTTCCAAAGGTTGAAAATATATTACGGTATTCGGGAGAAAGATACTTCGATACTGCAACTCAACGTTTAATTACCGTAGGTAAACATGATGATAGACTGGTTATAATTCCATATGAGAAACATGGAAGTGAAATAATACCTGTCTCAATTCATGCTACTACGCGTCAACAAATTAATTTCAGACTTAAAACAGGGAGGTTCATATATGGATAAAACAAAGATGGCATATTTTAAAGATGAAGATATTCTGCATATAGTTATCTCTGAGGAAAAAGAAGCAGATAGCATTGAGTTAAGCCCAAATATTACGGCTGAGTTGAATGAAAGCGGTGAATTAATTGGCATAGAAATATTAGAGGCAAGTTCTTTTCTTCGCGATTCAATACTGGAATCATCACAAGCCAAAATACTTAAATTAAAAAAAACCGTATAACAATCAAATCCAGCAGACGGCAAAAAGAGAAAAATTTATGAAGAAGGTTAAACAAAGAGAAAAAGACGAATTGCGTGCCGAATATAAGCGCTCAGATTTCACGGGGACTTTGGTGCGTGGAAAGTATGCAAAACGTATGAGCGAGTCATCAAACGTCATTGTTCAAAAACCGGAAGTCTCTGAGGTTTTCCCGAACGAAGAAGCGGTTAATAATGCGCTCCTATCACTAATCAAGCTTGCACAAAAAACAACACGCCTAACAAGTCGCTCAACCGGACGTGCTAAAAAGCTGCACGCCGGTTAGCTTTTGCGTTAGCCATTTTGCATATACCCTCCAGGCATTGTTAACGGGCAGTCAGTAAGATAATGGGCAAAAACCTTTAACGGCGGTCAATCTGCTGCTGAGTTGACATAACTACAAAGCTTTTCAAATTAACCGCTCTTTTCTACAATAACAATCACTCGACGCACAGAGTGCATACATAGACACATCAAATAATTTACGAATTACAATTTATAAATTTTATATGGAAAATGTGAAAAATACGATCGAGAAACTCATTTCTGCGCTTGGCGGAAAATTCTCTGAGAAGCTTGGAATTGACCTGTCCAAAGGGGAATCCACGGAAATATTCAAGTGGTTCCTCGCCTCGAAGTTGTTTGGCGCACGGATAGGGACGAATATTGCCATAAAGACTTATAGAGAATTTGAAAGATGCGGCGTCCTTTCGCCGGAAAAGATTCTTGAGACCGGTTGGGACGGTCTCGTGAGGATACTGGATGACGGCGGGTATGTACGCTACGACTTTTCCACAGCAACGAAACTCCTTGAGATAATGAAGGACTTAAAGAAATTTTACCATGGTGATTTGAATGAACTCCATGAAATGGTGGATGACGAAGATGACCTGGAAGACTTGCTGAAAGGATTAGGGAGGGGAATAGGCGATGTTACCGTAAACATATTCCTGAGAGAACTCCGTCCTGTATGGAAAATGGCAAACCCGGCCCCATCCGAATTGGTAATCCTTGCGGCCATAAACTTGGGATTCATTAGTCAAATGGAAGAACCTTTATTTGCGCTCAAAAAATTCTGGACGCTCAACAAAATTCCCGGTAATGATTTCAGCGACTTCGAGGCAGCGCTGTTAAGGTTGGGAAAGGATTTTTGTAAGAAACGAAGGTGTGATAAGTGCCCGTTGGAAAGTGAGTGTGAATGTAAAGTAAATTAAGTTTGGTTTTGTGATACAATACCCAACGATTCTCCAAAAAAATTCCTTAGCATGTCTGACGAATGGTTTTTTATCAACCAGAACTACCTTGTTTTCTTCGTGTCTGGCGGTTTATATTGTTCTCTTTTTACGTCTCAATCATCTCCACATTTGTCCTCGGAACATTTGCCGTGAAGCCATCAGGAAATTCAACCTCAAGTGTACGGACGGTTGCTTCTGTTTCTATCTTTTGCGGGGCAAACGGGAGTGATTTGATTTTGCCGATCTTGCCAAAATAAGGTACGCGAATGATCCTTATCGGGTCGCCGATTTCCATGCCCCGCCCAAGGGGTTCATCTGTTGATTCGGTTGTCTTACTCGCCTTATCAAAGGGGATAACGATTTCTGGTCTTACTACCCCTGCGCGAATCTGCGTTGCGCCGTTGATGGAGGTTTTTGATCCTGAGCGGGATTTTAATAATTCAAAAGTCCTGAGCGCCATCTGTATTTTGCCAAAACCTTCGGTAATAATAAGGGTAATACCGATTTCTTCTGAGCCGGTAATAGCAACACCAAGATCATACCCCAGCAGTTTCCTGAGATCTTCATCATCTAATCCGCCCACAATAATACCCCTGACACCTACCTCTTTTGCCTTGTCAATTACATCGTGCTGGATGTATGCGCCGCCAACGATGATCTTTTCTTTATGTGCCGGCAGAATACGATCAGCAGTGAGTATATCATCTGGCTTATCTACGGTAATAGCAAGCTCGCCAACGGTTTCTCCGCCCACGCCGAAGATGCCCTGAATAAACGTGGCTGTTGTTTCCATGACCACCCCTTCCTTATCCATGATATCGATCACTGTGCCATCTACGTATGCATGTACCTCAATGGGTTTTGGCGGTTCCCGCAAGAATACCTGGCCTGTAACCGCGGATATAGTTTCGATGGTTCCGGTAATGGGCGAAAGCAGGACGGTCTTCATCATCTTGATGAATGGCTTCGTTTCGGCGATGATTTCATCCTTCGTGACGGAGTCTCCTTCTTTCCTGAGCATGTATTCTTTTAAATCTTTGGGCTGAATTCCCAGGCGATTTACTGCATTTATGGCGTGCACCTTGCCCGGCAAATGCGTCCTGGCCACAACGTCTTCAGCTTTTAAGACATCACCCTTTTTGACGACAACGTCACCGAGTAAAGGTAGGACACGGCGGCTTGTAACCTTTGTTCGTTCATTTATGCGTAATCCTGGCGTATATGCGTGAGTCATGTTTCTTAAAACCTCTATTATTGTTTTGTGCTTTTAGCGTAATTTTAAAATCATCCGCTTTTTTGAATGATAGAATAACCATGGAGATCTGCGGGTATTAATTTTCTTTCATTCCGGATAAGCATCAATGGCCTTTGCCCATTGCCGGAGTTGTTTTACCCGTGACGCCCTGTCCTTTGCTAATGTGATGGGTCTTCCACGGGTATCAATAACGATACCCACACTACCGCCTGAAACCTTTGCCTTAACCGGTTTGCCCTTACCGCTACCGACGTCAAAATTTTTCGCGGGTACAACATCAATCTCTGCGACCCGGTCGATATCAAGCGGTAAAACACGCAATTCTCCGTAAGGCAGTGACTCTTCTATTTTTTTACCATCGGGCATGGTTATTATGTATGAAATACATTTTTCTCCAGGCTTTCCTGTCATATTCCTAACAAGAGAAACGCACGTTCCCAGATGGATCAAACAGTCTTTTTCAAACACCTCCGTGGCTGCCTGTTCATTTACTGTTGAAAGGACGCCCAGGTGTGGCATCATGAAGATACTATCGACTGCAATCCTTGTAATACCTTCGGGCAGGAATGCGTCAATCACCATGAGCATGGCCTGAGACCTGCGTGGAGCGTGAGAGAGAACGCCACCGCTCCCAACCAGTAAATCCAATTTAAGCATATCAACGATGGTATCCCCGGAAATCTCCTGTTTAAATGCCTCAGAAATATCACGCTCCCGTTGCACGCCCTTGAGTCCTACCGCCAGTGATTTGTGCTGTTCAAAAGACACCCGCAGCGCCTCGCGTGCGATGGCCTGTTCTATTTTCAACTCTTCCAGGGTCTGGGGAATTGTTGTCGGCCGGATCATCTTGTTCTTAATCCTGTTTCGAAGGTCGGATTCATCCATATCAAACGGTATCCAGCGCAGGATATTATCAAGCCCCGCCTCTGCCAGCACATTCGATATACTGTAGCTCATGCCAAGATTGGCGCTTACGGTGCGATTAAAGATTTCCCCATACACGGAAAATACGTCCGTGGTGGCCCCGCCGATATCCACACCCACAACATTAATAGTATTCTTTCTGGCAATCGTTTGCATAATAAGGCCAACTGCGCCTGGCGTGGGCATGATAGGCGCCCCCGTCCATGTCATAAGCTTTTTGTATCCCGGCGCCTGGGCCATGACGTGTTCGAGGAAGAGCTTCTGGATTTCCTGCCGTGCCGGAAAGAGGTTTTCCCGTTCAAGCGTGGGCCTGATATTATCCGTAATGTGGAGAGAAGTTTTTTGATTCAGAATTTCCTTGATTTTTTCCCGTGCTTCCTTGTTTCCCGCATAAATAACAGGGAGTTGAAAGGTCATGCCGAGCCGTGGCCTGGGATTGGCGGCGGAAATGTACTCAGCAAGCTCCACTACATGAGTTACCGTCCCTCCATCCGTACCGCCGGAGAGGAGTATCATATCGGGCCTCAAATGCCGGATGCGGTCTATTTTTTCATGAGGGAGTCGCCGGTCGTTGGACGCTATGACGTCCATTACAATTGCGCCAGCGCCGAGCGCCGCACGTTGGGCGCTTTCTGCGGTCATAGTCTTTACAGCGCCGGCAACCATCATCTGCAATCCACCGCCAGCGCTGCTGGTGGAGACATAAATATCTACTCCAACATTTCCCCGGGCAGGGGTAATGATCTTTTCACCGTCCAGGATTTTACGGCCGGAGAGTTCCTCTACCTCTGCAAATGCGTTTAAAACACCACGGGTTACGTCCTCAAAAGGGGCTTCTACCGTAGTGGGCGCCTCGCCCCGAAAGGTCTGGCGATATACACCATCCTTCTTCTCGATCAGGATGGCCTTCGTTGTAGTGCTACCGCAGTCTGTGGCAATAATAACGTTCACCGTATTATCCTCTTTTCCAATTCTTCGATAACCCTTTTGACGCCTTCTCTTTTTTCCAGGATTCCCTGGAATACATCATACTCTGCCGGCGTAAAGAAAAAGGTTAAAAATGGCCTGAAAAATACCATGAGCTGACTTCCAAGGTAGTTCAGTGGTTGCATACATTCAAGGAACATCGTCGCCGGAACTGATAGCCTTCGCCTTTGAACCATGGTCGCCAATTTCACAATAAGAGCGACTTCCTTTTCGTTTAATGGGTTGTTTTCAGGAACCGCGCCTATGCTAAAGGCATGTTTAAACTCCTGCCGGATGGATTGCCCATCCACTTTGTGAAAATATGAGAATATCTTTAAAAATAAATTTTGTAAATACATAACGTTTAAAAATCTTACCAGAACCCTGGCAGTATTGTCAAAATCAAAACCTTGACAAATAATCACCTGCATCTTATAATCCCAACATGCCTGTAATTGAAGCATTAGAACTATCCGGGCGATTTTATTATATGCTTTAAAGTGTTAATTTGGAGAGGAGATTTCATACATGCCGTACCGGGCGTGGTTTCAGTGTATTTCCGGATGTGATGAAAAATACGAACTTAATGAGGTTGTTTACCAGTGTAAAAAGTGCGGCGACCTGCTGGAGGTAAAACATGATTTAGACAGGCTCCGCAGGCATACTCCTGAACATTGGAAAAAGCTGTTTGACGAGCGTTACCGGCGAACCAAATGGCCTTACGGAAGCTCGGTGTGGGGCAAGAAGGAGTTTGTTTGTCCCCAGGTAGAAAATAAAAATGTCGTCTCTTTATACGAAGGCGGAAGCAATCTCTTCTGGGCGGAACGATTGGGAGCGGAGCTTGGCTTAGAAAACCTGTGGATCAAACAGTGCGGCAATGCCCATACAGGGTCTTTTAAAGACCTGGGGATGACCGTGTTGGTTTCCATGGTCAAGCAGATGATCTCTGATGGAAAAAAGATACCCGCTGTTGCCTGTGCCTCCACGGGCGATACGTCTGCTGCGTTGGCCTCATATTGTGCCGCGGCAGGCATACCTGCGATTGTGTTTTTACCGAAAAACAAGGTATCCCACGCACAACTTATCCAGCCGATTGCCAATGGCGCCCTTACGTTGTCCATTGATACCGATTTCGATGGTTGTATGAAGCTTGTAAAAGAGATTTGTCTCAAAAACAATATCTACCTTGCCAACTCCATGAACTCCCTTCGTATTGAGGGACAAAAGACGGTAAGCATTGAAATAGTTCAGCAGTTTGATTGGGAAGTACCGGATGTAATTATTGTTCCCGGCGGGAATCTGGGAAACACCGCAGCGCTGGGAAAAGGTTTTCTCCTCATGAAGGAAGTCGGTATGATAAACAAGTTGCCACGCATCGTCTGTGCACAGGCAGCTAAGGCAAATCCCCTCTATCTCAGCTATTTGACCGGTTTTAAAGAATTTAAACCGGTAAAGGCGCAAAAGACGCTTGCCAATGCTATTCAAATAGGCGACCCCGTGAGTTATAAAAAGGCCATCAACGTATTAAAGGCATTTCATGGCATCGTCGAACAGGCAACCGAGGACGAGTTGGCAAACGCCTCAGCACAGGCGGACACGACGGGGTTGTTCAGTTGTCCCCATACCGGTGTAGCCCTTGCCGTATTAATAAAGTTAATAAAGAGGAAAGAGATAGGTCCAAAGGAGCAGGTTGTTGTTATCTCTACCGCCCACGGCTTGAAATTTTCTGAGTTTAAAATAAATTATCACGAAAATAACCTGGAAGAAGTAACTCCGCGCTTTGCCAACCTGCCCGTTGAAGTGCCGGCACAGTACGAGGCCGTAAAGTCAGCCATTTTCAGAAAGTTTGAACAGATACCATAGACAACCTCATATTTCGACAAGTCATATTTCACCTTATTTTCACGGTCAAAGTCCATAATAAAAGTCGCCCAAAAATACGTTTTTCAAGGGTATGGGAAGATGATTAAATTTCTTGACAAAAGGTAGGCTACACTTATAATAAATTTGGAGGTAAGAAAAGTTTTATAAATATTAAATTTTTTATAATTTTGTAAATAGGCTTACGCCGTTCTTTTAAAATGTGACTGGAGAAACTTTGAATGAATTATTTTAAGACAACTGTACTACTTGTTGTTTTAACGCTCCTGCTTGTCTGGATAGGCGGCATGGTTGGTGGGCAACATGGAGCAATGTATGCATTCGGCATTGCGCTGTGTATGAATTTTTTTAGTTATTGGTTCAGCGATAAAATCGTTCTCAGGATGTATGGGGCGCAGGAAATATCTGAAAGCGAATCTCCTGCTTATTATAAAACGGTAAAAGAATTAACCGAAGCTGCTGGGTTACCCATGCCCAGAATGTATGTTATCCCAAACCAGGCAATGAACGCCTTCGCAACGGGGAGAAATGCTACGCATGCCGCAGTTGCGGTCACACAAGGACTTCTGGGTTCACTAACACATGAAGAGCTGAAAGGTGTGCTGGGCCATGAGCTATCTCATATCAAAAACCATGATATCCTTATATCGACAATTGTAGCGACTATCGCCGGCGCCATCATGATGTTGTCTAATATGGCGAGATGGGCGGCCTTGTTCGGTGGATATGGGGGAAGGAATGAGGAAGGAGGAAACAGGGGTAATGGTTTTGCGATTTTGTTTATGGCCATTCTGGCGCCTATTGCTGCGCTTTTAATTCAAATGGCAATCTCCCGTTCACGGGAATATGCCGCCGATAAAGGTGGCGCTTTACTCTCGAAAAACCCCCAGGGACTGGCAAATGCCCTGTTAAAGTTACAGCAGGCATCGATAACCAGGCCGATGGAAGCAGGTCAGTCAACTGCCCATTTATTTATTGTAAGTCCCTTAAGTGGTCGTTCATTTGCCACGCTTTTTAGCACCCATCCACCAATCGAAGAAAGGGTTAAAAGACTCAGGGCTATGGCTTAGGTGGAAGACAAAAGAATGTTTTTGCAAAAATAAACTTACTTGGAGGAATTTGAATGGTGCACTATACTTGCGATATGTGCGGTAAATCGTTGTTGGCAGAGGACGATATCCGGTATGTGGTGAAGATTGAGGTTTATGCCGCATGTGACCACGATATGGACATCGATGAAGATATCATGGATATGGAAGAGGAAGACGAAGATGATGAGATGCAGGATGAAATGGAAGATGCCTCTGAAATTTTAGAAGACGATGAATATAAGACTTTTCGGTTTGATTTGTGCTCCAAGTGTCATAAAAAATATTTGCAGGACCCCTTATTCCTGAAATCGTGGCATCCGGTTCGGTTTTCGGAAAATTAATTATTTTTTATTCTTTTGATAACAATCATTTACAGTTGCTTGCGCTTTGAAAAAGAAGACAAAGCATACTGCTATGTTTAACATAATCTATGGGAATGACAATAACAGAGAAGATCATCGCCGCACATGCGGGCGCAAAAGAAGTACGTCCCGGTCAATTTGTTTATGCAGATGTCGACATTTGTCTGGGAAATGACATTACCGCTCCTATTGCTATAGAAGAGTTCGAAAAAATAGGACTTACAAAAGTTTTTGATCCGGAAAAGATTGTTTTAGTCCCCGACCACTTTACCCCGAATAAAGACATAAAATCCGCTCAGCAGTCAAAATCCCTGCGGGTATTTGCAGAAAAGCATCATCTGAAACATTACTTCGAGATTGGCCGGATGGGAATTGAACATGCCCTTCTGCCAGAAAAAGGGATTGTGGCGCCCGGCGACCTTGTCATAGGCGCTGATTCTCACACATGTACCTATGGCGCTCTTGGGGCATTTTCGACAGGCGTTGGAAGCACTGACCTCGCCGCATGTTTTGCCACGGGAAAAGTATGGCTGAAGGTGCCGGAATCCATTAAATTTGTTTTTCACGGCAAGGTGAAAAATTGGACGTCAGGAAAGGATTTGATCCTTTATACCATTGGGAAAATCGGTGTGGATGGCGCTCTCTATAAAGCAATGGAGTTTGCCGGAAGCGGAATATCACAACTGCCGATGGATGACCGATTCGCTATATGTAATATGGCAATCGAGGCAGGCGCCAAGAGTGGTATCATCTCTCCTGATAAAAACACCGAAGATTACATAAAAGGAAGGGTACAGAAAAAATGGGTAATCTACCAGAGCGACTCCGATGCCCATTATACAAAAACATACGAATTTAATGCTTCAGAGATTTCGCCGCAGGTCGCCCTTCCCAGTTTACCGGAAAATACGAAACCGGTGGAAGAAGTTGCCGGAATTAAAATTGACCAGGTGGTTATCGGATCCTGTACCAATGGAAGGATTTCAGACCTTCGGGTAGCAGCCCAAATCCTCAAAGGAAAGAAAGTACATCCTTCTATCCGCCTCATCATTATACCTGCAACTCAGGATATTTATAAGCAGGCGATTAACGAGGGCCTGATGAACATATTTATTGACGCCGAGGCGGTAGTTTCCACACCGACATGCGGCCCATGTCTGGGTGGTCATATGGGGATCCTCGCTGAGGGTGAGCGGGCATTATCAACGACTAACCGCAATTTTGTCGGTCGTATGGGACATCCCAAGAGTGAAATATATTTGTGCAACCCGGCAGTTGCCGCTGCATCCGCTATTACGGGGAAAATAACGCCCCCCGATGAGGTTGTAAAGAAATAATCGCTCTACCTGATGGAGCATAAAATAGATTTGAATACAACTATCCTCTTGCATAAATTATCTGTATAAGGAATATTATCATCTGGCGGATTCAACGATTTAAAGAATGAGATTTTAGAATTAAAAAGTCGGTAAAAGTAAAGATGGGGAGTGTGAATAAAATTATGTCACAGAAAAAATATATAGGGCTTGATATTGGCTCGGTGAGCGTAAAAGCAGTTTTGATCAATGAACATAAGGAAATCCTGGAAAACCACTATGTCCGTTCGCATGGCCAACCAGTTGAAACATTTCTTCTCGTGTTGAAAGACATGTTTAACCGAACTCACATTGATGATATTGACGGCATAGCTATTACAGGCTCAGGCGGAAAATTTGTATCTCAATTAATGAATATTGCCTTTATCAATGAGGTTGTTGCACACAGTACCGCAGCAACAACATTATATCCGGAAATTCGCACGATTATCGAGATCGGCGGTGAAGATTCAAAGCTCATGCTCGTTGAAAAGGATGAAACAACAGGGC
>JAHFOW010000228.1 GCA_023261465.1 Planctomycetota bacterium
TATTTTCTATTCCTCCAAAGGATCATTTTCATTAACCTTCGCCCACTTTTTACCCAGAGGTTTTTTAAAACGCACGTCAACGTACTCCATTTGTTTCAGATTCGTCCCTTCTGCCTTTGCAATACTGAGCAGATTCTGTAGTTTTTCTTCGTCAGAAAGTTCATTGGGGGCATTACAAAGAGGCGAGCATCCCCATTTTATCTGTGTGTTGTTCTCTGTCCATAAGATAATGTCGCTTTTGCCCGTGGTACGTCTTTTACATACATTTGAAACGTCTACAGCTACAATCTTAAAAAGGTTGTGAATGTTATTTGCCCTGAGAAATTTTACTAACCCGACCCCTGCCTGCACACCCTTGTCATTCCAGGCGTAGCCATAAAAGGGTACCTTCAATAATTTATTACTCTGGATATGGGGACTATCATAATCGGGGTTAGGCAACGTATAGTATTCTTTTGGCAATAATACACACTCGTCATCCACAATATAACTATGATTTCCCTGTTTAACGATAGCTGCTGGTTTACGGAGGGTGAGTTTTATATATAATTCATTGGGAAATATCCGTTGAATCGCATCTACCTTCTTAATTAAGACTACCCCGCCATAAACATCTGCTATTTTTTGCGTCAGATTATTTTGAAACATGCCATACTGTGCATTTAAGGCGGCTACCTTTTTTATGTCCGCAGAAAAGCGGTCGGTAACCCAGGGGGGTGTATTAAAAGAAAAGGTTGAAGGGCTGACATTGAAAATATCCAGATTTGTCAGGGAATGCCATACGGTTTTTATTCCCCATATTCCAAAAATTATGACGCATGCACAGATGGCAAACCGTAGCAGAAAAGGGTAGAGTACAGATTTTAACCCCTGTGCCCTTGCAGAAATGAAATCAACAAAAGGCTGAAGATTAAAATAGCTTTTTATTGCATGCTTAATGTTGTTTTGATTCATTTATAGTCACAAGCTTGTCCTCAAACGCTGTGGGGCAGTGGAAGTTCTGGAATGCAAGTTCGACAATTTTTTCACACAACTCGGGAAAAGTCATTCCTGCGGCCTTTGCTGCCTTGGGCAACAAGCTTTTTTCAGTAAAGCCAGGAATTGTATTTACTTCTAATAAATAAAATTCGCCACGGTCATCCATCATCAGATCTACCCTTGAAAACCCTCTGCAATCAAGCGCCCTGTGCGCATTCACCGCCAATTGCTGCGACTTACAGTAAAGAAGCGGCGGCAAGAATCCCACGCTGGAAGAACCAGTACCAGCGTCTTCTTCTTTCTCCAGGGCAGGCTCTACGACGAGGTACTTCGTTCTATCATCCTTGTATTTCGCCTCATAATTAAAGAATTCTGTAGCTGGTTTGATCTCAATAATAGGTAATGCCTTATCATCCAATATCCCGACAGTAAACTCCCTCCCCTGTATGTATCTTTCGATAAGTACTTCGTGTTCAACCTCAAAGGCATTTTTCAGGCTTGTCCGGAGATTTTCCATATCTCTTACGACCGATATTCCTATACTTGAACCATTTTTCGTGGGTTTTATAATGACCGGTAAGGAAAATTTTCTGACCGACGCTTCTATTTCGGCAAATTCCTGAAATTGCATAGCGGTAATATAGTCAGGTGTTTTTAACCCGGCCTCAATAAACCGTTGTTTTGTCTCCAACTTGTCCATCGCAAGCTTACTGGCCTTTACTCCTGAACCTGTATACAGGATGCCTTTTGATTCTAATAGTTGTTGCACACCGCCATCTTCTCCAAAACATCCGTGGAGGGCAATAAATGCAACATCTACATCCACGCAACCGAGTTCTTCAATCTTTTTATCTTTCACATCAATGCGGGTCACATTAAATCCCGCATTGATTAAAGCATTTGCCACTGCGTTACCCGACCGAAGGGAAATTTCACGCTCTGAAGAAATCCCCCCCATCAACACAACAACATTCTTTGGCTTCATTTAACACCCCCCCAGCTTTGAAGTTAAGCCATACGCAACCTTCCATACATCGCCAGCGCCCATAGTTATGATGATATCCCCTGGTTTTACTTCGGCAAACAATTCATTCACTATGTCACCTAATTGGGGAATAAATCGGGCGTCAACACCTCTATTACTGACTTCTTCACACAACATCCCGGAACTTACCGCAGTCATCTCGTACTCGCTGTCACGCGCTGCATAGATATCTGCAAATATCACCCTGTCTGCATGATGAAATGCGTGGGCAAATCCATTTAATAAGTGGCGCGTCCTGCTATATTGATGAGGTTGAAACACACACCATATCCTTCTTTCAGGATAAAATTCACGGGCTGCCTTTAAGGTAACACGAATCTCTGTTGGATGATGGGCATAATCATCAATAACGGTAATATTATGCTGTACACCAATAATTTGAAACCGCCTGTTCGCCCCGCTATACGATGCCAACGCTGATTTAATGATGTCCTTATCAACACCGATATGTGTACATACCGCTGTTGCAGCCAATGCGTTTAATACATTATGGGAACCGGGTATTTTGAGATAAAAGTCATCGAAATACCCGCCACCATTTCTGAATATTTTGAACCGGCTTATTCCATTGCCCGTCGATAGAATTTCACCCCACCAGTCTGAAGAGTTATCCAGAGAGAATGTTTCTACCGGGCATCTCGCTCTCTTCACGGCAACTGCTATATTCGTATCCTGATTATTTACGACCAACAAGCCCTCTTCTGAGATTAAGGATGCAAAATCACCAAAGGCATTTGTTATCTTCTCGATGTTTTCATAATAGTCCAGATGGTCTTCTTCTATATTGGTAATTACCCCTATTTGCGGCGCAAGGTTTAAAAATGACCTGTCATATTCACAGGCCTCCGCTACAAATAAATTACCTTTCCCAAGATGCGCATTCCCACCGATATCAGGCACTTCCCCGCCTATCACAAAGGTTGGATCTAATCCGGCGTTTTTTAATATGGTAGAAACCATTGCGCTCGTTGTTGTCTTGCCATGGGTGCCACTGATTGCAATACCTCGTTTCTCTTTCATAAGCGAACCAAGTATCTGAGAATATTTTACCACGTTAATTCCCAATTGACGAGCTGTTTTAAGATCCGGATTGTCCTCCGAAATAGCGGCAGATATCACCACCATATCGGTTTCAGACGTCATGAAACTTCCATCCTGTTTTGTGCTAATCCTGGCGCCCATTTTTTCCAATGTCGAAGTCAGGGGCGATGAATGAACGTCTGACCCGACAACAACACAGCCCTCACTTATGAGAATACGTGCAATCGCACTCATCCCGATACCACCGATTCCAATAAAATATACACAACGCCCACGTAAAAGTTGATAATTAAATTGATTCTCTAATGACGACGTGTATGTTTTCATTCTGTCCATGCCCTCTTACATTTTCATAATGCGGCACTGCCGCAACCGGAAGGATAAAATTATAAACAAAATTGCCCAACAAAGAAACAAAAATGAAGCATATAAAAACAACCCAGTCCCGGGTAATTATCCCCGTTTTCATCAACCAACGGTGAGGACATATTGTGCATACTTTGCATCAACCACCCTGCACATATTATCAACAACCCTTCCTACGGCATGCGGAATCCCCAATCCTTTGCTGAACAGCTTCACTTGTTCATACTTTTCTTTATTCATTAAAAGGTCATTTACCAGTTCAATAATTTTTTCTGGTGTTAAATCAAGCTGTTGTATCAAATACCCGCCGCCATTGCTTACCAACTCCACTGCATTCCAGTATTGATGGTTATCCGCAGCATGAGGATACGGGATTAATATCGCCGGAATACCTATTGCAGTAATTTCCGCAATGGTCGTAGCGCCGGCCCTGCAAATGATGATATCCGCCATACTGAACGCAGCCCCCATATCATCTAAAAAACCACATACAAACGAATCAATTTTCATCTGCTGGTACGCTGCTTTTGCCTTTTCATAATCTCGTTCACCGGTAATGTGAATTATTTGCACTTCGTTTGACCGTTGTTCCAATTTTGGTAAACACCTTAGAATGACTTCATTGATTGATTGTGC
>JAHFOW010000229.1 GCA_023261465.1 Planctomycetota bacterium
TTTTTGCAGATATCATAACGCAATCCTTGTAATTATTTCTGAGCAGGGGGATGACCGATTCATCCTGTATGGCATCTATTTTGTTAAACACAATAACCGTCGGTTTATTATCACATCCCAATTCCTTTAATACGCTGTTCACTGCCTCGATTTGTTTATGCGCCAGCGGGGAACTAATATCCACAACATGGAGGAGCAGATCGGTATGCCGGGCTTCTTCCAGGGTCGCTTTAAACGATGAAACCAGATGGTGCGGCAATTTCTGAATAAAACCAACCGTATCACTCACCAGCGCCTTTTTTGCATTCCCCAGATCGCAGATGCTTGTTTTCGTATCAAGCGTGGCAAACAATTTATCTTCTACAAGGGTATCGGCATTAGTTAAGGCATTCATTAAGGTAGATTTTCCGGCGTTTGTATATCCTACAATAGATACCGTAAAAAATTCATTGCGGGAAGCAACAAGCCGTTCCTGCCGTTTTTCTATTTCCTGTAACTTTTTCCTTAGTTCGTAAATCTTTCTTTCTACAATACGTTTATCAACTTCCAACTGTTTTTCACCGGGACCCCTCGTCCCAATACCCCCCTCTATCCTTGAGAGGTGCGTCCACATGCGTTTGAGCCTGGGTTTTGTGTACTCTAACTGAGCCAGTTCCACCTGGAGTTTTGCCTGAAAGGTCTTTGCACGGGTGGCAAAGATGTCCAGGATGAGTTCGCTCCTGTCAATCACCTTTTTATTGATGATCTTTTCCAGATTTCTGACCTGTGCAGGTGCAAGGTCGTCATCACAAATGAGCACATCGGCATCCAGCTCATCGGAAAGCCCGGCTAACTCCATAGCCTTACCTTTTCCCACGTAATATACAGGATCAATATTTGTCCTGTTTTGAAACAACGAATGGACGATGAGCGCCCCGGCGGTCTCTGCAAGACGTTGGAGTTCTTCTAAAGGACCCTCATTATCATTATTCCGGCGCCCGCCCACTATTACGCGAAAGAGGATGGCCCGCTCAGCCCTTACAGTAAATGCAGTTTCTTTTAATTTCATATCAAGATAAGATAATCCTCGCGTCTACAGCCCTCACCCCTTTTGGATAAACAAATACGGGGTTCAGGTCGATTTCTTTGATTTCGTCCAGAGATGTTATTATATGAGATACCTGGATAATCGTCTGCGCTAATGCAGGCATATCAAGGGGCTGGGTATTTCGGAAACCTTTCAATAGAGTAGCTCCTTTGATATCAGAAATCATATCTAACGCCTCAAATTCTTCCACCGGAGCGATGCGGAACGACACATCTTTAAAGACTTCTACAAAAATACCGCCCAGTCCAAACATCACGGCGGGCCCAAATTGTGGGTCCCTGATACCACCCACGATAACTTCCGTGGAAGGGGACGCCATTTCCTCTACAAATATCCCATGAATTCTTGCATCCGGCCTTTTCTCTTTTACATTCCTCAAAATTTCCTCAAATGCCTTTTTTACCCCCTCTGCATCCTTTATTCCTGTCCTTACGCCACCCACATCGGTTTTATGACCAATATCGGGAGAAATAATTTTTAATACGACGGGGTAGCCAAGAGAAGTTGCCGCCCGAATTGCCGCATCGGAAGAAGACACAACGTCATACCGGCCAATTGTTATCCCATATAATTCAATGAGTTTCCTGGCCTCGTGATCAAACAACTGGTAGCGTTTCTGCGCTGTTGCTTTTTGTATAATATCATGGGCAAGAGAGAAATCATTCTTTGTGGATTTAAGCATAATATTATAATTATAACGGCAAATATAAAATGTTTAAAGGGTATAATATCGAAATGCACATTCCCTGTAATGCATAGTTCTGTAAATTGAGTTGAGGTAAGAAACCCAACGTATTTATTTATGTTCCGCGTTGTCAATGTAGGCTTTCGACCCGACCAACCAAACCTCACCATTATTACCACTTGGAATGCAGAGGTGTTTCATTGAGATCAAGAGCGGGTTCTTGTACTACAGGGACTTCTGTCTTTTTCGTTTCCGCTTCGGCATCTTCGGGTTTTCTCTTTTCCTGGGTATTGAACTGCATTTCATATAGTTTTTTATAAAGCCCGCCATGGGCGAGCAATTCATGATGAAGTCCCGTTTCGACAATCCGCCCCTTATCCAGGACTACAATCAAATCGGCATGCAGGATGGTTGATAATCTATGGGCAATAACGAACGTGGTACGGTTTTTTACCAGTCTATAGATGGCATTTTGAATGAGTTGCTCGGTCTCCGTATCAACCGAGGATGTCGCCTCATCCAGGATAAGTATTCGGGGATTGGCAAGGATGGCGCGGGCAATGGCGATGCGTTGTTTTTGTCCACCCGAAAGTTTTACCCCGCGTTCGCCTATTACAGAGTCGTATCCCTTCGGCAACTCCATGATAAAGTCGTGCGCATTGGCGGCACTACCAGCTTCTTCAACCTCTCTGTTTGTTGCATCAGGCCGTGCATACGCAATGTTTGCCTTTACCGTATCGTTGAAAAGAAATGGCTCCTGTAATACCATAGCCATTTGCTTCCGCAATGAGTGGAGTTTGACATCCCTGATATTATAACCATCAATGAGGATGTCTCCCTTTGTGGGGTCGTAAAATCGGGGAATAAGCTTTGTAAGGGTTGTCTTACCACTGCCGCTGGGACCCACAAATGCAATCATCTGGCCAGGGTTTGCCTGTATATTGATATCGGACAACACCTCTGTCTCCCGGCTATAAGCAAAATGGACGTGTTTGAATTCCACAAAGCCACGTACGGGTGGCAAATCAATGGCATGGGGTGCATCTTTTAATTCGTGCGGCGTATCAATTATCTCAAAGACACGCTCGGTAGAGGCAATGGCGCGCTGTACCTGATTATAAAAACGCGTCAGACCTGTGATGGGGCCATACATCATCTGTAAATAGGGAAAGAATATCACAAAGGTTCCCGCAGAGAGTTGTCCCTGCAGCACCTTGTATCCCCCCAGGCAGATAACAACCACGGCGCCTGTCTCGGTAATCAAGTCCACAATGGGCCTCAGGGTGGAAACGAGTTTTAATATCCGGACATAGAGGGTATAGTTTTCATAATTTTTTTCCCGAAAACGTTCCATTTCCTCCTTTTCTTTTGCAAATCCGGCAATGACCCGAATGCCGGAAATATTATCCTGGATCAGTGAGTTGAGGTCTGCTGTTTTATCTCTGAGTGAGCGAAATATCTTTCTAATCCGCTTGCCAAAATTGTAGGTACATAAAGAAATGAAGGGACAAACCACAAGGGCAATAGAGGTAAGCTGCCAGTCAAGTTTCAGGCAAAAATACAATATCCAGGCAAATTTAAACATATCTGTTATAAAGGTAATGACCGGACCCACAATTGCCTGTTCAAGCGAGTTTACATCATTCATAATGCGGCTCATGATGTCACCCGTTTTATTGTTTTCAAAGTAACTCATGGGAAAGAGCTGGATATGGTTGTAGAGTTGGTTCCGCATGTCGTAAATGAGCCTCTGTCCTAATTCGTTAGTCATATATCCATGGACGAGCGTGACGCCACTGTTTACAGAATGGATGATAATGAAACACGCAGCGAGAAAAATGAGCGTAACGATGGTACGGTTATACCCGTTAAACCAATGTTGGTAAATAGCGCTGGCGGCGCTCATTAATGGTTTTGAGAGTGGAATATTATTTTTTTGCCTTGTGACCGGCGATGCTGGTAAAGATTTATTGTCAGACGGGTTGTCTGGCGTGTTTTTTATCAAGGCGTCAGCAGTCCTGATTTCGTCTACGGCAATACCCAGGATTTGAGTGGGTAATACTGTAACATAGGCGCTGATTGCAGAGAGAACCAGGACAAAAACCGATTTATGCCAGTACGGTTTGAGATATATTAAAAGTCTGATATAGGTGTTTTTAAAAGAAAGAGATTTTTGTGGTTTCATGATTTTAATAAATTAGGCCTCACGGCGACTTAAAAAATGTCCAGGCAGAGACGCAAAATCTT
>JAHFOW010000230.1 GCA_023261465.1 Planctomycetota bacterium
TCCGAAAAATCTTGCTATCGTCGAACAGATTCGCAAAAAAATAAAAATTCCCATTGAATTCGGCGGTGGTTTAAGGACCACCCAGTCTATAAAAACAATACTCGACTCAGGCATCAACCGTGTTATTATTGGAACAAAGGCCGTTGATTCGCCGTCATGGGTAAGGGAATTGTGTACAACGTTCCCCGGACGTATTGCAATTGGAATTGATGCAAAAAATGGCAAGGTCGCCGTTAAAGGCTGGACTTCAGTCAGTGAATGGACAGCAATAGACTTCGCACAGGAGATGGAAAAATTATCTCCCTGCGCCATCATTTACACCGACATTTCAAAAGACGGCATGTTGCAAGGCCCAAACCTTACGAGCCTGCAGGAACTCTTGAAGACAGTAAAAACCCCCATTATTGCATCAGGCGGAATTTCATCACTGAAAGACGTTGCGAACCTGAGTCAGTTAAACATTGCCGGCATGATTATTGGAAAGGCATTGTACACAGGACATGTCAAGCTTCCCGAGGCAAAACGACTCTGTAGTTCATTCTGTAGAAACAGGTAAAGAGTTTGGCACGTACCGATTTGGAGAAACGATTCGGCGGATCGCCTTTCCTTGTCCATATCACCCCTGCCTGATTCCAGAGTCCTTTTAAATCCGAAAAAAGAAGTCGATAAGTAACAAAACTTGTCAAAGAAGAAAAAACATACAAGAGCATATTCCGTGAGAACTCAACTACCAGTTAAATATTAAAAACCATGCAACTGATGAACTTTATACTTTATTTTCTCCTCGGCGGCACCATTGTAAGTCTTGTGACATTTATCGGTTCACAGGGGAAGGGATTGCTGGCGGCGTTTGTAGCTACCTTTCCTACCATGACGGTACTTACCTTTTCTTTGCTTTATCACAAGGCAGGCCACGCCGCCACGGTAAATTACGCAAAGGGCCTCCTCCTGATGACCATACCGTGGATTCTCTATGTTTTGTGCCTCATTTTTCTCTTGCCGAGATGGGGATTTGCAAAGTCTATTATTGCTGGAATATCAACATACATGATCCTTGCCGGAATTGTGAGTATGATCATGAAATATGCTAAATAACCGGCAGCATTATGGCAAGTATCTATAATTTAACAAGTCTAACGAAGACGATTTATATAAGGACTGGACAACACTATAAAGAATTGGTTTTTGGTAAAAATTAACTATTTGACCAGTAAAGTTAGCTCCTTAGCAAAAATATTTTAGCATTTTTCAGAAAAAAACGTTGGGCAGGTCCCTTGTTTGTAGTAGTGACTGCAGTCGCTTTTCGCAAAAGGCATAACGACTAAAGTCATCACTACTAACGGGGCAGGGGATAAACCATCCGCGCTACGTATCTCAATTTATACGTGTTCGGGCGTATTGCGAAGGAGGAACGACTGAGGCAATCCTTCCCTGATAAAAACTGATTCAACCATGGAAAACGGTATTTAATTAAATTGCCTGCGGCATCAGTGATTTTTTCTGTAGAGCAAAGTGGTACTTCGCTCGTAACGAAGCACCGCTTCGTTCTACAACTTTGAAATTTCTTGTATACATAGGTAATGCATTTTATACATATAAGATTGCTTCGGACTGCCGCCCTCGCAATGACAATTGTATGCCTTAATATTCTATTAATATGAAAAGTAAAATACTGGTTGTCGACGACGAAAAACTTATCCGTGTATCCCTTGAAGATAAATTAACAAAGGAGGGTTACGCCGTTACATCGCTCTCAACCCCCACAGAAGGTCTCAAGTCTCTGCAATCATCAAACTTTGATGCTGTCATAACCGATGTGCGTCTCCCCAAAATGGATGGTATCGAATTTCTGAGAGAAATAAAAAAATTATCTCCTGACACAGTGGTGATCATCATGACTGCCTACGGCTCTATTGAAAATGCCGTGACTGCTATGAAAGAAGGGGCGTATGATTACGTAACAAAACCTTTTTCTCTCGAGGAACTTATTATCAAGCTCCGGAAGGCGCTCATACACAAAGACACGATAGCCGAAAACATCCTCTTGAAACAACAGGTGCTTAACCAGTACGGTTACGATAACGTCATTGGGAAGAGCGAGGCAATGAAGCGTGTATTTGAAATTATCAATACCGTAGCCAGCCGTGACACAACGATTCTCATTCAGGGTGAAAGTGGAACGGGAAAGGAACTGACGGCAGGGGCAATACACTATAACAGTAATCGCCATGACGGACCTTTTATAAAACTCAGTTGCGCAGCTCTCAACAAGGAAATTCTCGAAAGCGAACTTTTTGGCCATGAAAAAGGTTCCTTTACCGGGGCAATAAAGACACGGCGCGGACGTTTTGAGCTGGCAGACGGCGGAAGTATCTTCCTGGACGATATAGATGACGTGCCATTGGAAATGCAGGTCAAACTTTTACGGGTGCTTCAAGAACGGGAATTTGAACGTGTGGGTGGTGAAGAGACAATTTCCATTAACGTCCGTGTCATCTGTGCAACAAAGAAAGACCTGAAAAAACTTGTACAGGACGGGAAGTTTCGGGAAGACCTGTATTACCGGCTCAATGTCGTTGCCATTCATCTTCCGCCCTTAAGAGAAAGAAAGGAAGATATCACCCTCCTGGTTAAATACTTTATAAAAAAGTACGCTACCCGCCAAAACGTCCCCATTCATTCAATATCACAGGTGGCTCTTAATGTGCTGTTGCTATACACCTGGCCGGGAAATATACGGGAATTGGAAAACGTCATTGAACACGCAGTGGCGTTTTGTACATCAAACGAAATCATACCTGAAAATCTTCCTGGTAATCTTACGGGTGGGGAATTGCCAACGAGTGTATTTCCCGTAGAACTTTCCAAAGTTGATTCCATTAATTTACAGGAAACTCTGACCGACGTAGAAGAAAGATTGCTTCTCTGGGCGTTTCAAAAAACCAATGGCAACCAGGTGCGCATGGCAGAAATACTCCAGATACCCCGCACAACGCTCCAGAATAAACTCGTAAAATTCAATATAACCAAAACCAATATTGTCGCCACGGAACAATCATAACATTGGTTCCGCTTTCAATACATAACAACCATCCACCTTGGCTATCGCCATGTGCGCCTCATCATCCCTTGAAACCTAAATCTCGCGCCCTTGTACCGTAAGGATTATCCAGTCAGATGTTTTCAACTGCCGACCAGCTTATTTGATTGTGAGAGTGCCGGTACCCCTGCTGGCGTTGTAGTCGCTATCACCGGCAAACTCAACCCTCACTGTATGGTCGCCCGCCACAGAACCGACGGGCGAGGCATAGCGCAGAGTTGCCGAGCCATTGGCCTTGGTCGTGGCAGTCCCAGTCTTATTGCCGTCCAGCTTGAAGGTTAGTGCCTTGCCCATCACGGCTACGGCGCCTGGATAGCTTCTTAACTTCGCTCGCAACCTAACCGATTTTCCGACAGTCACGGTCGCTTTGCCAACGATGACTCTCGTTTTTACTCTGACCGCTTTGCCTATGGGTTTACGCCAGTCAATACCAGATTTGGACTTCAGGCTAACCTCGTGGACGACGTGGCCGTTGGCATCCCGGATGGCCGTCATTCCGCCCCAGTAGGCGGAATGTCCCAGGCGAGGGTCGCGTCCATGGTACCAGGCACAAGGGATGTGAAGTTGTCCAGATTCAGGTAAGTCTGCAGCAACCCTCCCAGGGCAAAGGGCTTCCCGTAAATGAACGAGAAGGTGGCTTCCTGCTGGAACGTGTTGAGCGGGTCACCCGTATAGTCCAGTCCGTCACTTGTCTCATTGGGAAACCAAGTGCCGTACCAGTAGTTTTCCTGCCAGCCGAGTTCATCGCTCGATGTAATGATTTTCGAGAGCCATTGGCCGTAAACATCAACATCGCGGATATTATAGTTGCAGAACCATTTGCACAGTTATTTCTGTTGTTCAGAATCTACGCATTAATTGATCTATGAGCGGTTAGCTGTCTGATGGTTAATTCAGTTACTTTACTATCTAAGT
>JAHFOW010000231.1 GCA_023261465.1 Planctomycetota bacterium
AAAAGTATGGGCCAAAAGGATATAACTGGAGTATTTGGCCTTACAAAGATTATGTTAAGGTAGACGCCCTTGAATGTCCAGGATGCAACCAACCTCTCATCAATAAGAATAAGATTGTAGAAGTTTTGCTTATGGCACGGGATGGAGAGGGAAATGTTCCACGTGGAACAATTACGGAAAGCCCAAAGACTGCTAATGTTAATCAACCAGGTAATACCAGCGATGCTTATGTGTGCGCTGAATGTGGAAGAGTAAAATCTACATTACGGGCGTTGAGCGCGCACATGCGAATGTCCCATCCAGCGGTGCTGCATGGACGATAAAGACAGTTGCACGGTTAAGCTTATTAAATTTTTGTGTAGGTTAAAAGACGATAAATTTTTTGGCGAAGTCAGGATTAAATTTGAAGAAGGGGAAGTGGTTATTATCCGTAAAGATGAAGCGATAAAGTTGTGAATTTGTCAGTGTCGAGTGTAATCGGGCTGATTTCTACGCATTCTAAGCGTGGCAATCAGCCCTTTTTTTTGGTCAAAAATTATGAACATACTTGGGCAAATAATAATAGTTAAAAAAACTGACAATGTTGATTATTTAGAAATGATAAAAAAAGAGACTATTGGCGAGGTAGCATTGTTAGTAGATGACGAATTATTCGAATTGGTTGAAAATTATGCTATGGAACCGATGTGGCGATATGAAGTTGCTTCTTTTAAAGAAAAGGGAATTAAAACATTAATAATGCCAAGCAATACCCTTAGGCATATATTACAAGAATTTTCAATGCAGAAAAAATTATGCCAGACGTCAATTCCACAAGTGGGGTAACGGGTGTAACACAGGGCGAGAATATGCAAACTCCAGGCTCATTGCCTAAATATTCTGTGGCGAATTTACCACCCGCAGGCGATGAACACGTTGGGGAATTCTTCTATCAATTTTTCGAGAATTCTCTTAAAGAACGCCAACGTTTAAATCTCGAAGAACGATGGTTTGAGAATCATCGTTTGTTCAGGGCGTCAAAGATGAATCCCCGCATGGCTTACGACGCAAGGGACTCTATAAGCCCGAATACCAACCGTCATCGCATACCAATAAACCTGTTTTTCGCCAATGTCCAGCGAACTGTTGCAAATATAACGGCGCGCGCTCCAACAGCAGATGTTGTAATCATAGACGGCAACATGGATGGGACTGATTTGATTCTTAGTTCAAAAATTAAGACATGGTGGAACGAGACAGAACAGGGGGTGACGCTGAGCCGTTCTGGCCAGAACATGGAGCTTTATGGTATTACGATAGAAAAGGCTGTTTATAATATTGCTAAAAAGCGCATGGATATTGTAGTTCTCGATCCTTATGCGTTTCTTCCCGCGCCTGGTTATTATGATGATATAAACGATGCGCCCTATCTTATTCACATGTATCCTGACGACGTTGAATCCATAGAAAAGATGTATGGCGCCAAACCTGGCAGCGTAGAGAAAGACGATGTATATTCAATCCTTGGAGAGAATAGAGAAGACAATCGTCCACTTCCAAGCGGTTTTCGCTTTGGAGCGCAAAACTATCCAGGTAATTATGCAAGCACATTCCAGGCAACCATACAAGATAAAAGCAGAAGAAACAGGGCGCTTGTCATGGAAATATGGGTTAGGGATACAAGCCTTGTTGATGTTGAAGAGGAAGTTCCAAATATTGATCCCGTAACTGGCCGGCCAGGAACAGATGTTACTGGTGGACAAGTTGGGAAAAGAACCGTTCAGAAAATGAAATATCCTGGTGGAATAAGGGTCATTACTCTTACGAATCATGGGAAGCTTGTCTTAGAAGACAAGCCAAATCCAAATGTAAATCTTAATCTTCCCGAAGAACTTTATACACAATCTTACCTTTGCGAAAGATTCCCATTCTTTAAAGTTAATTCCTACGATGATACCACATCTCTTTGGGGATTTTCCTCAATAGAACAGGTTGGTGACATCATGGGGACTATCGGCGAAATTCTATCACGGGTAGCCTTTTATCTTGCAAGGGTTGCAACGCCTATTCTTCTCATACCAAAGGATAGCGGCATAACGAAGCAGATGATAACAAACAGGCCAGGATTGGTTTTACAGCCATGGACAACCGCCGTATCGCAAGGGATAAGATTCCTGCAAGTCCCGAATCTTCCATCGAATTATTTTGAAATTCTTAATGTCTATACCAAATATTTTGACAGGATTTCACAAATAGAAGATGCGGATAGGGGTGCGATACCTGACAGGGTTGTATCAGGCGCCGCTATACAAAGCCTGCAAGAGAGAGGCGCGGTGCTTATTGGCGCAAAGATACGCGGAGTGGATACGCTTGTCAGGGAACGCGGCAGGTGCCTTATTTCCTTTTTCCAGAATTTTGGAGTAGAGAAGGAAACGCTTACTGTTCAAGATAAACCTATAGAGATACGTGGAGTTGATCTTATTGGCAGGAGATATAACTTTATTGTTGAAAGCGGGTCAACGGTAGCAAAGACAAGTATGCAGGTTCAAGAACAGGCTGTATTGTTATACGATAAGGCTGCCATAGATAGGATAGCATTGCTCGAAACTCTTAATTTCCCGAAGTGGAGAGAAGTAGTTGAGCGTGTTGGCGAAGGGCAGTTAAGCCAGGCGATAGACATTCTTATACAAGCTGGTATGCCGGAAGACCAGGCTGTGCAATTACGACAGCAGTTAGCACAGCGACAGGGTGGGCCAGGAGTCGGAAATAGACAAGGTGGTAATGGAAAGGGAGGTGGCAATACAGCATCTACAAACGAGGGAACGAATGAAATGTCATCCCCTACACAAATTCGTGGCGCGATGAGAGGAAAATAATCTATGCCAATATATGAATATGTTTGTGAAAGCGGACATATAACAGAAAAGTTTGCAGTAATAGCAGATAGGCATAATCCTGTTCATTGTAAGGAGTGCCTGAAGGATACAAAGAGGATATTTTCGAGGCATAGCGCGCTTGATTCTGAGCCAAAATGGATAAATAAACAGGTAAGAACAGCGTTGCAGGACTTGTCGGTAAAAGGAACGATTCCTATTACCACCCGAAAACAGTTAAGAGAACATCTTAAAAATAATAACCTTACGTGCATTGGTTAGGGAGGAGAAACGCGAAGTGATGGAAGAGGCGAAAGAAGGTATGAACATAACCAAAGAATCCTTTTTTTCTTTATCATCAGAAAAGCAAAGCTGGGAAATTTACAGAACAATTAATAATTTAATTGAAAGAGTTTGCACCATTGAAAAAAGAGAAACCCATGTTTGTCCGTATGGAGCGATTATTGAGAAAAAGGTTGACGCTAAGAGTAAGAAAAAGAAAATTTGGGATAATGTTTGGGCTTTTATGGGTGGTATAGTCGGTGGCGTCGGCTATACAGCAGGTTCTAAATACTTTCAACGATAAGGAGGAAAAATATGCCAGTGGTAGAAGAGGTAAATGTTAAGGATTTAGTTTGTAAAAAATTAAAGGCTTTTGATGCGGCGATAGAAGCAAATGAAAATCTTGAAATAGACGGAATTATCGGAGGTGTAGACGGTGAAGAGGAAGGGTTAAAGATAATCAATCACAAACTACAAAGTGCATTTGCCGTAAGTATTGACACAATAATAAAAGAACCGCTTCCGCCTGTGATTGAAGTTCTTGAAACAGGAATATTTATCCATGTTTATGGGGTTACTAGGATTGTGGGGTACTACTCCAGGGTTCAGAATTGGAATAAGAGCAAGATTGGAGAATTGAACGATAGGCATGATGGTAATTATTGGTATGAGCAGAAACAAGCGAATCATCAGTATGTTGAGAATACTGGCCCAGTACCGCAATACGAAACCGTATTATCTTAAAAGGAGTATTTATGCAATTTTCCATAGGAAGAAGAACGACAGACGGAACTAACGCTGCGGCGGCTCTTGAGATTATAGCAGGAACCAATCCTGCTAAAATTCTTGAGATTGGCATATCACTCGTTAATGCA
>JAHFOW010000079.1 GCA_023261465.1 Planctomycetota bacterium
AGATAAAATTTCAATATTCGATGCATCGGATACCGTTCAAAAATCGCTGTCAATTCTGGCTGAACTGGTAAAAAATACGCACTTTAATGAAGAGCGTATGACGGCAGCGTGTGAAAAAGGATTTCTTGATGCGACCGCTCTGGCAGAGTATCTGGTTAAAAAGGGCGTTCCTTTCCGCAAGGCACATGAGATTGTAGGGAATATCGTGCGCGAATGCAACCGGGTACATTGCAAACTCATTGACTTACAATTAGAGAGTTTTAAGGCATTTTCCCCGGTGATAGAGGGCGATGTTTATAAAGTGCTCGGCGTGGAAAACTGTATTAAGAATTACAAGAGCTACGGTTCAACTGCGCCGGGATTTATTAAGAAACGCATTGGTTATTGGGAAAAGAAACTGTGCAAAGAACGAGCAAAAAATTCCTGAAGAAAACAAAACCACAGATTACACTGATTTCACAGATCTAAAATGCGAATAATACAGGGAATTTGTGGAAGCTTTATAAATATGGTTGACAAGGAATTTTCATTAAATCGAGGTATTTACAGGTAATTAATGTATGGATGCTTTTGAATATAAAAATAAAACACTTTTTTGTGAAGATGTAAAGATCGAAGATATTGTTTCTGAAGTGGGGACGCCGGCTTATATATACAGCAAAAATACGATTTTGGCACGTTATAACGAGTTGAGAACCGCATTCCAGGATGTGGATGCCTTGATTTGTTTTTCTGTTAAGTCAAATTCAAATCTTTCTATTTGTAAGACATTAGCGGATGCGGGTTCTGGTTTTGATGTAGTTTCCGGGGGAGAATTGTTTCGTGCACGCAGGGCAGGCGGTGTTCCATCAAAAATTGTATTTGCCGGCGTTGGGAAGACGGATAAAGAGATACGGTATGCACTGGAAAATGATATTTTCATGTTTAACGTGGAATCTGCATCAGAACTTGAACATATCAATATATTGGCGGGAGAGCTTGGGAAGAGGCCAAAGGTGGCGTTACGAATTAATCCGGACATTGATGCAAAAACGCATGCAAAAACTACCACAGGAAAAAAGGAAAATAAGTTTGGCATCGATTTTACCGAAGCTGAAAATATAGTTAGGCGTAAGTCGGGATATCCCCATATTAATCTGTGCGGATTTCATGTGCATCTCGGTTCTCCTATTTATACCGTTGACCCGTATGCGAGCGCCCTTAAAAAGATGTTGCCGTTTATCCGCAAATGCAGGGATATGGATTGCATTGTTGAGTACATGAATGTTGGCGGCGGCTATTGTATTTCATACACAGGGGAAGAAGTTATACGGCCAGGGGATTATGCATCGAAAATTGTTCCCTTTATAAAGGAAGTGCAATGCAAGCTCATTTTGGAGCCTGGCCGGTTTATTGTAGGAAATACCGGCATTTTAATTACTCGTGTAACGTATAAAAAGGAGACTGTACACGGGAGGAAGTTCGTTATCTGCGATGCAGCCATGAACGATCTGATTCGTCCTGCCCTTTATGATGCTTTTCACAGGATATGGCCTGTAACTACCAATATAAAAATGGCCGATGTCGAAAAGCCGGGAGAATCCACAGTAAGAAGAGGTATGGACACGTTTGATATTGTAGGGCCTGTTTGTGAAAGCAGTGATGTCTTTGCCAAAGACAGACCACTGCCGAAGGTGAAAGAGGGTGATTTGCTGGCGATAATGACCGCTGGCGCTTATGGTTTTACGATGAGTTCCAGTTATAATACCCGCCCGCGTGCTTGTGAAGTGCTTGTTGATGGTAACACGTATCGGGTTGTCCGAAATCGTGAGACATACGAGGATTTAATCAGAGGTGAGCATGTATGATGAAATCCGGGATTTACATATCGAAAACCGAAGTTAATACAAAATATTAAAATTCTTATTCATGCAGGTATTTTTCTTTTAATGAGCTTTCGTAGCGTTTAAATACATGGCAAAATATTATCCGATATTCCTGAATATTCAGGACAGAAAGTGTGTGGTTGTTGGCGGTGGAAATGTTGCATGGCGCAAGGTGTGCAGCCTGAAAGAAGCGGGCGCCCGGGTGACGGTGGTGGCGCCGGAATTTTGTTCAGAACTTGAGAAGGAGGCAGGCATTGAGCTGATTAAGCAAAAATATGAAGAAAAGTTTCTCGATGATGCCTGGGTTGTTATTGCTGCAACGGATGATCATGATGTAAATAAAAAGATTTTTCATGATGCATCGGGAAGAGGTATTTTGGTTAACGTTGTTGATAAACCAGAGGTGTGTTCTTTTATCGTGCCATCGGTAATTATGCGCGGCGATCTGTGTATAAGCATTTCAACGGGTGGAGCAAGCCCCGCACTGGCGCGGAATATCAGAGGATATTTGGAAAAACAATTTGGGAACGAATTTGGCGACTTTACAAAACTTTTATCAGAAACAAGGAAAAATGTCCTTTCTGAAATAAAGGATGAGCCAACAAGGCGCGATATTTTACAACGTGTTGCAGAATTTGATATTCTGGATATTATTAAGAACAGGGGAGTTGCGGAGGCAAAAAAGAAGATATTGGAGATTATTTATGAAAAAACCTCCCGGAATAAATAAGTCGACAACGTCTATAGACTTCTTCTTTTTTCTTGCAAGATTTTTCTTAAAGTGCTAATATAAATCTAGTTGATGGATTAACATCGTAAGTTATATTTGTTTATGTACCAGAATGTGTTCTAACTACTTATGAAATTGTAGTGTGCGTATAGATAACAGGAGTTTAAATGGCTGAAAAGACTGTAAAGCAAAGGGTTGACTTTAACGAATTAAAATCAGGCGGTTTTATAAAACAGACACAAAAAGATCTTTTTACGGTACGTTTAAAAGTACCAGGGGGAAGAATAACGCCTGAAAAGATGTTGAAGATTGCAGAAGTTGCAAAAAAATATAGCCGCATGGGCTATTGTCATTTGAGTTTCAGGCAATCTGTGGAGATTGTTGGCGTTCATATCGATGACTTTGATACGGTGGTAAAGGAGTTAGCAACGGTAGGGCAAAAGGTTGCTTCCTGTGGCCCCAGGGTCAGGGTGCCCACTGCTTGCGGTGGTTGTGAGTATAATCCAAATGGAATTATGGATACACAGACAAAGGCAGTGGAGGTTGATGAGAAGTTTTTTGGTACACCCTGTCACCATAAGTTCAAGATGGGATTTTCCGGATGTCCTATTGACTGTACAAGGACAAGAGAGATGGATTTGGGTTTTCAGGGTGTGGTATATCCTGTTTGGGGCAAAGATTTATGTAATGGTTGTACTTTATGTGCAAAGGCATGCCTTGAAGGTGCAATCGTTTCTGATAAAGAGGGCAGACCGGTATTTGATGAGTCTAAATGTGTTTATTGTGGCGACTGTATCAGGGCATGTCCAACCGATGCCTGGAAGGACAAGAAAAAAGGCTGGTTGGTGCGGGTTGGTGGAAAACATGGAAGGCATCCCCGTGAGGCAAATGAAGTATTAAACTTTTTGCCCGATAATAAGGTGAATGACTTCATTGCGGCTACCCTGAAATGGTACAAGGAGAATGGAAAGACGAAGGAGCGGGTTGGTACTTCCATAGACCGTGTTGGGCTGGACAAGTTTAAAAAGGAAGTTGCAAGCGCATTTGCTCAATCATAACTAAATTAGATTTTTCCTCTCTGTTGATTTTCTGTGAAAGATAAAAAAAAGTTCATTATATTTGCGCATAGCGGTACGTATGATAAATTATATCAGACGATTACCCTGGCAATTACCGCAGCCTCGATGGGGAAAGAAACGTATATTTTTCTCTTTTTTTGGGCGTTGAAGAAATTTGTAAACGAAGAGTTTGATTTAACAAAATTGTCCACAGAGTTTGGGGAAGAAGGGTCGCAATTGTCAAAACGCATGCGGGAATTGAATCCTATCTCACTAAAGGAAATACTGGGTGAAGTAAGAAAGATGGGGAATCTGAAAATTTATGCATGCACAGCGGCGGTAAAACTTATGGGATTGGAAGAGAAAACGGTTAAATCTAAGGTGGATGATATCATCGGATTAACTACCATTTTGGATATTGCGAGCGGTGCGGATACCCAATTATTTATATAACAAGGACAAATCGTGGCGACCATTGTAACAAAAAGTGTAAAGTCCGCATCAAGACCTATTCCTAAAAGTTCCATTTTGGAAAGGGTTGGAAATACTCCTTTACTAAAAATTGGCAGAATAACAAAGGGGCTGAAGAATAAAGAAGTAGAAATCTATGCCAAGGCTGAGTGGTTTAATCCCGGTGGTTCTGTAAAAGATCGGCCAGCCTTAAAAATAATAGAGGATGCGGAAAAGACCGGGCTGTTGAATTATGATAAAATTATTATAGATTCTACATCTGGAAATACAGGCATTGCGTATGCTCTCATAGGTGCCCAGAAGGGGTACAGAGTGACCCTGGTTATGCCTTTAAATGTGAGTGAGGAAAGGAAAAGGACTGTACGCGCCTTTGGAGCCAAGATTGTCTTTACTGACCCGATGTTAGGTTCTGACGGTGCTATGCTGGAGGCTAAAAGGCTCGTAAAAGAGGAACCAGCAAAATATTTTTATGCCGACCAGTATAATAATCCTGCTAACTGGCGGGCGCATTATGAAAGTACGGCTGTAGAGATATGGGAACAAACTTCGGGTGCAGTGACACATTTTGTTGCGTGTTTGGGTACAACGGGTACTCTTATGGGCACAGGGCGAAGGCTGAAAGAATTCAATTCGGATGTACAGGTCATATCAGTTGAACCGTCCACATCAATTCACGGATTGGAAGGTATGAAACATATGGCTACATCAATTGTGCCGGGAATTTATGATGAACGTTTTCCCGATAGGAAAATGTTTATTGAGACGGAAGATGCTTATGATGCAGTAAAAAAACTTGCTTCGGAAGAAGGAATGTTTGTCGGATACTCATCAGGCGCTGCGCTTGTTGCTGCTATGACGCTGTCTAATGAGATTGAAAGAGGTTTAATAGTTACAATCTTCCCGGACAGGGGCGACCGTTACCTGAGTACAAGTTTCTGGGCAGGGGTTTAAATCGGACTGGAAAAAAATAGATATAGAGAAGAACATTTTAAATGTGAAAGAAAAGATTTTATGGGATTTTCAGGAGCTGTAAGTTTTGCTACATATTGATAAAAGTAAGATTCGGGATATTGAGAATCAGGTCAAAAAAAGTTATCCGTTTGAATGCTGCGGTCTTTTAGTTGGTACAAATACATCTGAAAAAAAGGTAGTTGACGTTTGTCCAGTGCACAATAAGAATACGGAAAGAACACACGATAGATATGAAATTGATGGGAGAGAATTTGTCAGGATAGACAGGGAATATTCTAAGAAAGGGCTTCAAATCCTCGGCATCTATCATTCTCATCCCGACCATCCTTCGATGCCTTCCGTATATGATACAAACCACGCATGGAGCGGATACTCATATATGATTATCGCAATCGAGAAGGGTGAAAAGACTGATATTCGTTCGTGGGTCTTTCATGAAGAAGAAAAGCAGTTTCGGGAAGAAGAAATACAGGTGTGCGAATAATTATTCTAATAAAACTTACTCTTTGAGTAATGGAGTTTTGAAATGGGTGAGGATGAAAAGGTCATCCCTGATGATAAAATAGATTTAAGGGGAGTGTTGTGCCCTATTAACTTCGTTAAAACGAAGTTAAAATTAGAGATGTTGGATACAGGGCAGATACTGGAAATAATATTAGACGATGGAGAACCCATTAGAAGTGTTCCTCGGAGTGTGAAAGAAGAAGGGCATAAGATAATAAAAGTGGAAAATATTGATGGCGCATATCGTTTACTGATTAGAAAAGCATGAAAATTTTAACAGTTTCATAAAATATGCTTGACTTTTTTCATTGATAATTATAATATTCGGCCTTTATAAATTCATCGGATATTTTGAATAGATAGAAATAGAACCATAGTATGTTGGATCACATATATTTTAAGATGCTTTTAAAAGTAGGGAGGTGCTTATGAAGAACGAAGAAAAGAGTAAATGCTGTTCATCAGAGAAGGAAGGGGGAATTTGGTTTACCGTCTCCCGAAGGAATTTTTTTACGCTTGCCGGATGGGGGTTATTTTTTGCTACGATAGGGGCATATTTGTCACAACTTATGGGATATAAGGGTTTCTTTTATCCAAAGGTGCTTTTTGAACCTTCACCACGTTTTTCCGTTGGTACACCAACGGCTTTTCCGGAAAATTCAGTGACAACTTTAAAGTCGAGAAAGATATTTGTTGTACATGACGGTAATAGTTTTAAAGCAATATCGGTGGTTTGTCAACATCTGGGATGCGCTGTTGAATTTTCTAAAGAAAAGAACATATTTGAATGTCCGTGTCACGGAAGTAAGTATTATCGGAACGGTGTAAATTTTGCAGGTCCTGCCCCTCGGCCATTAAACCATTTTGAAATAATAATGGATGATGCCGGTAAGCTGGTTGTGGACACAAGCAAGGTTGTGCCTCTTGAAACAGAATTGATTGTATAGACATTTATCATGAATATTTTGAAAAAAGGTTAGGATGTTTATGAAACAGGCAACCATACCAGAAAAAGGGATACGCGCACTTCTCGATTTGGATTGGTTACAGTCGAACATACGATGTCAGCACAGATGTCCTGCTCATATGGATGTACCAGGATATATCCGTTTGATCAGCGAAGGTAAATATGAAGAATCATACAGATTAATGAGAGAAACCAATCCATTTCCTGCCGTTTGCGGATATGTATGTCCTCACCCCTGCGAATCAAAGTGTAAACGCGGTGATTTTGATAGGCCCGTTTCAATTGATGCACTTAAGCGGTTTGTTACCGATTATATTTTTAAGAATAAGGTCAGAATACCACCTCCAAAAGTGAAGCAGAGGGGTGAAAAAGTTGCCGTAATTGGCGCTGGACCTGCCGGTTTGACTGCCGCAACGGACCTTGCTGGAATGGGGTATCAGGTGACTGTTTTTGAAAAGGAATCCCAGGTTGGCGGGATGATGATGTGGGCTATTCCATCATACAGGTTACCGCGTGAACAAATAATGTTTGATGTAAGCCACATTATAGCGCGTGGTGTTGAAATAAAAACAAATACATCAATTGGAGTGCCGGGGAATACCGTTTCTGATTTATTTAAGGAAGGGTATAAAGCCGTTTTTTTGGCGGTTGGTGCACAAAAGGGAAAAAGGCTTGAGATACCCGGAGAAGAAGGCACACAAGGTGTTATGGATTGCCTGGAATTTTTAAAGAATGTGAATGCCGGTGATACCAGAAGTCCGGGCAAAAAAGTGGCAGTGATTGGCGGTGGAAACTCTGCCATCGATGCTGCAAGAACGGCGAAAAGATTAACAGATGAAGTTTATATTGTGTATAGAAGGACGCAAGAGGAAATGCCTGCTCTGTCGTGGGAGGTTGAGGAAGCTGAGCATGAAGGGGTAAAATTTCATTTTTTGGCTGCTCCGGTCAGGGTCATAACCGAGAATGGAAAGGCAAAGGGTCTTGAATGTATTAAAATGAAGTTAGGCAAACCAGACAGCAGTGGAAGAAGAAGGCCTGAGCCGGTACCTAATTCTGAATTTATCATAGACGTAGATTGTATTATAAGCGCAATTAGTCAGGAACCAGATTTGAAATTTCTTGGTGATAACTTTGGACTGGGCGTTACTAAATGGGGTACAGTCGCGGTGGATGATAATCTCGTGACAAATAAGAAAGGTATTTTTGCTGGTGGTGACGTAACGTTAGGTCCAAGTACTATCATAGAATGTATTGCACAGGGACATCAGGCAGCCAAATCCATTGACCGGTATATACGAGGTGTAGAGATTCAGGAACCCAGGAAGAAAGTGTGGGTTACGCTCATGGATAGCGATTTTAATCCGCGTGAAGAAAACTATGATTCAGTACCACGTCAAAAAATGGACTTGTTGCCGGTGGATAACAGGGAGGGTACATTTGATCTGGTGGAACTGGGTCTTACTGAAGAGCAAGCCAAAGAAGAGGCATTGCGATGTCTGAAATGTGATTTGAGTATAAATGTAGAGACAAATGAGTGTGTGCTTTGCGGTCGTTGTAGTATGGTTTGTCCGGTAGGCGCTTTGAAGCAAGTAGATGTTTCTGATGAAAGCAAGGAATATCGTCCGTTTGTTAGCAAAGACGGTATAGTAATAAAATATACCGATGTGTGTATTCGTTGCGGAAATTGCAAAGATTGTCCTGTGAGTGTAATATCTTTAAAGCGTGTGCTTTGGAAACCGAACGAAGAAATCAACAGAATGTTAGGAGAAAGGGAGGAATAGGGGAGGTAATTTATTATGGAGGGGGATTACAGTAAAAAAAGCAAAGTGGAGAGAGGGGTACATAAATGAGATTAATTCCGGATTTAATAAAGAAAATTACAGACAATGAAATTTGGAAGTCTGTATTTCGCCACGGTTACACGGATACCCCCAGGAATAGGGTTCTTCAGATTATTAGTAACGTATGGTTACACTTGCATCCTGCTAAAGTCAGGGAGCATGGAACGAAGGTCCGTTTTACCTGGTGCATGGGAGGTATTACCTTTTTTATCTTCTTGTTTGAAACGATAACGGGTATCCTTCTTATGTTTTACTATACTCCTGATGTAAACAGGGCGTATGCAGATATTGTTGACTTGATGTATGTAGTGCCATTTGGCAGATTATTGAGGAATACCCACCGATGGGGGGCCCACGCAATGGTAATTACGGTTAGTATCCACATGTTGCGTGTGTTTCTGACCGGCTCGTATAAACCACCAAGGCAGTTTAATTGGGTGCTTGGCGTAGTGCTGTTAGTTTTTACTTTTTTGCTGAGCTTTACCGGCTATTTGTTGCCGTGGGATCAGCTTGGTTATTGGGCTATCACGGTAGGTACAAACATGGCACGTGCAACGCCGTTGTTAGGCCATGAAGGCCCCTTTGCCTATATTTTGGGGATGAGGGCTGATAATGATGTACGTTTCGCATTATTGGGTGGAACAATGATCGATGCCCCTGCGTTACTCAGGGCTTATGTTTGGCACTGTATAGGGATACCTGTAGTGGCCTCCGCATTGATGATGGTTCATTTCTGGAGAGTGCGCAAAGATGGTGGTATTTCAGGTCCGCTTTAATGTTTTTTTGAATTTTTATGGTTAATTGTGGAGATTTCTGAGGAGTGGTTCCATGGAAGTTAGAGAAGAAATGAAAGGGTCTATAGAAATAAAAGACGATAAAGTTTTTACATGGCCCACCCTGGTTGCTAAAGAGTTTTTGGCCGCTATTTTTGTAACGGTAGGGTTGCTCTTTTACTCATACGCGGTAGATGCTCCATTACGGGAATTGTCGAATCCAGGGCAGGCCGAAAATCCGGCAAAGGCACCATGGTACTTTTTGGGTTTGCAGGAAGCGTTAGTTTATTTTGATCCATGGTATGCCGGTGTTATTCTTCCAACCTTTATTGTTATAGGGTTAATTCTTATTCCTTATCTGGATAACAATCCTAAAGGCAATGGATATTATACGTTTAAGGAAAGAAAATTTGCGATGACTGTTTTTCTTTCCGGCTATGTGTTCTGGTATATTCTGATATATATTGGAACTGCGCTTCGCGGCCCCTTCTGGGCATTTTTCTGGCCATGGGAAAAATGGACGCATGATTTTCCCACGCCGCCCCCGTTGCATGACTTACCGTTACCCTTAGGGATTGCCCTTTTGCTGGGATTTTACTTCTTTGGTTTAGTGATTCCAGCAATCGTTAAAAAAGACTTCTTTATGAGGTTGGGGTTCATTCGATATGTGCTGACGATGGGGCTTCTTTTGTCTATGATTGGTACGGTAATTAAGATGTTTTTCAGGCTGGCGTTAAATGTTAAATACATTATCGCAACGCCATGGATAAATATCTGATTTTTATCAGATTAACTAATGAATGATTCCAGAATGGGTGATTTATGAGATTTATGAATATTAACATCAGTGCAAAAAAATTGATTTTCTTTGGTCTAAGCGCCTTGTTCTTCATAATCACTAGTTTATGGCTTCGTGATGAATTTAATCCGGAATGGAAAAAATACCAAAGGGAATATTTCGAAGTGCAGGCGGTGAAAGTGGAGAATGCGTATCAGGCAGCCACGTCAGTGAAAGAAAAAGAGTTGTTAGGAAAACAGCTCGCATCTTTGAAACATCCTGTCTACGAGGTCAAACAGATTCTTTTAAAGGGTGATTCTACCTGGGCGAAGAGACAGAACGGTAATAAAGTTGATAGGTGCATGACCTGTCATATAGATGAAGAAAAGTTAAAGTCTGCTCATCCGAGCAGCAGGGATTTTCCGTTTGATATTTATGGCTGTACGGTGTGCCATGGAGGTAATGGTAGGGCTTTAAATGAGGAAATGGCGCACGAAGGTGCATACTACCACAAAAGGCAGATGGAGTTGAGAATGGCGAATGCTGAAGTACTTTTTGATTTTTGGAGTGAACTTGCAACTTTAACTCCTGAAGAAAGTGACCCGAATCAAAGAATAGAAATGGGTGATTTTAAGAAATACAGTCTTACGGGAGATAAAGCCATTTATGTTGGTAGTCAGAAATGCCTCAAGTGCCATACAGGGTTAACTTCCCCCCATGTTGAAAGGTGGCAGAGGATTAAGTTTAAAACGTTTGAACGTGTTAAGGAGTCTCCTGATTATATTGCGGGAAATGAAGATTACCGGAAAAAGTGTTTACCATGCCATACTACGGGTTATGATGAAGCTGCCGGAAAATTTTCGGAAGAGGGTGTTACCTGTGAGGCTTGTCATGGCGCCGGCGAAGTATTTGCATATTTTATGGATATCGGAAAGGCACCCGAGGGCCAGAAATTAGCAAAGGTTGGAACATTTGGAACACCATACAACGTATGTGGTCCATGCCATCATACACGTAATCATGAGATGCGGCTCAAATTTTTCCAGGAAAGGGGTGCGTCTGACGAGTGGTTTTTCCCTCAACATACAGCCCCTTATAAAACGAACGGGGAACAAAAAGGCGGGGCTGCTTTAAAGCCATTACCAAAGATTTATTAAAGTGAGTTTAGGTCAATTCTTAGAGTTAATTTACTTAATGTTTATTAACGTTTGTAGGTTTTAAGGGGAGGAGACATAAAATGAAGTTTTTGAAACTAGGTGCGATTTTGTTTGCCGCGCCTTTAATTTTGGGCTTGCAGACGGGGAGCGTTAAAGCTCAATCGGAAGCGGAGCTCAAGGAAATGCAAAAGAAGGCTATGAGCTATTATGATATTTTGTATCCGAATGACACGCTCAAGGACTGGTTCACCAATAATGTAGGCATGGAAAAGGGCGCAGGGCCGTGGCAGAATCTTTATAAACCTGTGCCATTGCAGATGTATTGGTTTCCGGTCAGGCATTATGTTAAACCAGATGGGACGTATTATGATCAGTTGCTGGAAAAGTACAAACCAAATGATTGTATTAAGTGCCATGAAGAGGTTACGCCTGGATTTGTAAGGGATTGGGAGGAGTCGACCCATGCAAAACCAAGGAAAAATCCTCGTTTCGCTGAAAAAACACAGCAAATTGAAAAACTTATTGGCAGGGAGTTGAAAGAGGTAACGTGTAGTGACTGCCATGGTAAAGACCATAAAGAATTACGTATGCCTACGCCCCAGGTCTGTGGTGAGTGTCACCCGCAGCAGACGACCGAATTTATGAGTGAGTCTGAGCGTGGTCGTCCAGACCACATTGATGGTTTGGCTGCGAATGTTGTCCCACCGTGGTATCCAGAGATGGCTAGAAGAGGAACACCTACCGCACAGTTTGGTTGCGATCTTTGTCATGCTACCGATAGATGTAATATATGCCATACAAGGCATAAATTTGCGGCAGCCGAAGGGCGAAGGCCGGAAGCATGTATGAGTTGCCATATGGGCTTTGATCATCCAGACGCAGAAACCTATGGTGAATCGAAGATGGGTTATATTTACCACATGGAAGGTGAACACTGGGACTGGGAGAAACCGCTCGCAGAGGTTGTACCAGGTAAGGATTATAGAACGCCTACATGTCAGTTTTGTCACTTTGATCAGGGAAACGGTAAATTTGCCCATAATCCTGTGACAAAGGGTGTATGGAGAATGGGAACTGTGCCGCCAAAGGGTGTTGATTACAAGTCATCCCTTAAAAACTATCCTTATGGCATTAACTTACCGCCATTAAACTACACTCTTGATGTCTATTCTCCTGAAAATAAAAAGAGGTCGGAGCAGTGGGC
>JAHFOW010000080.1:0-7349 GCA_023261465.1 Planctomycetota bacterium
AGATGCGCTGCACGACAATCTTTCACCCCATTGTAAGTGAATTTGTTTTTTACGCCCCGCGCATGGCACATGACCACGGCGACAGAACGTTCCTTGTTTTCAACTTTGACGCCCATGATATTTGCTACCAGTTTGGCCACGGCATCCTGACCTACCGTACATCCGCTTACTGGCGCCTTGCCTTCGACAACTGCCTGTGCAAAACCACTACAGCCAGGCTGACCGCATGCGCCACAATTTGCGCCCGGTAGTACTTCGTTGATGCTATCTATGCGAGGGTCGACTTTAACTGCGAATTTGTCGGAGGCTATGGCCAGGCCAATACCAAAGACCATACCTAATATGCCTAACGTAATTGCTGCGCCTAAAAGTAAACTCATGTGATTATCCACCTAAAAAATATACATAAACCACGGACAAACGAGTTTGTCCATGGTACCTCTCATTATTAAAATTACTCAAAGAGTTATAAATCAAAAATATTGGTAACGTTTATTTCTAATCCATCCAATGTTTTGGATTTTACCAATCCTTTCTGTTTAACTTTGCAATATTCAAAATAAGAACCATTTTCCAAACTCAAAACTTCGATGGCTTTCTCTTCAGGGAAAACCAGCCAGTATTCCCTTACACCGTATTTCCGGTAAACTTCCTTTTTCTCTGCGGTATCGTAGAAGGTAGATGACGGAGATAGTATTTCAACGATAAGATCGGGTATGCCGTGAATTGCGTTTTTACGGATGATGCCCAGATTTTCCTTTTTGATAAAAATAATATCTGGTTGAAATACCTCGTCATCATTGAAGACAACATCTGTCGGCGCCTCGAAAATCTTTCCCAGTTTTTTCTCTTTTACATATTTCCATAGTAAAGAACCTAAATTGATAGATATACTTTGGTGATCGGTTGATGGAGCTGGAACCATACGCAATTCCCCATGAAAAATTTCATAGCGATTATTATCATCGATCTTAACATAATCATCATAGGTTACTCTTTTTGTTTCAATTATAGATGCCATAGAAAAATCCTTTATTATGGTATGAATTTTCGCCCAATCACTAAAACATAAAATGGAGCGAATTCGTTCCGTTAGGCCATGGTTCCAATCATCCGGTGAATCGCCTGTCCGGCAGGGACCATGGGGAAGACATTCTCGTTTGGGTCCACCCTGAAATCCATAATTACCGGTCCTTTGATAGAAAATGCCTTCTCAATTGTCGGACGGACGTCGTCTTTCTTTTCGACTAAAAATCCCGCTGCACCGTATGCCTCTGCAAGTTTGACAAAATCAGGATTACCATTCAAATTGATCCCTGAATATCTCTTATTGTAAAATAATTCCTGCCACTGACGTACCATTCCAAGGCAACCATTATTCAATATGGCTATTTTCACAGGGATATTTAAGCGGGCAACGGTGCTGAGTTCCTGGATATTCATCTGGATACTGCCATCTCCGGCAATGTCAACCACAATGTTGTCAGGGCGTCCCAGTTGTGCCCCAATGGCCGCAGGGAAACCGTAGCCCATCGTGCCCATTCCACCGGAAGATATAAAGGTGCGTGGTTTTGTATAGGTAAAATATTGAGCAGCCCACATCTGATTTTGTCCTACCTCGGTAGTGATAATAGCATTACCTTTCGCGGCTTCACATATTTGCTCAATGACATACTGGGGTTTAATAACATCTTCACTTTTATTGTATGTTAATGGATTCTTTTTTTTCCACTGTTTAATTTTATCGAACCATTCTTTTCTTTCGGCAAAATGTATCTGTTTGTTGAGTTCCTGTAAAATATTTTTCGCATCACCAACCACCGGTATGTCCACCTGGATATTCTTACTGATGGACGCTGGGTCAATATCAATGTGAACAATCTTCGCATGCGGAGCAAACTCATCAATCTTACCGGTCACACGATCATCAAAACGTGAGCCAATGGCTATTAAGACATCACATTCGGTAACTGCAAAATTGGCGTAAACGGTACCATGCATGCCCAGCATTCCCAGTGATAAATGATGGTCTTCTGGAAAACCACCAAGTCCCATGAGGGTTGTGGTCACCGGAAGATTTCCCTTTTCTGCCAGTTCGAGCAGTTCACCGGAACTCTCAGAGGTAATAATACCACCGCCGGTATAAACAACGGGTTGTTTAGCACTATTGATGACATCGGCGGCAATCTTAATTTGGCGAATATTGCCTTCATATTTTGGTTTATATCCGGGAAGATCAACGGTTGTTGGTATTACTTCTTCACATTTTTCAATGGTGATATCCACGGGCAAATCAATTAAAACAGGCCCTCGCCGTCCTGTATTTGCTATATAAAATGCCTCTTTTACAATCCTTGCAATGTCTTTAATGTCTTTTACCAGGTAGCTATGTTTTGTTATAGGGCGTGTAATTCCTACGATATCGGCTTCCTGAAATGCGTCATTGCCAATGAGAAAAGTCTTGACTTGTCCCGTTATAGCAACAATTGGGATTGAATCCATGTGGGCAGTTGCAATTGCCGTCACCAGATTTGTAGCACCGGGACCTGATGTTGCAAGACAAACGCCGACCTTTCCAGTAGCCCTTGCGTATCCATCCGCTGCATGACCTGCTGCCTGTTCATGACGGGTTAAAATGAATTTTATAGGGGAATCGTATAATTTGTCAAAAAGGGGCAGGACAACGCCGCCCGGTATGCCGAAGATATACTCAACTCCCTCGCGTATTAACGCGTCTAATAAAATTTGAGACCCTGTTTTAATCATAAATAATTTATTTTATGGAAAATAGAGTAATGAAAAATAGAGTAATCGCTCCAATGAAAGTTACAATAAAATCATAGAAAAAGCAACACCCTTTACACCCTATTGTCTTTACGAAAAGGTAGTTTTCATCAGGAAAGACCAAACTTGGATATATATAAGAACGTATCTTAATTATAATCCAAAAATTGGATTGAACATGACGGGATAAAAAGAGTTACAGGCCCGGTATTTATCTCTTATCTTCAGACATGTCATCGTCCATATCGATAAGATCCACATCTTCGAGCTCATCCAAATCATCGTATTTCTGCGGCTTATAACCGGGTATTTTTGATTTTTCGAGTTCCTCTTTGTATGCTACAATGACCTTGTCCTGTATTTCTTCTCTGCAATCGGAATTGATTGGATGGGCTGTGTCTGCGTGTAATTTTAATCTGCCCACGCCCCTGGACGCGCGTTTTTCGTTCAGTTTGGTGCCGCAATCGTTACAAAAATGAGCCATTAAATGGTTTTTTCCGCCACATTTTGGACATCTGTCCGTAAGTTTCCGGCTGGGCATGGCAACAAACGGCCCTTTGTGTCCTTCGATAACCTTTAGATCCCTTACAACGAAATCATTATCAATAGTAATACTGCAAAATGCCTGTAACCTATTTTTCCTGGCTTCTGTTAATTTAATCCTGACTTCAGTAATGTTCACTGTGTTCTCCCTTCATGTTCTCTTAGCTGTGTCTTTAGAAATCACTGGTTACCATAAACACATCGCCTACATTAGTCTGTTTTATTTTTTGCTCAATTTCTTTTGCGTTATCCCTCCCCCTGCATAAACCATATAATGCTGAACCACTGCCTGATAATAAAACTCCACAAAACCCAAATCCTTCTAATATACTTTTTAACTTTTTGATATCCGGATAGAGCTCAAAAACCACGTCTTCCAGGCGATTAAACAGGCACTGCCCCATTTTCACAGGGTATCCCGAATCAAATGATTGCAAAAACAACCTAACATCTTTTAAATTTTTTGTCAAGCTAATTATGAAATTTTTATACACGGTTGCAGTACTGACCTCGAACCGTGGATAAACTATTATAAAATTGTATGTTACATTTGAAAAATACGGCGTAATTATTTCTCCCCTGCCTTTACATACTGCAGTGTTCCCCCGAACAAAAAAAGGGGTATCCGATCCTAACTTTCCGGCAAGGGATATCAACCGATTTTCGTCATATCCTACTTGCCATAATTTGTTCAAACCAAGCAACGTAGAAACGGCGTCGCTGCTGCCTCCTCCAAGGCCGGCGCCAATAGGAATGTTTTTATCCAGATGTATTTTTATGCCACGGAAAATGTTCGACTCCTTTTGAAATAAACGAGCGGCTTTAACAACAAGATTGTCCTCGCCAGTGGTAAGTTTTGGATTTGAGCAGGTGAATTCTATGGCGTCTTTGTTGTGATTTTCAATAGAAATATAATCATACAGGCTGACTGACTGCATGACCGTTTCAATTTCGTGATAACCATCGGGCCGCTTGCCCAGTATCTCAAGATAAAGATTAATCTTTGCGGGCGCTGCGACTTTGATTTTCCCTTTTTCTTCCCAGTATTTCATAAGTTATGTCCTGACTTTAAAAAATAAAAGTTGTGTATCACCATACGTCCGGGTATCGAATAATTCTATTGAACATGCCTCCGGGGGGATTGCGGTCACCGTTGTTGTTCTTTGTTGTAATATCATGATTCCTTCCGGTTTTATGAGATGCTTGCTGCATAACGTGGAGAACATAATCAGGAGATTGTTCCGGTAAAGATCTTTTTCGACAAGGGGGTAAGGAGGACCCGCAAATACGATGTCGATTTCAAGAGGATTTTTTTCCAGATAAGGAACAATTTCAAACACATCACAGGGTAAAACGTGTGCATTCTGCTGAAGTTTGGTGACAGCAAGGTTTTTTCTGACAGTCTCGATGGCTTGTCTGTCATTTTCAACAAAAATGCAGGCCCGGGCGCCGCGACTTAATGCCTCTATCCCAATTGCCCCTGTTCCTGCATATAAATCGAGAAAACAACTATCCTGAATAACGCCCGAAAGCATATTGAACAAAGACCCTTTTACCCTGTCTGGTATGGGTCTTGTTTTAATTCCTCCCACCGAACTAAGATGTATACCTCTGGCATTCCCGGCAATTACACGCACACTTTTACTCTCATATCTTCTTTAGTAAAAAATCCTCTACTAGCGTAGCCTTATAATAAGTACATTTTTTAACCCTGTCAATTCAAATTCCGTATTGACATATATATAATTGGTAATTTATAATTGTTAACTTAAATTATTTATTAAAAAAAATTTAAAATGAACATGCGTTATTATGGTCGGTAATATAGGAAAAGAATTAACACTCCTTCGAGGACGTTTATTATGCCTCAGGGAGTCTCTTTGACCTGGAAAATAAGGAAAAAGAATTATCCATATTAGAGGAAGAGCTTTCATCGCCACACTTTTGGGAAAATAAAGAGAATGCCCAGCACGTTGTCAGGAAATTAAAAACCCTCAAAGGTGTTATCTTACCTTTTCATGAGTTACAAAAAGAACTGGATGACATAGAGTGTTTATCTGCGCTTGCTGAAGAAGAACAAGATGAACAAACAGAGGCGGAGGTTCTTAACGACATTAATGCATTTGCCCGCAAACTGGAAAAGGTTGAGTTATGCACCATGTTCAGCGAGCCACACGATCATAGCAATGCTTATCTGAGTATTTATGCCGGAGCTGGCGGGACTGAGTCCTGTGACTGGGTATCCATGCTCTTCCGAATGTATAGCCGTTGGGCTGAGAAAGGCGGGTATGTTGTTTCTCTTATTGATGAATTACCCGGTGAAGAGGCGGGTACCAAAAGGGTTACCGTGCTTGTCAAGGGTGATTATGCCTATGGGTATTTGAAGTCCGAGATTGGCGTACACCGCCTGGTCAGGATTTCTCCTTTTGATGCGAACGCACGACGACACACATCATTTGCCGCAGTTGATGTATTGCCGGAGATTGAAGAAGACGAAGAGATTGAAATCAATGAGGATGAACTTCGCGTGGATACGTACCGTTCATCGGGCGCAGGTGGTCAGCATGTAAATAAAACGTCTTCTGCTGTCCGTATAACGCATCTGCCGACAGGAATTGTCGTACAGTGTCAAACCGAACGTTCGCAGCACCAGAATCGGCGTGTGGCCTTAAGCATGTTAAAGGCAAAGATGTTCCAAATGAAGGAAAAAGAAAGAGAAAAAGAGCTTTCAGCCGCATACGATGAGAAGGGAGAAATTGCCTGGGGTCATCAAATTCGTTCGTATGTGTTGCAACCTTATTCTCTTGTTAAAGATCTTCGTACCGGTAAGGAGACGGGAAATACACAGGCCGTGCTGGACGGAGAGATTGATGATTTTATGGAAGCTTATTTGAAATGGAGAATGGTAAAAACTCGTTAAATAGACTGTAAAGGAAAATTATGAATACACTAAGAAATGAAGATTCAGAAGTTTGGCGCGCAATACAGGCAGAAGTAGAAAGACAGAAAAACACCATTGATTTAATTGCATCGGAAAATATATGCAGCCCTGCCGTGCAGGAAGCACAAGGGTCGTTAATGACCAATAAATACGCTGAAGGATATTCAGGAAGGCGCTGGTATGCAGGGTGTGGAAATGTTGACACGGTAGAAAATTTAGCCGTTGAAAGGGCAAAACAAATCTTTGGGGCAGAACATGCAAATGTACAGCCGCATGCAGGGTCCCAGGCAAATATGGCCGTTTGTTTTACTATTTTACAGCCAGGAGACCGCATCTTAGGTATGGACTTATCCCACGGTGGGCACCTTACCCATGGCTTTAAAAAGAATTTTTCTGGTATGATGTACGATATTGTCCATTACGGGGTGCGGAAGGATAATGGTTATATTGATTATGATGAAGTGCGGAGTATTGCCCTCAAAACGAAACCCAAACTCATCATTGCCGGCGCAAGCGCATACCCGCGCATACTTGATTTTCCGCAATTCAGGAAGATTGCAGACGAGGTTGGCGCATATTTCATGGCAGATATTGCCCACATTGCCGGGCTTATAGCCGGTGGCGCACATCCCAACCCTGTGCCCTATGCAGACTTTGTTACGACGACAACTCACAAAACGCTCCGTGGACCGCGCGGTGGACTGGTTTTATGTAAGGCAAAGTATGCTAAACAGCTTGATTCGGTGGTTTTCCCCGGGATTCAGGGTGGTCCGTTTATGCACATAATCGCAGCAAAAGCAGTTGCATTTAAAGAGGCACTGACGGAAGAATTCAAGCAGTGTCAGAAGCAGACGGTAAAAAATGCTCAGGCTATGGCGAAGGAATTTGTGAAAAGGGGGTATACCCTGGTTTCTGGTGGAACAGATAATCATCTCTTTTTAATTGACTTACGTCCTAAAGGTATTCCGGGGAAAGAGGCGCAATTATTACTCGAAGAAGCAGATATTATTCTGAACAGAAATACGATCCCCTACGACGAGAGGGGAGCAAACGAACCAAGCGGTATTCGCATCGGAACTCC
>JAHFOW010000080.1:7449-12199 GCA_023261465.1 Planctomycetota bacterium
TAAAAAACTTACAAAAAAAAGAAATTTTTACAGAGTAATACAATAACCATGTTTCTGTGGACATCTGGTTTTACCAATGAACGATAGCGTTTTTAAAAGGGCTGGAGCAATCCAGCCCTGTTTTTTATACTTCTTAACACAAAGTAATTGTGAAAGCATCCATAAAAAAAATAACGGTTCTCGGTAATGGCGGCTGGGGAACTGCCCTTGCTATCCTGTTGCATACGAAGGATTACAAGGTGACGCTGTGGGGCGCCGATCCGTTATATTCGGATTATTTAAATGAAAAACGTGAAAACACCAAATTTTTAAAAGGTTTTTCAATCCCATCAGGGATATGCATTACTTCCGATATCTCCAACACATCGATGGATGCACACCTCATTGTTTCTGCAACACCAACTCCCTATTTACGTTCCGTTCTTACAAAATTTAAAGATATATTTGTCCAGGGAACACCTGTCGTGAGTGTTACCAAAGGGATCGAAAACGATACCCTGATGAAGCCGAGTGAGATTATTGTGGATGTTCTGGGGAAGCAGCCTGTTTCTTTGCTTCTTGGCCCAACCCATGCCGAAGAGGTTGCGCAGGGGTTGCCGACCACTATTGTAGCGTCGTCAAAGGACACCCATCTGGCACGCACTGTTCAGGAGGTTTTTACAACCGGGAGATTTAGAGTTTATACAAATCCTGATGTGACCGGTGTTGAACTTGGCGCTGCGATGAAAAATGTTATTGCAATAGCTGCCGGTATTTGTGATGGCCTGAAATTTGGCGATAACTCGAAGGCTGCCCTTATTACGCGTGGATTGGCCGAGATTAGCCGTCTTGGGGTTGCTATGGGGGCGCAGAGGAGTACCTTTTCAGGGCTTACGGGTTTAGGAGATTTAATAACCACCTGTATTAGTCCGTATGGGAGAAATCGCCGGGTTGGAAAACAGATTGGCGAGGGGAAAAAATTAGAGGACATCTTAAAACATATGGAGCAAATTGCAGAAGGTGTCTGGACAACAAAATCTGTTATGGCGCTTTCTGATAAATTCAAAGTAGAAATGCCTATTTCGAGAGAAATCTACAATGTCCTGTTTCATAACAAAAACCCACTGGAAGCAGTAAGTAACCTCATGATGCGTGCCCCAAAATCTGAGATAGAAGAAATTTTCTGAGGTAGAACATGACTCAGGTATACCATTTAGATCTTAATGATAAGAAAATTCAGGGGGCAAGACTGGCCCTCCTGCCGGGCGATCCTTTCAGGTCTCAGATAATTGCTGATGCGGTTTCTGGGCTTTATGGAACAAAAAATGAAAAGTTGGCGTGGAAAAGGGAATTTTGCACGTATTTAGCTGAAGTAAAAGGCAAAAAAATCCTTGTCACATCAACGGGAATCGGTGGCCCTTCGACATCAATAGCCATTGATGAATTAGCGCAACTCGGGGTTCATACCTTTCTCAGGGTGGGAACAACGGGTGCGATTCAGGATTATATTGATATCGGCGATGTGATTATTACCTCTGGTTCTGTGCGGCTGGATGGGGCGTCAACACATTATGCGCCCATTGAATATCCTGCCGTTGCCCACTATCAGGTACTGAATGCCTTAATAGAAGGGGCCAAAAAAGCAAAGGTAAAATACCACGTGGGTGTAACGGCATCTTCTGATACCTTTTATCCTGGTGAAGAGCGGCACGATTCATTTACAGGATTTGTGCTGAGACGATTTAAAGGAAGTACAGAAGAATGGCAGCGACTTCATGTATTGAACTACGAAATGGAATCATCAACGGTCTTAACGCTCACGGCGGCTATGGGACTCAGGGGCGGCTGTGTTACCGGGGTAATTAACAGGGTCGGCACGGCAAAGATTACAAAAAAGTATTTGCGCGCCGGAGAAGAAAATGTCATAAAAGCAGCAATAGTCGCTGTAGAATATTTGTTGTAGGTTTCTGTAAGTCGTAAACCTTGCCTTTGTATACGAAAATGACAAGAGTCTGCGCTCCTTGCGATTCCCCGAATATCTGACTATTTGTAGCAAAGAAAAGTACTTAGACCTTATATTTTTACATCTCCAAGCCATTGTACCCACTTCAGGTCTTTTTTTACCTGGTTATACAATCTTTCATCCGATGTAACCATAGTAATACCTTCATCCTCTGCAATAACTAAATAACTGGCGTCATAGGCAGAGCAGTGGTAAGTCTTGCAATAAGAGAAAACTTTCTGATAACACCATGCAAGGTTCTTTAACTTTATTCCCAAATCATAGAAACCATCAATAGCAATATTAATTTTGTTATCCTCTATTCTTCCCCTCTTTTGCGCAATGATTAACCCATTGACTACTTCATATTCTAATAATGAAGGCGCGACAATATTGATATCATTGGATATGTATTTTGACAATATATCCAGCGCCTTCTGTCCGTGTGCTTCATCGTTAAAATACCATTTAAGAACTACGCTTGCGTCCAACACCAGGTGTTCCATAGTTGTCTTCCAATTGTTTTCTGGACTCCTCAAATATTTTGTCTGCGGTAAGACCTGTTTTTATGAAAGTCTCTCTCGCTTCAAGAATTTTTTTGTAACCCTCAGTCCGTTTTGTGTGTTGATATGCTCCGTATGATATGATAACGGCTACAGGCTTTCCCCTTTTTGTTACAATTATTTCTTCGCCTGTTTTTTGTGTATCCTCTAATAACCGGCTGAAATCCTTTTTTCCCTGTGCAACACTCACGAATGTGTTTTTCATATATCCTCCTTATTAGTCATTATTTGTGACTAATTATAGAGTCATATATATATTTCTGTCAAGTTGTTTTTTTTGTATGCATTCTATCACAAAATTTGGTTGCCAAACGCTACATAACGTATTAGAATTTTCTTTCATCTAATGAAAGGAAAGAATGGTGAGGCAAATAGAGATAGAGATGTTTTCAGGTATTTTTCAGTGAAAATTGCACTGGCTCAGATTAATCAAACGATAGGCGACTTTCAAAAAAATACTGAAAAAATCTGTTCATATATTGACCGTGCCCGAAGCAATGGTGCAGACCTCATTGTTTTTCCGGAATTGGCAATTACCGGCTATCCACCCAAGGATTTTTTGGATATACCTGCATTTGTCGAAGAAAATCTCAGGGTTCTGGATACCATAGCTCAAAAAGCAACAAATATTTCCGCCATTGTTGGTTTTGTCGATAAAAACAAGCGGTCTTACGGCAAGCTTGTCCACAACGCAGCAGCCTTTATTCATGACCAGAAAATTATTTCGGTCCATCACAAATCACTTCTTCCTACATACGATGTCTTTGATGAATGCCGTTACTTTGAACCTGCGCATACCGTTTCTCCGGTTAAATTTAAGGGATATACTTTGGGGATTTCAATCTGTGAAGATATATGGAACGATGACGAATTCTGGAAACGCCCCTTATATGAAACGGACCCCATTGAAAATCTGATCTCAAATGGGGCGGATATTATTATAAATATTTCGTCATCGCCTTTTACCGTCGGAAAACATGATAAGGTACGGCTTCCTATGCTTATCCATGACGCAACGAAATATAAAGTCCCTCTTGTGTATGTAAATCAGGTAGGCGGGAATGATGACCTTGTCTTTGACGGAAATAGCACGGTTATCAATGCACGGGGCGAACATATTGCTCAGGCCGCCGCCTTTGAAGAAGAACTATTGGTTGTTGATATCGAGAATTCCGGGGTTCTCGTATCACCTGCAACCTGTACTCCGATTGAAACTGTCCTTAAGGCGCTTATCCTGGGACTTCGGGACTATGTTCTCAAGTGTGGTTTCAAAAAAGTAATTATTGGTCTGAGCGGAGGCATTGATTCTGCCGTTACCGCTGCAGTGGCTGTAGAATCATTGGGCAGGGAAAATGTTATTGGTGTTCTTATGCCATCCCAATTTTCTTCGCAGGGGAGTATTGATGATGCCGTTCAACTTTCACGGAATCTCGGCATAGCGCACAAAATTATTCCTATTAAAGATATTTTCGAAACTTACCAGAACACCATGAAACCTGAGTTTCGCGGGCTTCCCTTTGATATTACTGAGGAAAATATGCAGGCCCGTGTCAGGGGAAACATCCTCATGGCCTTCTCAAATAAGTACGGGTACCTTGTCCTGACGACGGGAAATAAGTCCGAATTGGCCGTTGGTTATTGCACCCTGTATGGGGACATGAGCGGCGGCCTTGCCTTGATCTCTGATGTTCCCAAGACCATGGTATACGAACTTGCCCGATATATGAACAGGGGGAAAGAAATCATCCCCCGGAATTCTATTGACAAACCTCCCTCTGCTGAATTAAAACCAAACCAGTTTGATCAGGATACCCTGCCTCCGTATGATATTCTTGATGGGATATTGAAGTCGTATGTGGAGGGTGCCATGAGTGTTGACGAGATCATTAACAGGGGATATGATGGAAAAACTGTACGTGAAATTATCAGAAAGGTGAATAGAAACGAGTACAAGAGACGACAGGCAGCTCCCGGTATTAAAGTAACATCCAAGGCATTCGGTTCAGGCCGGCGAATGCCCATTGCACACAATTTTATGTGTTAACACTAGAATATCAAACAACAAATTCATTTAATACGAAACACAAGATTTCACCGCAAAGGCGCAAAGAACGCAAGGTAAGACCGAAATGGCAAAAGAGGAAGATAAATTTTCAAGAGAAATCAAAAGAATTGTAAATGGTCTTTAAAACTTAGCGTTCTTTGC
>JAHFOW010000081.1 GCA_023261465.1 Planctomycetota bacterium
AAACCGTAGTCAACCCCATCGGAATTGACAGGACAACTTATTTTTTGATAACATACAAGCGAATAAATGGTTGCAGTCATATCAGACACAAATTCAGTCACTTATAAAAATACACAAGAACTCACAACTTACTAATAACTTGTTAGGGGCTGCTCCATGTACGAGGCTCATCCTGTATTTATTCAACCAGAGAATGAAGACATCCGTGTGTGGCGATACATGGATTTCACAAAGTTCGTTTCTCTAGTTGATTCGAGACGTCTCTACTTCACACGCGCCGACAAATTCGATGATCCCTTTGAAGGCTCCTGGCCTAAGATGAACGTATTCGCCCGTCAGTATGTTCCGCCAGAAATCCCACCTGAAGCCCAAGAGAACTTCAGACGCCACATGGCACCGATGGGCGAAATCAACCGCAATTGGCCGAAATTGAATGCCATTAATTGCTGACACATGAATGACCACGAATCCGCTGCAATGTGGAAGCTGTACCTGAAAAGCGATGAAGGAATAGCGATCCAATCGACATACCAGAAACTTAGGGATGCCATAACGGATGATGAAAGATTCTTCCTTGGCATCGTGAAGTACATTGACTACGAAAGCGAGTGGATCGACGCCGGAAACCTTCTTTCCGCCTTCGTGCATAAACGAAAGAGTTTCGAGCACGAGCGCGAAGTCCGTGCTCTAGTGACGAAATGGCCAACAGGCGAATCGGGCTTTGACTTCAATCAAGAGACAATCACTCACGGACTAAAACTCAAGGTCGATCTTGAGCGCCTCATCGAAAACATCTATGTCGCGCCCAGCGCCCCGGACTGGTTTTCTGTCCTTGTCTGTGCGGTTGTACAGCGCTATGGCTATACATTTCCAGTTGTCCACTCAAAGCTAAATGAACAGCCGGTTTTCTAAGCCCCTAACCCATCATTCCACCGGACCTGCGCGAAAAGCCGCGCAGGTCGGCGAATTCAAACGTTAGTGAGAGTTGTGCTAAATTTGTGCTAAAATGAATCGAATTAAACAGAATTAATTGTAACTAATAGAACAGATATAATGTTAACAATCCCTTAATTTTCAAGGTTAAACGGGAACCACCCAATATCAAGGGCTTATAACTTTTATCTATTTCACCTTACAAACCTGAATCCGCTATGAAGTTTGTTATGAAATTGTTAGATCGAGTTAGCCGTGTAAGGATGGGTTAAATGAAGTGAACCCATCGGCATAATGGCCTACAACAGGAGGTTTGGTCAACCGCAGAACACAGCAAATCAGCCGCCACTATTAGTGGTCGGTTGCATTTGCCTTGTTAAGCAGTTAATTGCTATTTTGCCAAAGATAAAGATAATGATTTCGTCGCAAATAGGATGCAGGCTTGAATGTCTTCCTGTGTCATGCCCTTGTATTCGCTGGTGATTTCTGTCACAGTCGCGCCATGTGCCAGCAGATTCAGGATATACTCAACCGTCAACCGCGTTCCCCTGATGACTGGCTTACCGAGTAATATTTCCGGGTTTGAGTGTATATACTTCCTCTAATCAATATCTGACATTATCTCATCTTTTCCTTTTTATTAATTATGATTTTCTAAACTTGATGTATTTTACGTAAACGGAACTTTATAATCAATTCAAATTGGTACTTATTCCAGGAGGATTCTGTTACGATTGCTACTGATGATGAACAACCCAACCTGGTTGCCCCGGCCGCCACCAGAGCACGGTCAGTCTGAAAATCACGAATTCCACCTGCGACTTTTAAGCTGAGTTTGTCACCTACAAAGACCTTTGTTAATTTCACATCTTCTAACGTTGCCTCACGAGCAGTAAAACCAGTCGAGGTCCTGACAAATGCAGCCACAGTCAGAACGGCCAATAAGCATGCAGCAATCTTTTCTGTTTCATCCAGCAGTCCATTGTCTTTACCGGGATTGATCCTGCGGCTACAACAACCGCATGGATATCCTGATAGACTGCCTCGTAATCAATGCAACGAGTGGAATAACCACATCCACCGCGTTCGCCCCCAAACTGTATAACATGTTTCGTTTCCTCAACTTTAGTGGCCCTTAAGTTAGTCCCGAATGGGAATCCCACAACGGTAACAACCAAACAATCTGTCCCTGCTCATTGCTTTTTGGCTATTTAATATCTTTTACATAAAATAAATTATTGACATACCTAAGTAAAGTGCTATTATGCTTGAGTAGTTTATCCAGAGTACTCGGAGGATATTTAAATGGCAAACACTATAAATAAATACCTGATAAGATACATTTGGGTTCCAATGCTTTTCCTTTTTGGTTGTTCTTCTCTGCCGGATAAAAGGGTTGACAATACTACTGATTGTAGCAGACTGGAAAAGAGGGTCGACGATTTATCAGGTACGATAAACCTTATTGTAAATGATGGAAACAGACTCCATAACGATATACAGGAAGTGAAGGCGTACAAAGATGCTGTGGAACGAAAGATAGAAAAATTAACCGGGCACCTCAGAAATTTGGATGAATGCCTTGCGAAAATCGATACTTCGATAAAAACCCTGGAAGCTGCCAGCCCATCAGCAGGAAAAACTGGTGTGGAGAAAATGGGGCAGTCTACTGCTGAAGGTATGCCGAAAGCCCTTCAGGAAATGATACAGACAAATGAGGTGAAGTCTGATATCACTCTACCGAAAGAGGAAACAGTCGTTGCTAATGAAGGCCGTGCACAGACTGAGGTGGAAGGTATACGAAAAGATACCGAAGAAATGATGCAAACGACTGGGGTTAAACCTGGTATCACTCTGCCAAAACAGGAAGCGGCCGGTGTCGGCGAGACTAAGGTTGAAGAAGTAAAAAAAGATTATAAAGAAAGGACACTGATGGCTGATGCCAAGCCTGACGCATCACCGCCAGGGCAGGAAACAACCGTAATCCGCAAGATCCGTGAACTGTCCAGGATTGAAGATATACAAAAAGGCGCTGAAGAAAAGATACAAACAGTCGGGGAGAAGCCTGCCGTTATACCACTAAAACCGGAAACAGCCGTGATTGGCGAGATTAGTGAACAGACGAAAAGAGAATTATTTATAAAAGGCAATATTGCCCGGCTTGCAGAAACAGAGTTTCCTGATAATAAGGGAATTCAGTGGAACATCCTTGGCTTTGAGCACAAGGCGCATTTAACCCACGTAGAGGCAGAGCCCATTTCTGCAACCCTTGCTTATCCACGTTTTAAATTTGTCGTATCTTTTAAAAATCCAGAAACCCCCCGTGTTATCGGGTTATTCTGTTTTAAAGATGGTCAATATAGCTTGTGGAGCGCGAAGAAATAAATTTTGTAATAGTTCACCGCCGGGGATGTGGAGGATGCGGGGAAATACGTGAAAAGGGGTAATTTCGCATACTATTTCTGTTTGTTCTCAGTCTGTCACTCCGTTCCTTGCAATGACATTTGCACTGTATATTTTTTTCTGAAATCATATACTAATTTTTTTTGGTCGGTTTTTCATCCTGAATAATATCTTTTAAGGTAATTTGCATACTTTCCCGGATATTATTCTGAATATCGTCAACAAATCTTGCTATTCTCTGGTCGTGAAGCGTCATGGGGACGGGATCAAATTTCTCGCCAGCGTTCCTCGTGACATTTAAGACTTCCGTCATGTAAATCAACCCCATATCTTTGCCGGGTACATAATAAATACTTTTTTCTGCCGGAATTTCCAAAATCAGCGACGCCTTTAAGAGTTCTGAAATAATATCCTGAACTAATCCGTACGGGATATTGAGCGCCTTTGATAATCGATCATTTGACCATTTTTCTCCTTTTCCATCGAAAAAATGAGCGCAAATACGTTCCATAACAATAAGTCCCAAAAGCTCGCGAGATGCATAACTTATGTTAAGAGACCGCTCTCCCGGCCTAAGGGTATTGATATTTTGAATCACGTACGAAACCACTGCGCCGAGAAGCACGACAGCCCAGCTTGTCTGCAACCAGACAAGAAAAAAAGGGATTGCCGCAAAAGCCCCGTAAATAACATTATATCGGGAAAGACCAATCTGACTTCTCAAAAAGAAGGCCTGGAGGATGTAAAAAACCGTTCCGCCTGCAATCCCGCCAATCACGCCAGGAATGATCTTAACCTTTGTGTTGGGAAGAAACATATACACGGAAATAAATGCCATCCATAATGCAACAATCGGCAGAAACCATCCCAACATGCTCAGGTAAAGTTTTTCTATCCACGCTTTATGTAAAAAAGCAACTAATTTTTCATTGGTCAGGGCTGCTGTAAAGGTCGTAGAAGCAAGGAGAAGGATGGGAACGATAATTAACATACTGGTATAGTCGGTAAACTTTCTGAAGATTGAACGGGATTTCTTGACCTTCCAGACATCGTTGAAGGACATTTCTATTTTTCCGAGCGTCCTGATCACAATAAAAAGTAGCACAAGAAGTCCAATCGTTCCCAAATATCCAAAGCTTGTTCTGTCTACAAAATGCATGATGTATTCTTTAAATTGTAATGCGCTTAAACTGATATTTTGAGGAAGTGAAAATTTGGCATTCTCAAATCGTTCCTTCATATCTTTCTTTGCGTTTTTGTGGTTCAAATCAATCGTTTTTAGAATGACAGAAAGCTCTATTTTATAGTCTTCCAGGGCATTTTTTATTTTTGCATAATCTGAATATTGATCGTGTGCTTGTTCCGGGGTATCAGGTGTGTGTGCTTTTGAAACATCTGGTAAGGAATATTTTTCTTTTGATAAAACTGTTTTATCAAAATTTTCAATTATATCCAGAAGTTCCTTTTGGGTGGATGGCTTCGAAAAGTCTAAGGAATTAATTTGTTTAAAAAGCCTTCGTTTGAGATGAGTGAAGAGAGAAGCTACTTCGCCGCCAGGAAGGCCTGAAATGTATGTGTCTATTTTTTTATTAAGCGCCTTTTCCGCTCCGAGACCTTTTGATACAGAGAGTATAAAAGCCAGGAGGGGAACAAGCGACACCAGCGAGATAAAGGTCAGGGCTGAGGCCTTTAGTAGGCACCGGCCACCAATAAATTCAGTTCCAACAAGGTAACAAAACCTCAGTAATTTGAAAAAAATATTTCTTAAAGTAAAAGACTTTACATCTATAATCCAAAGGTCAGTCCCGATAAATATTTTTACTTTGTTACAAAAAGAAAAAGGATTTTTCAATATCACACCTGCATTTTGTTAGTACAATTTAGTTAAACCAAGTTTAAAAATGTTTATTGCCATAACTTTAATGCATTTTATGGAAATAGAACAATATAATCAAGCCAAATTAGATGCCGATTGTCGTTATTCTTTAATCAGCCACATAGAGATAAGATGTTAAGAAAAAAAGATAACCATCATGGGAATAAATCCCTGCCTCTCTTGTTTTAATCATGCTGGCGTAATCTCCTTTCGCTTTTCCTGGATTTATGATAAAAGTTATAATTGTGAAAAGGGCTTGCGAAGACTTGATAATTGATAAAAGATATTAAAATGGAAAAGTCTATACTTTTTGAAGCTATACTCTTTGATCTTGATGGAACACTCCTCAATACCCTGGAAGACCTGGCTGATGCGGCAAACCGCGCCCTCTCAAGAAATGGGTTTCCCGGTCACCCGATGGACGCCTACCGGCATATGGTGGGTGATGGGGTTGCCGTGCTGATGCACCGTGCATTACCGGAAGACAAACGAAGCGAAGATATCATCCGTGTTTGCATGCAGGCATTTCGGGAAGAATACGCCCGAACCTGGTACATAAAAACGAATCCTTATGACGGCGTGGCTGAAATGCTTGATAGGCTGACTGCACATGGTATAAAGATGGCCGTTTTGTCCAACAAGCCGGATGAATTTACCAAACAATGCGTAACTAAATTTCTCCCGAAATGGCACTTTAACCTGGTTATGGGTCACAACAATTCATTCCCTCTAAAGCCGGACCCGGCAAGCGCAGGGGCAATTGCCCGATGTTTAAATATTCCACCGTCTCAATTTATATATCTTGGAGATACTGCTATTGATATGAAGACGGCTGTAGCTGCAGGCATGTTTCCCGTAGGGGCACTGTGGGGTTTTCGTACGGGAAAAGAGTTACTGGAAAACGGGGCACAGGCGCTGGTTAAAAAACCACAGGAAATTCTCAATCTCCTCGACATCAACAGCCAATCGAATGAAAAATTCATTTAAAAAACATATACTTGCATTCGTGGTATGTGCGCTTTTAGTATTAATCTCCTACCGGTTTATAGATAAACCTGTTGTTTTTTTCGCTCGTGCGCATCACTTTAGGCGGTATATGTTTCTTTATAAAAGGCAACAAGTTCTGGAACATTTTGTTCTCTTGGTTCCCTTTGCCTTTTCTTACTATGGTTATCGGTTTTACAGGAAACTAACGACTTTCTTTGATAAATTTATATTCCTTTCTGCGGTGAGTTTGTTAACGGCGTTTGTTATCAAACATCCTCTCAAATTTATTTTTGGCCGGTATTGGCCAGCAACATTTCACGGCAATAATGTATCATTGCTCCATGGCGGCGTATATGGTTTTAATTTTTTTACGGGCGGTTTCAAGTGCCAATCTTTTCCCTCTGGCCATGCATTGGAGGTGGTTTCTGTAGCGACCATTCTATGGTTTTATTATCCGCGCTGGCGTTGGTTTGCGGTATTGATGTCACTTATGGTGAGTATAAGTTTAATAGTTTGGTATTACCATTTTCTGAGCGATGTAATCGCAGGGGCCTTTTTTGGTTACCTTAACGGAATAACGGTGATGAAGCTTAATCAAAAATTGTCAAATAGACTATCGCGGTCATGTAAACAGAAAAACTAAAGTTAAGCAAAAGGAGAAGGACGTAGAATTGGTATGATAAATAAGTTTGAAATTTCAAGGTTTGCTTGTTCTTATCCACGCATAGATCTCTTTTTCTTGCAAAAGGCATTTAATTTATCAAGAGGAAATGTGTTGATTACATCTCCAGCCTCAAGCCAGCCCCGCCGCGCAATTCCCACGCCTAATTCCATCATCCACATCTGATCAACATGATGGGCGTCTGTGCTGATTGCTATCATAACGCCCGCATCCTTTGCCTTCCTGCAATTTATATCATTCAAATCGAGCCGGTCGTAAAAGCAATTAATCTCCAGGGCGGTACCCGTTTCGGCGCATGCGGCAATGACCTTATCCATGTCAACCTCGTATCCCTCTCGTTTGCTGATCAGACGTCCCGTTGGATGGGCAATGATGTTGACATAGGGATTACGGATTGCAGCGACCATTCGCTCGGTAATCTTCTCTCGTCCCTGCTTAAATCCGCTATGAATTGAGGCAATAACAATATCGAGTTTCTCCAATATCTTATCGGGAAAATCCAGCGACCCATCGGCCTTAATATCCATCTCTGTTGCCTTAAGCAGGGTAAAGCCTTTAAACTTCTTGTTGAGTTTATCAATCTCCTCTATTTCTTCTGAGAGCTCATCATCTTTTAAGCCGTTCGCTATATGAAGTGATTTGGAGTGGTCGGAAACCACAAGGTACCGATACCCCATCTTCATGGCATGTTCGGCCATTTCCTCAAACGTGGGAGTCCCATCGCTCCAATTCGAATGGTTGTGAAGGTCTCCTTTGACGTCTGAAATTTCAACAAGCTTTGGCAATTTACCCGCCTGGGCTGCTTCGATTTCTCCCCTGTTTTCCCTTAATTCCGGGGGTATCCAGTCCATGCCGACGATCTTATAAATATCTTCTTCGAGCTGTCCACCGATCTTTTTATCACCCTTAAAGATGCCATACTCACTAATTTTGTATCCTTTCTTTTTGGCAATTTCCCGAAGATGGACATTGTGTTCTTTTGATCCGGTAAAATATTGTAATGCCGCGCCGTATTCGTCTTTCTGTACCACCCGCAAGTCGACCTGTACTCCCTCATCCACCCGCACACTGCCTTTGGTATCCCCCGCTGCCAACACCTGAGTAACACCCTTCATGGCTACAAAGGACTTAACAATACTAGCGCCATCTGAACCCGTAGCAAGGATGTCAATATCGCCGACGGTCTCCTTCATTCGACGTAACGAACCTGCTGCCTGAATATTTACAATCTGGCGGTTACAGCTCAGTTCTTCAACAATCCTTTTTACAACGGGAAATGCCATTCCAATAGATATGCGTTGCTGGCTCGATTTAAATAGTTCGATACCTTTTACAATATTCTCAATTTTCTTATCCCCAATTCCAAACAACCCCGTCAAACTACCCTGCTGGATGGCCTTCTCCAGGTCGCCCAGACTGACGATACCTAATTCCCTGTTGAGCATGGCCACTGTCTTGGGACCGAGTCCCGGTATCTGCATAAGCATTACGGTCTCTTCAGAAATGCCCTTCATTACTTCTTCGTACTTTGACATCTTTCCTGTATTGAGATATTCAACGATCTTTTCGGCCATACCCGTCCCTATGCCGGGTATATCAATTAATTTTCCTGCCTTTGCAAGCGCATCAACATCCTCGGAGAGGTCGCCGATAACACGGGCTGCCTTCCGGTATGAATTGATGCGGAAGGTATTTTCTCCTTTGAGTTCCAGTACGTTGGCAATCCGTTCAAATAATGCGGCAATTTCGTGATTTTTCACATCATAATCCTTGTGTTTTTTTATAATATGGCGCTCCTTATGGAGCATGAAAATCCGGGAATCCTAAAGCCCGCATTTCATTAAAATTTCTTACCCCCCTTAATTCCTCATTTTATACTTTTATCTAAACGTATTATACCATTGCCAGAAAATACTTCAATTTTATTTGCCTGGATGTCGTACTTCGTCGTACCTTATTTGTTCACTGCCAGTGGAATAGGTCTTTTATCTGCATTCAAAACGTAATCTGTTAATGCACCTATTGCCCTTTTCTTGTTATCCAGTCCAGTATTCTGTAAATACGCAATAACTTTGTGGTGAAACATTATGCAAACAGGTAAAGATAAACAAATTACCTTGAATGCCTTGAGATTGTTGATAAAATAGATGTACATGCAAAGACACGCAAACACCCGGAAACTAATAAAAACACTTTTAGTTAATATCTTGAAAACTCTTTTTGGTTGTACAAGATTATCAATTTTTACACGGATTCGTGTAAACTTTTTCTATTTTTACATAAACCATGAGTAAATGTCAGGATAAAAAGCATCCCTGTGATGACTGCTTTAGCTGTAATTTTTGCAGCGATGAACGATGTTCTTTGTGTCTCTGCAGTAAGCATAAACCCCGCCAGTTAAGCGTCGAAGAGCAAATTGCCCTGTACGAGGCGCTCAACAGAGATACCTTTGACAAGAATTCCCTATAGATGAATGATGATGCAAAGCATGTTCAGTTGGTAACAGTAAACCCGTCTTTTAAAAGAAACAAACCAGAATTATTGTCCCCTGCCGGCAGCATGGAATGTTTTTTTGCTGCTATCGAACATGGCGCTGATGCTGTTTATTTTGGTTTGGAAAATTTCAGCGCCCGCGCAGGCGCACAGAATCTTACGCTCGATGATGCAAGTAAGGCCATTGCCTATGCTCGCCGGAGTTCTGTTAAGGTCTATGTTACCTTAAATACACTCATTAAAACCCATGAGCTGGAAAATGTCGCTGATTATTTAATTGCCCTGGAAGAGTTACAACCTGACGCCATCATTCTTCAGGATTTGGGGCTTTTGCATTTACTCCGTACACAATTTCCCCATTTCAATCTTCACGCAAGCACTCAAATGACCATTCACAATCTTGCTGGCATCAGACAACTGGAAAAGATGGGATTTCAAAGGGTTGTCCTGGCCAGGGAATTGTCGATTGAAGAAATAGGCCATATCTGCCGGAACACCTCTCTGGAAATAGAGGTATTTATTCATGGTGCGCTTTGTTATTCATATTCGGGGTTGTGTTTCTTCAGCAGTATGTTGGGTGGCCGAAGCGGAAACCGTGGCCGGTGTGCGCAACCGTGCAGGATGCAGTATAAAACAAGTCAGAACAACGAAGGTTACCTGTTTTCTATGAAGGACCTTATGACACTTCCCTATTTGAATGAATTAACACGTGCTGGCGTTCATTCGTTTAAAATTGAAGGGCGCATGAAATCACCTGAATATGTAGCTGTTGTTACGAACACTTACCGTCAGGCAATTGACGGCAAGCTGGTTAATTTAGACGGGGCCATTCACCGTATAAAGACGGTATTCAGTCGCGAAACAACCCATGCGTATCTCCTGGAAGAAAACGATAATCAGGACAGACAAGATGCACAATATCAGGCATCTGAGCGCACGACAAGGTCGAGGGATATAAAGGAGGGGGGAAAAACATATCACCAAAAAGAGTGTTTGCCCTCAGGCGAGATAAAGGCGTCGGACATGATTAATCCATGGTATCCTGCACATATCGGTTCTTATGCAGGAGTGGTGGTAAGGGCAGAAAAAGGTCGTCTTGTCATAAAGGCTGATAGAGAAATTGGCGTTCGGGATTTGTTACAGGTCTTTGAGCATCCCGTGAAGGAACCCGCCTTACTGCCGGTGAAGAATATTACGGTTAAAGGAAAAAGGGTGTTTGGTATACAACCAGGAGACATTGCAACCCTTGAATCCGACAAATTCTTCAGGCAGGGCGCAAAGTTGTACTTGCTCTACTGCCAGAAGACAAACGAGATGTTTACCACAAAAATACCCAAAAAACTCATGCAATCAAAGATACCCGTGCGCCTGGAGATTATCATAGCGGCTGATACTATTACCATAAAAGGAATAGCTCTGCAGGTTTCCTGTGCCAAAGATTATCCGGCAAAACTGGAAAGGGGTATTCACAAGATAATCAATGAGGAGAGTATCAGGGAATGCTTTTCCCGTCTTGGCGAAACACCCTTTGAACTTGCAGATTTGTGCGTAACAATCTCCGAAGATTTATTTGTCCCCCTCAGTGTCTTAAATGAGATTCGTAGGGATTATTTTCAGAATCTTACGGATGTCAGGAAAAAGGCAAAAGAGCAGCAATGCGGGAATATAAAACAATGGTTAAAGGGATATGTTGTCAATAAGACAGATAACGGTAGGCATATCGGCGGCATTGGTGACGACCATGAAATCAGATTATCCATGAAGATTGATAGACTCGATTATTTAAAACATAGCCCATTAGAAAAACTTTATAAATTATATATACTGCTTACGAGTGAAAACATACAGAAACTTGAACAGCATCGCGATGTCGTAAGCATATTATTGGATTTAAAGGACAAGATTGTTTTTTCAATACCTACAATCATCCGGGATAGAAATGATGGATTTTTGAATTATAAACGCTACAAAGAAAGAATACGTACACTAATATCGCAGGGATTCAACCAATTCCAACTCTCCAATTTGGGTGCATTAGGTTTATTTGCTAGTAAGGATGTTGTGTTTTATGCCGATTATCCCTTGTACTGTATGAACCCGCTTTCTGCAGTAACGTTAAGGGAATTGGGGGTTTTTCGATACACCCTGTCTCCCGAGGACGGCAGAGACAACCTGCGCACATTGTGCATACCTGATGCGGACATTATCATTTATCAGAATACACCGCTCTTTACTTCAGAAACGTGCATCTGGGCAAACATGAAGAAGGTGTGTCCGGGAAAGAGTCTGTGCGGTTTTAGTCAAACGGCAATAGAAAATGAACGTGGTGACAGATTTATGGCTATAAACGACGAATGCAAAACCGTGGTTTTTAACGAAAAGCCATTTTCTCTTATTCATTTTGTTCCAGACCTTATCGAGGATGGACACAGGAGTTTCAGGATAGATTTCTGTAATAAGGATTATACGACGGAGATGATACAGAATGTATTATCTCATTTTCAAAACAGAAATAAGATAAAAAATGCGATGATTGGGAATTTTGAAAAGGGATTAGTATAGCACCTAAATCTACAATCAATGGGGGGTACGGAAGCATAAGCGCTAAGTTAAAATTACGGATTAATTTAACCGTGTAACGAATAACGAATATCGAACAAGGAATTTCGAATTATGAGGTTTTCTTGTCTTCCTTTTGTTTCGCGGTTTTTACGCTTGTTACAAAAATAGAAATAAGCTCATTATTCTCGTGAATCAGGGGTTCAAGCTTTGATGTCGGCTTTATGAGATTGGCCTTTACAATCATCA
>JAHFOW010000082.1 GCA_023261465.1 Planctomycetota bacterium
TTCTCAAAATAAATATGGGTATTCAAATCCTTCATCACATCGCCGACAAGGTCATATTCACCCATCGAGACGCCGCCGGAAAGGATGAGAATATCCTTGTTTAAACCTCTGCGCATGATGGTGGCAATTTCCTCTTTTCTGTCTTTGACAATACCCAGGAGTTCTACTTCTGCCTTCATCCGTCTGGCCTGCGCTGCAAGGGAATACCCGTTGCTATTTCGGATCTGGGCGCAGGAAGGTTTTGTGCCTACCTCCACTAATTCGTCACCGGTGGAAATGACACCTATGGTTGGCGCTGAATATATCTCAACAGATGATTTTCCTACCGTTGAGAGGATGCCTATTTCCTGCGGTCTGATAATCATACCCTTGCGAAGTACGGTCTGGCCGACTTTCATGTCCTCACCGCACCTTGAAATGTTACTGCCTTTCTTGGTTGATTTAAGTATTTTTGCCCGGTTCGGTGAAGAAATGTCCTCTGTTTCCTCAAATTTAACCACGGCATCAGCCCCTTCGGGTACGGCGGCGCCTGTCATGATTTTAGACGCCTGTCCGCGCCCTACTTTTTTCTGAGGCATGTAGCCAGCGGCAATATCTTCAATAACCGTTAATTCAACCGGGGCATTTGTGGTATCTTCGGCGATAACGGCATATCCATCCATTGCCGAACGGTCAAAGGGTGGCATATCAATATCCGATTGGACATCCTGGGCAAGGCAAAATCCCAGCGAACTTTCAAAGGGAACTAATTTTGACGGAAGCGGCTCTATTACATCGGTAACAATTTTGACTGCGGTATCGACTGTTATCATGGCGTCATGAGTGTTTATAGGTTAATTCATAAAAAATATATAAGATATATTCGCACATCTACGAGAAAATTTTTCTTATGGTAAATAAACAACCAGGATAAGTCAAGGATTGATATGGAAAACTTATTCTCCGAATGCATCAGTACTTAAGGTTATTGACTTACCTCTGGTAAATTGATAGACTTTTTTCAGATTTTCAGTTTACCGCAAAGGCTTTTTTCTTTAGACTGTTTCATAACAGGAGCAAAACTATTGAGTTGTTTTAAAAAGAAAGACATACTTCAATGGCTTGGCGTATCAGGTATTTTGCTTAGTGTCCTGGGTGGCTGTGCTCAATGGTCTTCCGGAAAACGCACGATTTCTCCGTTGTATAAAAAATATACTTTAACCGTTACGGGAAATGGGTGGGAGCCAGTGAAAGCAGGTAAAGAAGATATGGCGTTGTGGAATAAACAATCTCATGCCATGATGGCCTTCATTACCAGTGACCTGGAAAACAAGAAATATACCCTGGAAATACTTAATAACCAGCTTTTTATTGGATTAAAAGGAAAGAAGATACTCTCAATGGAGCCGGTAACTATCGGCAATCAAAAGGCAATGCATACCATATTGACCGGTGAAATGGATAATCAGCACGTAAAGATTGATTCTTATGTTATCAGGACAAAGGATCATGTTTATGATTTATTGTACTGGTCGCCATCTGATTCGTTTGAGGATGTCCGCAGTGATTTTGAAAATGCGGTAAAATCATTCAAACTCCGGGAAGAATAGCATGTTAAAGAATATTTTAATACCCATTGATGAAGCATGTAAAAGGGTTATCTTCTCCCTGGGCCAGGCCACGTTATTGGCAATGAAGGGACTTGGGGGGATTTTTATCCCGCCTTTTCATGTAAAACTTACTCTCAGAGAAATAGACAACTTTGGCTCAGGTTCGCTCTTCCTTGTAGATCTCATTGCGCTCTTTACCGGAATGGTCATGGCGCTTCAAACAATTTATGGATTGAGTTACTATGGCGCTGAAATGTATGTTGGGAGTGTTGTATCACTATCTCTGGTGAGGGAATTAGGGCCTGTTCTTACATCAATTATGGTTGGTGCAAGGGTAGGTTCTGGCATTGCAGCAGAGATTGGTTCCATGCAGGTAACAGAGCAGATTGACGCCATGCGCGCCCTGGGAGCAAGCCCTATTAAAAAACTGGTAACCCCCAAGATTCTGGCAGGAATGATTACGCTTCCTTTGCTTACGGTTACGGCGGATATTGTAGGAATTTTTGGGGGTATGATTATATCCCTCTTCGAACTTGAGATTCATCGTACTTTTTATATTAATTCTGTTTTATCAACGGTTCAAATGACAGATTTTGTAAGTGGAATCGGAAAGACAGTATTTTTCGGATTTCTCATCGCGGTAATTGGTTGTTATTTTGGTTTAAAAACGACCGGCGGGACGACCGGTGTTGGACGGTCTACCACAATTACCGTGGTGACTACCTCCATCCTGATCCTGATTTCCGATTTTTTCCTGACAAAATTGTTCCTTGTTGTATTTTAGAAAAATGTTTTCAGGATATGAGAGGTTATGAAACTTTTTGTATGTCCAGAATAATTATTGAATTCAAAGATGTACATAAATCTTTTAATGGAGTCGTGGTTCATAATGGAATTAATTTATCTGTCCGGGAGGGGGAAATTATTTCTCTTCTTGGGGGGAGCGGTTCCGGGAAAAGCGTCCTTATCAAAGAATTAATTGGACTTATACAGCCCGATAAAGGGGAGATCGTCGTTCTGGATCATGCTATAACCGGGATGAATGAGAACGCACTCATTAAACTGCGCGGGCATGTCGGGATGTTGTTTCAGGGGGCTGCGCTTTTTGATTCACTCACGGTATTTGAAAATATTGCATATCCTTTTCGTGAACATCTCAAACTAACGGAGAAGGAAATTCGAAAACGGGTTGCGGAAAAATTGAAACTTGTAGGATTGAGCGGTATCGAAGCCAAGATGCCGGCTGAACTGAGCGGCGGTATGAAAAAACGTGTCGGGCTGGCGAGGGCAATTGCTACGGAGCCTGAAATTATTTTGTATGATGAACCCACAACGGGTTTGGATCCGATTAATGCCCAGCGGATCAACGAGTTGATTGTTGAATTGCGGAGGAAACTGGGAATAACAACTATTGTGGTAACCCATGACCTCCACTGTGTAAAGACTGTTTCTGACCGAATTGCTATGCTTTATGAGGGAAAGATTGTTGCCGTTGGGACATGGCAAGAACTCACGAAGTCAAACATTCCGGCAGTAAAAGATTTTCTGAGTGGTAATATTTGTGTATAAAGGGGGATTTTTATGACAAAGGAACAATTTGCTCAATTACGCGCAGGAATTTTCACCCTGATAACCCTGCTGGGTTTTGGCGCTATGATATTCATCCTTGGCAGTCATAAGGGGTATTTTAAACCACAAGTTACTTTAAAGACACGGTTTCTCAATGTGTATGGATTAAAAGAAGGGGCTCCCGTACGGTTTATGGGGGTAGAAATTGGAAAGGTTGAGGACGTTATTTTACCCAATAGATTACCCTGTGAGGGAATCGATGTAATACTGAAAGTAGATAAGTTAGTTCAGAAAAATCTTACCAGGGATTGTATTGCTACCATTAAATGGTTGAGTTATGTAACCGGTGATTCTTATGTAGAAATTACCACGGGTGCGTGCCGCGAACCTACGGTGGAAGATGGCGATACCATAAGAAGTGCAGAGCCGCGCAATTATGCTGTCGGGCTTGAAGGTGGTATGAACATGATCGAATCATTTTCAAAAATACTCAAGAAACTCGAAGAAGGTGGTGTTGTGGAGTCATTAAGCAATGTAACTGTATCACTCAATGAAAGTATGAAAAATTTTCAAAAAGGAGAAGGCTTGCTCTATGCCTTGCTTTACGACCCTAAAGGCAAACAACTTATGGACAATCTGGTTTCAACATCAAAATCCCTCAATGAGATTACTGAAAAGATTGACAATGGAGAAGGAACGATTGGCGCCCTGGTTGCCGATCCCGCTCTGTACGATAATCTCCGGGGTCTTCTCGGCGGTGCGGAGCGTAGCTTTATTTTGCGAAATCTCATTCGTAAAAGCATTGCAAAAGGAAAAGAGGATGGCAAACAATAAGCCCCTTTTCCAGCTTTTGTATTTTCTCAACCAACCTGTTTATTTCCAGGTTATGCAGAACCAAACTACCCGGAATATAAACGATGTGCCGTTAGTGACTTCCTTGCCCTAAGTCCGGAGAAAGCTGCTTACTATTTCAAAAGCCTCTGAATGCCAAATTAAACTTGATTGTCTGAACTATGTATGAACCATATCGGAATGTACCTGATACACGCGTTTGTATTCACTTTCACATGCCATGAGGGATTCGTGATTTCCCGTTTCAACGATACGTCCGTGTTTCATGACGATAATCCTGTCGCAGTGCTGGATTGTTGAAAGTCGGTGGGCAACGATAATGGTCGTTCTCCCTGTAATCAGGTTGTTTATTGCGTCCTGCACCAGTTTTTCAGATTCGTAGTCCAGGGAAGAGGTCGCCTCATCGAGAAGCAGAATAGATGCGTTTTTCAGGATCGCACGCGCGATGGCGATCCGCTGACGTTGTCCGCCGGAGAGCTTTACGCCCAATTCACCAACGACCGTATCGTAGCCTTTGGGAAGACCCATGATAAAATCATGGATGTTTGAGGCCTTTGCTGCAGACTGAACATCTGCCAGGGTTGCTTCTCTTTTACCGTAGAGGATATTTTCGTACAGGCTGCGGTTAAAAAGGAAGGTTTGCTGGGTTACCATTGCAATATGCGAAAGGAGGTCGTCCTGTTTAATCTTGCGGATATCAATACCATCGACCTCAACGCTACCTTTAATAGGATCGTAAAAACGGGGGATGAGGTTTACCAGGGTTGATTTGCCCGCGCCGCTTCCGCCTACAATGGCAACAACCTCCCCTTTGTGGATGGTAAGGTTTACGTCCTTCAGGATAAGTTCTCCATGTCCGTCATACGAAAAACTTACCTCATTAAAGGATATTCCCTTTTCTATCTTTTCTAAGGGAACCGCCTCTGGGTGGTCTTTAATCGTTGGCTCTGTGGCGAACAGTTCAAACACCCTGCTTACACCCGAAAGAGATTCCTGGAGGGTCGCATAGCTCTTGGCAAGTTTCTTTATGCCGATTATTACCATAAAACCCGTGGCTGTGATAAACCCGGCAAGTTCGCCAGGCGTAACCCTTCCGGAAACGACGATATAACCGCCACAGACAATCAGGGCTGCAAGGCCAATAGTGTAGAGGAACTCGCTTATGCCTTCATTCATGGCCTTTGTTTTCACCAATTTTAACCTTTTATGGAAGAAGCGTTCGCCGATTTCGTAAATATCACGGCTTTCTTCTGCCTCCATCTTGAATGCCTTCACAATTCTGATGCCGGTAAACATCTCGCGCAAGGCGTCCGTAAGGTCTGAGAGGTGTTTCAGACTGCCCTTTCCATGTTTCTTGATCTTCTTGCCCATAGTAAGCGCAGGAAAAAATATTACCGGAAAGGCAATCAGGGTTAGCAGTGAGAGCTTCCAGCTAAAATAAAACGACAGCGTCAGTCCGCAGATCAGCTTCATAGGTTGAAGGAGGATTTCGTCAAAAAGGACGCTGAGGCCAGACTGGGTAGTGGCGATATCATTGGTGAGCCGGGAGATCAAATCACCGCTCTTCCTGTTTTCAAAGAAACTCAGGGGTTGCAGCAGGAGGTGATCGCAGACCTTATTTCGGATATCCACAACCACAGCCCACATGACCCGATTCCTGAAATATTGCTGATAATAGCAAGAAAGGAAGATAAAAGGGGCAATGATTGCCATGGTGATACCGATGCTGGTAAATGAGCTTGTTGCGTGTTTGTGGATTGTTTCGATGAACTTGAATTTATTGAGTACCTGTTTTTTAAACTGTTTAGCCGACGATGTGTCCCCGGATGCCTGGTTCGTCTGGTCGATATCAATTTTTGGTAGTTCGGCAGTTTTCTGCGTTTCACCCCTGAGGAGTTTATCTATAATAGGCTTGATTAATGAAATCTGTATACCACTCATCGAAGTATATATGAACATGGCAAAAATGGCCATCGTCATATATTTCCAGTAGGGTCTTGCAAAAGATAATAACTTTACACATTCCCGAACAACAGCGCTGTTAATCATGATACATTTCTTTTAATAAAATTGATCGAAGTAACGAAGGGTAAAGAGGCAAGCTACATCTTCAGGTAAAGAATTTTACCAGGGAATTGTTCCACACTTTTACGATAAGCGGATTGTTGAGCATGCAAATTTCTTCCTGCAAACATCAAAAAAGGTTATCACATCATACCCTTTTTTTCAATAAATAAAAAATAATTAAATTTCCTTGAAAGACTTTGAAATCACAGTACAATGATAAAACATTCATTGTTCGCAATATAAGTTTTATCAATAATTTACATCATAATTTTAATATACAAAACCTATGAGTAAAAGGTGGGTGTTTTTCCCTCCGAATAAGACGCTGCAGTCTGAAATTGCAAGTAAACTCAAAATATCACCCTTGATGGCACAGGTGCTCATCAACCGTGGGGTTACTGATGTTGCCTCTGCTAAAAATTTCCTTCAGCCGCAACTGGCGGCGCTGGCAGATCCTTCGTTCCTTCCTGACATTGAAAAGGCGTCCATCCGGATCAACGAAGCGGTACGGAAGGGAGAAAATATTGTCATTTACGGGGATTACGATGTCGACGGGTTGTCTGCTACCGCCCTCATGTACCGGTGTCTGAAGCTGGTAGGGGCGCAGGTGAGTTATTATATCCCTGAACGGCTGGAGGAGGGATATGGTCTGAATGCAGATGCGATTAAAAAACTCAAAGAGGGTGGGGCTGACGTCATATTAACCGTTGACTGCGGCATCAATGCCTGCAATGAGGCTGATATTGCCCGTATGTATGGCATAGATTTGATTATTACCGACCATCATCAGCCTGGCCAGCAGATACCAAATGCCTTTGCCGTGGTGAATCCGAAGCTCATGACGTCGTCTAATGTGTTCAAAGACCTTTCCGGGGTAGGTATTGCCTTTAAACTTGCATGGGCTATAGGGCAACATTTTTCACCTCAGAAAAGGGTATCTCCGGAATTCAAGGATTTCTTGTTAAATGCGGTTGGATTAGTAGCGCTGGGCACCATTGCCGATGTGGTCCCGCTCGTGGGTGAAAATCGTATCCTTACCAAATACGGCCTCTCTGCATTACAACACACAGAAATTCCCGGTTTGCGGGCGATTCTCGATATTGCAGATCTTTCCGGAACAAATCTTGATGCCTTCCATGTGGGGTTCCGCCTCGGTCCCCGGATCAATGCGCCAGGGCGCATGGGTCGGGCCGGGATCGTGGTTGAGATGTTGACTACGACAAGCAAAGAGCGGGCAGTTGAAATTGCCAACTTTCTGGAGCAGGAAAATAAAAGAAGGCAGGATATTCAGGTTGATATCATGTCGTCAGCAAGACAAAAGGTCTTGAAAGAGATAAACCTTGACGAGTCTGCCGCCCTCGTGCTGGCAGACTGTGCGTGGCATCCGGGTGTTATCGGAATTATTGCCTCGAAAATTGTAGAGGAATTTAACCGGCCTACCGTAATGATCGCTATAGCCGATGAAATAGGCCACGGGTCGGCGCGTTCCATTCCCTCCTTTCACATATTGGAGGCATTGGAATGCTGCAGAAGCAAGCTGCTTTCGGTGGGTGGTCATGCACAGGCTGCCGGATTAAAGATACACGCCGATAATATCAATGAATTTCGTGAAATGCTCAATAGTGCAACATCGCAAAGACTGACCAGGACAGATTTACAACCCATCTTAAATATCGATTTAGAAGTTACCCTTTCTATGTTATCCGGTGCATTAGTTTCAGAGCTTGGGCGTCTGGCGCCCCATGGAGAAGGCAATTCTGCCCCAGTCTTTGCCGCCATGAATTTAAAGGTGGTTGGACAACCGCGGCGTATTGGCACAAAGGGACAGCATCTGAGTTTTTACGTCAGACAGGGAGACATTGCACTCAGGACGATTGCCTTTGGAATGGGAGATTATATTGACCGACTCCAGCAGAATGGCAGGACGTGCTCAGTCGCATTTACCCTGAAAATGAATACCTGGATGAATAACGAGAACCTGGAGTTGGAGGTTAAAGATATAAAGTTTGATGAATGATGAGCCATATCGATATTCCGGACGGGTGGGAATGCGCTGCCGGGCACATTCAACAAGACACAAAAACATGTATCGTTGTTGGCAATATTGACAGTGGCAAAAGTACCCTGTGTAAATATCTCATTCAGACATGGACGGCATCTGGTATAAACGTTGGATATGTGGACAGCGATCTGGGGCAATCCACGTTAGGCCCTCCGGCAACCGTATGTTTGAAGGTCTTTAAAACACCTCCTCAAACAAGCGATTTTTCGAATCCCCCATTTCTTCATTTCGTGGGAAATACCTCGCCTGAAGGCTTTTTGTTGCAAACCCTTCTCGCCTTAAAACTACTGGTAGATAAATCCCACCGGCAGGGTTCCGGTATCACCCTGATTGACACAACAGGCTTTGTAGACGGGCCTGTTGCCCGTATACTGAAATTACACAAGATAGAAATGCTCCAGCCTCAAAGGATTATCGCAGTACAAGTACGGGATGAAATAGAACACCTGCTGGCAGGATATGAAAAAATGGGCTGGCAGGTCACACGTCTGGCAAGCTCAAAAAGGGCTATTGTCCGAACACCGGCCGACAGACAGCGCTACAGGGCTGAAAAATACCGGGCATATTTTCAGAACGCAAAGATCGTGAAGTGTTCTCTGGATAAGCTTATATTACCGTCTTGCATCCTGGGTACCGGACAAAAGATACTCCCTTCTGAATATCCAAAAGAAGTTTTCGGACATGGCAGTGATATCCCCTATCTGGAAAAGTGCGTGAGGGAACTTCTGGTAATAGCAGAACGTATGGATACATCAGTGCCTTTATACAAATTAAGGAATTATTTTGACGTCGCATCAATCGTGCTTATTGAGAAACACGAATTGAGAAACCTGCTTGTGGGCCTGAACGACAGGGATAATAACACATTAGGGGTGGGTACTGTTGTTGATTTAGACCCTTACGCTGGCACATTAACCTTGTTTACCCCTGTGCCGGATATTCACAAGGTATCAACCATACGTCTCGGTGCTATAAAGATTGAGCGCGGTGAGAGAGAATCGGGAAAGACAAGGGTCATTCATTACGTGTAACTCAAAACCCTTAGATTTAAGAGCGGTTTGTAAATGGTAACTCCTGTCGCTGTAGCATCTTTTAAAACCATACAATGATGAGAAATATGACCCGGAGATTGGCAAAGGTGAAAAGACAATAGGCTTGTTGTATCAAGAGGAAGAAAAGACATACTTTCTGTAATCCACTTACCTGAGCAAACTGCAGCATAAACTAATATCACTAAGAAAGAATTTAAAGAGTTATACGGGTGGGACGATGGTAAGATATATTTCATGGATAAAAAGCGCAAAAAAATGGTGTGTAACTGACAACGAAGAATTGTATAATCAAGCATTAGAATAAGGAACGGCCTTGTCAAAGGCAGCCTTGTTCCCGACCATGATATGCGGGAGCGAGATAATAGATGCCCTTTTGGATATTTTTTTACTATAGAATGAACGTTTATGCCAACAGATAAAAGAACAAGTAGGTCAGGTTATGTAGCTATTGCCGGCAAGCCGAATGTGGGGAAATCAACCCTGATTAACGACTTTATGGGTTGCAAATTATCCATTGTCTCCCCGAAACCCCAAACGACCAGGAAAAAGATCATGGGGGTATTAACGAAGGAGAATTGCCAGATCGTCTTTTTTGATACACCGGGTATCATGGAGCCAAAATATGAATTGCAGAAATATATGGTAAAAGAGGCCTACCATGCGATAGAAGACGCAGACGTCGTCCTCATGATGATAGAGCCTTCCGGATTGCCCGATCAGCAGGATAGGGAGTTTTTACAAAAAATATCTCATCTGAAAACCCCTGTTATTCTGGCTATTAATAAAATAGACCTGGTTGAAAAGGATATACTGATACCGGTTATTGACGCATTCAGCAAACTGTTTCCGTTTGCTGAGATCGTCCCCATTTCTGCCTTAAGGCAAATGAATCTGGACTTATTGCTCACGATTTTTGAGAAATATCTGCCCGAAGGCGATCCATTTTTTCCGGAAGATTATATGACCGATTACAATGAAAGGTTCCTTGCCTCAGAAATCATACGCGAAAAGGTCTTTGAATTTTATGGGGAGGAAATTCCATATTCGACAACAGTCGAAATTGAAGAATTCAAGGAACGGGAAAAAAACAAGGACTTCATCAAGGCCATTATTTATGTAGAACGTTCTTCACAAAAGGGCATTATTATTGGCGAGGATGGGAAGGCAATAAAACGAGTCGGCGTTATTGCACGGGAGGAGATTGAGAAACAAATAGGCAGAAAGGTATACCTTGAGCTGTGGGTAAAGGTTATGGAGAAATGGAGAAAAGACGCCAATAAACTAAAAAAACTCGGATATAAATAGCGTCCGAACGAAAACGCAAATTAATGCTGTATTCCTATCACAACAAGATTGATTCTTTCCCCTCTGAACCTGTATTTTGCTTGCCTATCATACGGGATGATTTTGATTGCCTCACTAGTATCAAAATGCTATCAATCCAATATTATCGTTTGGATAGAAATGAAACATAACTCAAGGCTTCAGCCATGGAAACAACATGGAAGGAATAAAAATTGTCACAATTATTAATCAGAAACCTTGAAGAAGAAACTATTGAACTATTGAAAAAACAGGCAAAACTGCATAATCGTTCATTGCAGGGTGAGGTAAAACAGATTCTGGAAGAAAATATCAAAATGTCTATAAAGGATGCGCGAATAAAAGCAAAAAAAATACGCGCAAGTTTCAGGAAAAAGATATTTTCAGACAGCGCTGACCTTATACGCGGGGACCGTAACCGTTGAACAAATTTGTTGTAGATGCAAGTATTGCTATTAAATGGTATCTGCCTGAAAATTTCAGCGAATATGCCGGCCGTTTGTTAAATCCGTTTTTTGAATTGCTTGTTCCGGAACTTTTGTTTTCCGAAGATTGAAAGAAGCCCTTGGGCCTGTTGGAATGGTTCGTTTCGGACTAACTGATGAAAGGTGGGTACACATTAGCTTTTAAATCTCTAAAAAAATGGAAATGGAGGGAAAAATGGAAGGGAAAGAAATTTTGCAGAGGATTTCATCTGATCCTGATATTTGTCATGGCAAACCATGCATTAAGGGGACACGAATACCTGTTTATCTGGTAGTTTCCCTTGTTGCTGAGGGAGAAAGCATAGAAAATATTATAAGGAACTATCCATCACTTACCACAGATGATATAAAAGCGGCAGTCCATTACGCCGCGAAGCTGTGCGAATATGAGGCGTATGCGATATGAGCATAAAATTTCTGCTCGATGAGAATACACCATATGCACTGATTGGCTTACTGGAAAGCAGAGGTTTTACTGTTATTCATTTGAAAAAGATCGGCAAGGGTGGAATCAAAAATGGTGAAGTGTGTGAATTTGCAGAAAAAAACAAGATGTGGATTATCACACGTGATGCAGATTTTCAGAACATCAAGAAATTTAATAACTATAATGTAGCTGGTATAATCCTGATAAAACTTACCTTAACGAAAACAGATTATTTGCTTAAATCATTACAACGGTTCCTTGATAAATATAACGATAAATTGTCAGAAAAACGTCTTGTCATTATTGAAGATTATGTGATCAGGATTTATTAATGAGAATGCAGATGGAAATATCCCTGGTAAATACAGGCATTATACGGTATTTCAACCCTTCGTTTTATTGTAACCTGGGAGATACAGGTAAATTGTCCGATATGAAGATTAAAGGGCAATAAAATTATGGCAGATGTTCATAATAAGAAAACCAGAAGTTACAATATGTCCATGATCCGGAGCAAGGACACAAAACCGGAAATCACTGTCAGAAAATTCCTTTTATTATTGAAAGAATGGGTCTTCGTGAACTCGTGTGGGTAAAATTATATCTCCGTGAGCATACAGGTAAGGATTTTAAGGCGAAGATACTCCTCATCTCTTAAGCCATAAGCCCTTCTCTGGATCACTCTGATCTTGTTGTTCATTCCTTCGACGAATCCTAATGGCACCTTGTTTTTCAGGTTGCTGTAGGCGGCGA
>JAHFOW010000232.1 GCA_023261465.1 Planctomycetota bacterium
ATCGGGTTATGAATCTACCTTATACAATGAATCGTTAAAGGGCTGGCATACCCATAGTTTTCAGTCGGCCTGTCATCATGGCGTGGCGACGGAATGGCTATGGATGAACTATAGCGCTCCGGGAGAACTGCACGATTATCGTTATGTAGGGGATACCTTTCGGGAACGTGAACGAATAAAGAGGAAAACCAAACGGTGGGTGTCGAAACTGCAATCCATGCCTATTTTAGAGCGTCAGGCATTACTCGCTGCTATAGAGGGGGTCAGGGAGCAAGAGAAGTATCTTTGAGGGGGGGTATTTTTGATTTTTGCTGCGAGAAGAAAACTGGAGGGCTTTCTTTTATGATTTTTCAGACTCACGATTGGATAAAATAGAGGAAGAGTATCCCATGGAAGATTTAGGAGATATCTCAAAAGCGGTATTTCAGGAAAGGGCAGAGATATTAGGGCGTCTGATACTTGGGTTAATCGAGAGGAAATTCGGGCATTTCCTGAACCAGGAGGATTGCGAATGTTCCCATTGCGGTAAGGGTATGCAAAGACAGGGAGACCTCTCCAGGCATATCCAAACCCTTGCGGGGGAATTTGAATTAAGCAGGCCTTATTTTTATTGCAGGGCGTGCCGTTTTGGCTATTATCCGTTAGATGAAGCCCTTGGATTGTCCGAATCATCGAAACAATATGATGTGCAGGATGTGGAGGCATGGTTGTCGAGCGAAACCGCCTATGAAACAGCCAGCGAGACCTACGAGAGAATAACGGGTATGAAGCGGAGTGAACATCATATGCATGAGGCCGCCAATGCCATAGCTCAAGAAGTGGGGATTTTGGATGTCTGCCCGTCCAGGGAGGAGATCGAGAAAAAGAGAGAAGACATGTCAAAGGGTAAATTCCGTCGTCCCGTTATGATGCTTGCCCTTGATGGAGCACACGGCCCGATGCGTCCCGAGTCCGCACCCTCGCAAAGGAAAAAGGGGAGAGGGAGAGTGGAAAGAGATCAAAGGTTTTCGGTTTTATCTTGTTAACGGTAAGGATGTTGTTCATGTTATAAGCTGGCACCAAGTGTGCGAAGATCACAAATTGGCCCAGTACCTGGTAAAGATCAAAGAGGCCGGGCTTATTCCCGAAGAGAAGATACGCCTGGGAATCATAGGAGACGGCGCGCCCTGGATTTGGAACCGGTGTAAAGAAATATTCCCATCGGCAAAGGAGATACTCGACTATTACCATTGTTCAGAATATGTACATGATGTGGCGAATGCCCATTACGGAAAAGAGACACGAGAGGCGCAGCAGTGGTGTGAGGCGACTTTGGCGAGAATATATTATGGTTACCACGAAGAAGTGCTTGGTGGTCTTGGAAGGATGAAAGCAAAAACACAAGAAGTTCAGGACACCATTGACAAGTTTTCTCGCTACCTGTTACATCATGGCGAAAAGATGGATTACGATTCCGCCAAGCGTGGAGGGTATCACATTGGCAGCGGCGCCATTGAAAGCGCCAATAAATTTATTAGCCATACAAGGCTTAAACGATCAGGAGCTTGGTGGTATATCAAAAATGCCAATAACATACTCAAGATAAGATGCGCGAAATATAACGGCACCTACGATACCATTATCGAAAAATACAAGAGCGACGATCAGGAAAGAATTAAAAACAAAAAATGTAAAAGAAATCTTCGAATTGTTCATTAAATTTTTTACAAAAAAATGGGAATGCACCCCTACGTAGACATGTCAACTTATTTAAGACGTTTATTGTAGTTTTCCGATGAGAGTGTCAGGAACGCCTGGCTACAACCCCAGATCCCCCATTTTAACCCGACCTTCGCAATTCGAGGGGTAGACAAGGCGCTAAGCCAGTAAAATCAAGGGGTAGTCTTAAAAGGTCGGCACTACAGACCTATCTGTCCTGATGCATAAACCTTGGGCGGCGGTTGTTCAGGAAGCGACAATCCCAGGTGTGCCAAAAGGAGAGAAACATCCTTGTCTGGCTGGGTATGGCGGCTCATGACAATGTGACGACCATCCGTAGTTGGCAAATGAACATCAATCATTTGAATGTTCGACATTTTTTCCAGAATGGCTTCGGATGTCAGCCCTGTGGCTCGTCCACGCGCAAGATTTCGCAACGTCGTGTGGAGACAAAAGGCCAAAAAAGAAACAAAAATATGGGCTTCTATTCTCTTTTCCAATTGGTGCCATATTGGACGGATAGAAAGAGACCCCTTCAAATCCTTAAATGCTTGTTCAATGCGGGTCAAAAGCAGATAAGATTCCCAGACGGTTTCAGGCGAAGCAGCCTGCATGTTTGAACGAAGCAGATAGCGTCCCTCACGCCGCAACGTTCGCCGCAGGCGTTCACGATCCAGGCTGAAATGGAAAGTATGCTCATTCACCGGTTCTTGCGGATTTGGAAGAGAGATACGAACCAGCCCAAAGTCCCGCCCGGCTTCTTTCTTTAATGCCCCGATATGCATCAGCAGGTCATCGCGAGTGATGCTCTTTCGATTCCGAAGTTCGCGCAGACTTACCCACAGACGTTTGAGTCTGCGGCGACGCATGGAACGTTCCTTGGCTACCCGGTCATGGCTTTCCACATATACGTAGAACTCCGATTCCTGCTGAAGAATTTTCACACGGACGCTTTCCCGCGCCTGAATCCAGGATTGTTCGAGCAACGGTTTTTCAACATGGGTCAAATGTCCCTTGGGGGTGCCAACCAAATAATCAATCCCTCGGGAACGCATCTTTTCCAACATATCCTCGGTTGGGATACCTCGATCCATGAGCCAGGTGCGCCGAAATTTCCCATACTGCTTTTCTATCCGGTCCAGAAACGCCTCCAATGTCGCAGTATCTCTTGTATTTCCGGGATATATTTCGTAGGCCACGGGAAACCCTTCCGGTGTCAACACCAATGCCACAACCACTTGAACGCAATCTGAACGTTTATCACGGCTGTATCCAAAACGTTTTTTACTCCCTGAGCCCGCCGGTGGCGGGTCACTTTCAAAATACGTACTTGTCAAATCATACAGCAGCACATCATACTTCGCGCCAAACAGATTGCCCCATTGTCCTTTTAAAAAAACAAACAGCTCATCGCGATGCTCAAGCAACAAATCCAAACAACGATACGGCTTGTCCTTCTGTGCCAGCGAATAATCTTCCCCCAGCAGATCACCCATAGCGCTCCGCAAATACCACTCACGGTGAAAACGAAATTCGCTTCCCGGATCAATCAGCCGGTAACAGCTCAATGCCTTCAGCATATTCAGCCAGCTTGTCCCCTTGCGGCTTGACGGCAAACGTTGTCTCCAAAATTTGTCCAGTTCCAGCATATCCCACAAATACAATCCCAACCAGCACGCACCCCATTCCCGCGGACGACGCAATTCTATTTTGTCCAACTGCACCCGGATGGACTCACAAGCCATTGCAGGCAATGCTTCCCGGTCATCCGGAAACAATGCCAGTTGTTTTGCCTGGCTCTTTTCACCCCAAAGCGCCTCTATCGTCCGAACCCATCCCGCCCGTTGGTTGTCATTGAGTTCTCCCAAATAAAGAACTTGACGCTGTACTACTCTTCCGCCACCGATCCGATGATTCTCTACAACACTCCAATAACGGTGTGTTTTCCCGTCTTTCGTCCGTGATTTTTCTCGTAAAAACATGCAAGCATTTTCGCACTTTCCCTTGAATGCGTCAATAGGGTAGGTCGGCACTACAAGCCATTTTCAAAAAGTATCCCTTTAAAATAAGGGGTTACCTGGCGATACATGCCCAAAAATAACCGTTTTTTGGTGCGAATTGCGAAAGTCGGGTTAGGATAACAGGGTCATTAGTGATTAGTGGCCGATTAAGGTAGCGGGCTGTACCGGCAATCAACTTATCGTGGAGTTCCGGTATATCTCTTATTTCAAAGGCTGATTTGATTATATTTAT
>JAHFOW010000083.1 GCA_023261465.1 Planctomycetota bacterium
GAAGAATTACTGAATGGAAATCTCCGGTGCTATAGTACGTGAAATTAAATTAGGCCTTTGGCAACTTTTATGACAGTGTAGTGGCAAGGAGTGCCTTGCCACTACACTATCTTTGAAATTCCCAAACATCAAGTTAGTAGTAACGACTTTAGTCGTTGTGTTTTCACATTGTCCGTTTCCAGGAAGCGACTGAAGTCGCCACTACAAACAGGTCACAAATATGAAAGAAGAAAAACCAGAAACATTAACACGGAGATTCCTGTTAAAAATATTTGGCGGGGTAGTCGCTTATTTTGGTTTGAACAAGCTGAATTCGGCATTGGCCCAGAATACCAGTCAACCCGTTCAACCTTTGTCAGGTTTTACCGGGCCAGACCCTAATCCTTACTGGGGAGCAGTTGGGCCGTTTGTTTTGTATCCACAAAAACTTCCACTAATTCAGCTTGCCGACCGCCCTGTGTTGATCGAGACGCCCAGACCGTACTTTCTTACACCTTTTACCCCCAATGCTGCCTTTTATGTGCGATGGCATCTTGATAATATTCCTAACGCAGTGAACCTTTCCGAATGGCGGCTCTTTGTTGGTGGAAATGTTGAGAAGCCATTGTCCTTATCCATGTCTGATCTTATAAACAAATTCCCGCCAACCACCGTTGCCGCCGTCAATCAGTGCTCCGGCAATAGTCGCAGCCGTTTCCAGCCGCGCGTGCCCGGCGCACAATGGGGCAATGGGTCTATGGGTAATGCGCTCATGACAGGAGTACGCCTGAAAGACTTGCTCGATGCCGCAGGAGTTAAATCAGGTTCACTCCAGGTGCAATTTGAAGGACTTGACTGTGGTCGGGGACCTAAAGACAATCCTTCATACAAATATAAAAAATCTCTGAATTTAACAGATTCTGCAATCGATAAAACTCTCGTAGCCTATGAGATGAATGGTGAACCACTTCCCATGTTGAATGGTTTTCCTGCGCGTCTTGTCGTTCCTGGTAAGTTTGCCACATACTGGATAAAGGCGTTGACATGGATTCGTGTCTTAACGGAACCTGACACCAATTTCTGGACGAAAAAAGCATATCGTGTTCCGAATACACCGCGCGGCAATACCACTCCAGATGATGTAAAAGAGGGCTGCGTGGAAATGGTTCCGATTGGAATGATGCCTGTACGTTCGTTTATTATTTCACCTGATGGTTCGGGCAAAATTCCCATGGGGATGGCAGTAATGATACGGGGTATTGCCTTTAGTGGCTATGGACGTGTTATTAAAGCTGAGTTTTCTGATGATAATGGGAAAAAGTGGCAGGATACAAAGCTCGGAACAGACTACGGAAAGTATTCCTTTCGTACGTGGGAAACAGTCTGGACACCGAAGAATACGGGTAATTATGCCCTCGCCGTGCGGGCGACCGATGAAAAAGGTAACATCCAACCTGACGAAGGGGTATGGAATCCCGGTGGTTATCTGTGGAATAAGATTGAACGTCAGGAGATAATCGTGGGTGATTCAAAATAATGTAAAAGTATATGATTTCACTTGATTGAATGTATAGGAATTCTAATGTTGTTGCGGGGGGCGGACTGCAATACGCTCCTGCGTGTGAGCGTCTTAAATAAGTTGACACGCAAACGTCAGGAGAGAAGATGGAAAAGTTGAAATATATTCTCGTCGTGCTTTTTCTTGCCTTTATAGGGGAACCAATTCTCGCCCAGAGTAAACTGCCTGGAATCGTAAACAGTGGTATGTATTATCAGGGTACGGTGGGGATCATTTCCCAGTATCGTCCTCTTCAGCATGTGCCTGACGCAATATATAGTGTAGGGGCATATCCCCTTAATACGCCGGAGCTATCCCCGGTAAATGGCAAAGATGTTGTACAGTTCTACTGTCGGTTTTGTCATAGCGCCACCTACATTACCATGCAACCACCACTACCCACTGCCACCTGGAAAGCGGAAGTTTTAAAGATGATAAATGTCTATGGCGCACCTATTCCGGAAGACATAGAGAGTCAAATTGTTGAGTATTTACAATCGAACTATACTCCGGAAACCCGTAAATGAAAATACTTATTGTAGCAGCGACCGTCCTTGAAATTAAGCCCCTTTTATCATCTCTCGGATATACAAAAGATGACCCATTCTTAATAAACACTTTTCTCTATCGCTGCTCTATCATAGATGTATTAATTACAGGGGTCGGTTTGATGCACGCAGCTTATTTCATGGGTAAAATATTAGCAAACAATAAATATGATTATGCGTTGAATTTGGGGATAGCAGGGAGTTTTAACAAGAATATCTCCATTGGAGAAGTGGTACATGTTGTTGAAGAACGAATTGCAGACCTGGGTGTTGAAAATAAAGATACGTTTTTAGACCTTGTTGAATTACATTTGTTACACCCCGGTCAGTTTCCTTATACTGCCGGCGCTTTGATGAACAAAACACCTTATCTTATTCAAGGAATGCCGGAATTGAGGAAAATGGTAAAAGGCATCAGTGTTAATAAAATTAATGGCAATCAGAAAAGTATAGACAAAGTCGTGCAAAAATACCATCCCGACGTGGAAAGTATGGAAGGCGCTGCATTTTTATATGCGTGTTTGACTGAAGGTGTTTCATGCCTGCAAATCAGGTCTATTTCTAATTATGTAGAAATCTGGGATAAAGATACATGGAACATCCCACTTGCTGTTGAAAATTTGAATAAAACGGCTATGAAGATTATTGATCGTTTAGTTAGTGTACGTGTATGATTCGAGTTCCTTGCAGGCTCAGTCATCCCCAATTAAACCTGCGTGTTTGTTATGTTTCAATGGTGTTTTGTTCGCTCAAAATTATGAAACCTGGCGTAGAAACGCAAGGTTTTCCGCCTCTCCACCAACATGGGAACTCCTTAATGTTAAGTATGGAGTAATATAAAAATGATGAACATGTCCCTTGGTTTTTCTCCCTGTCCCAATGATACATTCATCTTTGACGCCATAATAAATAATAAGATAGACACGGAAGGGCTTTCATTTGAAGTAACCGTTGCCGACGTGGAAGAATTGAACAGGCGCGCCTTTCGACGTTCTCTGGATATAACAAAACTGAGCTACTTTGCTTATACTTATCTCGTAGACGACTATATATTGTTAACAACAGGCAGCGCCCTTGGTAATAATTGTGGTCCGTTATTAATCTCAAAACCCGAGTATCTAAAATCAACCATTGAAAATCTTACCATTGTCATTCCAGGAAAGTATACAACTGCCAACTTTTTGCTCAGCCTGGCATATCCCAGTGCAACCAAAAAAATCGAGATGCGTTTTTCTGATATCGAAAATGCAATTTTACAAAATAAGGCAGATGCGGGCGTTATTATCCATGAGAATAGATTCACCTATCAGGCAAAGGGTCTGGTTAAAATCCTTGATTTGGGTGAATACTGGGAGACTCAGACGGGACTTCCGATTCCACTCGGTGGAATTGTCATCAAAAGAAGCGTACCTTTAGATATTGCCCAAAAAGTGAATCGCATTCTCAGAAAGAGTGTTGAATATGCATTTGACTATCCGGCATCCTCAAAAGAATATATCAGGCAATATGCACAGGAAATGGATGAAAATGTGAGAAAACAACATATTCAATTGTATGTAAATAACTTTACGGTTGATCTGGGCGAAACGGGAAAGAGGGCGGTCATGACATTATTTTCACGAGCTTATAAAAATAAACTAATATCGCACATGCCCGAAAATATCTTCTTGCAGGAGAGTAAGGAAATTAAAGACTGATTTTGTTCTTCAATGCCTCCTTAATGATGCAATATCATTCAGAAATCTTTCTTTGGAATACTTGCCTTTTTTTACTACCAGTGAAACATAATGATTTAGCTTGTCCTTATCCGCCTGCGTCAAGTCCTTTGCGGTAATTACAATAATCGGTATTGTGTTTGTCTCCGTTGATGTTTTTAATTTGTCAACGACGTCAAATCCGCTTACCTCCGGCATCATCAAGTCTAAAAGGATCAACTCTGGTTTACAGAAAAAGGTCTTATCTATGCCTTCTTGTCCACCATAAGCCTTAAAAACTTCATATCCTTCAGATTGTAAGAGGGTACTAAAGAGGTCAACCGATTTTGGGTCATCGTCAATAATCAATACCTTTGTAGGTACATTATTGACCGTAGGCTTAAACCCGTAAGATGCCAGTTTCGCTAACAGGTCATTTCTGCTTACAGGTTTGTTGAGATAATCCGTTGCGCCAAGCCCGAATCCGATATCTTTATTATCTATAATGGAAATAACCAGGACAGGAATGTCTTTGACGTCTTTATCTGCCTTAAGTTCTTTCAATACCTCCCAGCCGTCTCTTTTGGGAAGCATCACGTCCAGGGTGATGGCAAACGGTTTGAACTTTCTGGCTTTTTGAATCGCTTCTTCACCGTCAAAGGCCGTCATTGTTTGATATCCGGATTTGTTGAGAAACAGACAGAGTAACTCGCTGGTTTTTGGGTCATCTTCAACCACCAGGATCGTTTCATATTCTTTTGGTTCAGCATGGATGAGAATGGCATCTTTTTCCTTGCCTGATTGAGCACATAGATTGACAGGTAATGTAAAGCAGAAGGAACTGCCGACACCTAATTTACTTTCAAAACCGATTTTTCCACCGTGCAGTTCTACCAACTTTTTTGTGAGGGCAAGGCCTAATCCCGTACCCTCAAACATACGTGTGGTAGAGCTGTCGACCTGAGAAAATTCCACAAATATCTTTGGGTAGTCTTCAGGGGCTATGCCAATTCCGGTATCAGTAACGACAACCTCAATAAAATCTTTTTCTTTTTTTAATGATGTTGTACGGACAATTATTTTTCCCTTTTCAGGGGTAAATTTAATCGCATTGGAAAGCAGGTTATACAGGATTTGTTTAAATTTTACAATATCTGCCTTAAGACGTTCTGCGGGATTGTGTATAAATTTTTCTATTACAAGGGCTTTTTTGTTTGCCAGACCTTTCAGAGTTATCAGAACGGCATCTATAGCATTACCCATCTCAAACTCTTCAAATTTTAATTCAAGTTTACCCGCTTCTATCTTTGATAGGTCAAGGATATCATTGATCATTTGAAGGAGATGGTGGCCACTGCTGTGAATGTCTAAAACAAAATCTATTTGTTCTTCATTCAATTCGCCGCACAACTTATCCCGAAGTACTTCAGAAAAACCAATTATTGCATTAAGCGGGGTACGCAGTTCATGAGACATGTTGGCCAAAAACTCGCTTTTTGCCCTGTTTGCCGCCTCTATCTTTTTATTTTGTATTTCCGTAAGCCGCACCTTTTCTTCAAGCGCTGCATGATAACTGTGGATGTAGGTCTCCATGGCTAGTTGCATATCAAGATTCATGATCTTATCCAACACCAGGATATAGTCCGTTATTTTATCGGGCTGGTCTTTGTATGTTTTGATAATGAGGGGGTAGATGAGCCGATGATAAAGGCAATATGCCCCAATGTATAAATTGGGATGCAGGTCTATGCGGTCGTGTGTCCTTCCGACATTGAGTCGATGCTCAAAATAATTTTCGTCATAATTTCCCTCTGTGAGCATCAGGAGATATTCTTTTTGTGTGCGCTTGACTTTCTTAATTGTTTCTTCATCCGACAGGAAAGCCCGGGTTTCTTTAAACCGGAGGAGGTGATTATAAAATTGGTCTATGATATCGTCGGCATGGTGGTGAATGAGTCCATTTAATTCCCTGAGCAGTGCAATATCACGCCCCGTGAAATCCAAATAATCCTTCCGGAGTTGACGCTCCTCCTTGCTGAGGCTCAATTCATTAATAGGCATAACATGTTCTTCCATAATCTCTCTAACCGTAAATCGTATTTTCAGTATGTTTCAATAATTACTATTCTGTTTTTTCATTTAGTTTATCTGCCAGTCCGTGATTGATCCGACACCGGTGCGATACCTGAAAGAGCTGTACTATTCGAAGAAGGCGGTGGTGGTGGAGCTATATTTTCGAGCCATGGAAGGAGTCGTTCCAAATTATGGGCATTGAGATCGTCATTCGTATCGTCCTCAGAGTCTCCATAATGTGTTAATTCGTGGAGAATCGTTTTAGCTTGTTCGTCTGCACTTGTTGATGAGAATAAAGGACATAAATGCAGGTTCGCCCAGCTTCCCCATACATCTCCCCGCGTGTAAGCATGAACACCGGGATTGCATGAACATTCACATTCTACCGTCAAACTACCACACCCTTCTTTTAAGGCAGTAGTAAGGATTTTGTTCAATCTGTTTAAATTATTATCCGCCGTTAATTGTTTCTTTTTGGTCTTTTCATGTCCAAAATTAGGTTGATATGATGGAATGAGTGCGAGATTTCTCAATGCATTTTGAAATGTAGTGCAGGCATCAGAGATGTTTTTGGCAACGGCATTTTGCTGTGCTGCTGTCAAGTCAAGTGGCACACCGTCACTACAACTTGAATCAAAACTTACTGTCAAACCGGGAAACGTCGCTTGCAGTCCCAATGGGTCAACAAATCGGATAGGATTAGATTGTGCGTATTCATATAAATTCCTGGCACCAAAATCAGCAAAATCTCTTTGAAGGAATCTGCCACTACGTGAATTGTAATAACGATTACGGAAATAATACGTATTTATTTCCGGATCGAGTCTGCGACCCGTAAACAAGTATGGGTTGTTCACGTTGCTTAGCCCACCTGATATATCAATATTATCAATATTTAAGTTACTGGTACTGCTACTGGGCAGTAAAATATTATGTTGGCCATAGGCATCATAGGTATAGCGTTCAATGATATCACCGTTCTGGTCTGTTAAAGCAATAGTATTTGCTTTGCCATCGTTGTGATAAAAAAAGGTTTCGTCAATGTGACCATCACCATCATTATCTCTGTCCAAAGTCAGTGGTTCATCAATCCACATTCCATAAACGTATTGCTGTGATGAATTATCCCTCTGCTCCTCAATTTCTCTCCATCCGTCGTAAAGATACCGAACATGATCATCGAAATTTATTGTATTTGTGACGGTTCTTTCAATCCTCCTGTTTTGGGCGTCATAAGTGTATGTGGCTATAACCGAATGGTCCGTTTTATTTATAACTTTTTGTAACCGGTTGGCAAAGTCGTGCTCGTAAAGATAAGTGCCATCATCAATCAGATTACCATCATGAGAATAAATTTGAGACTTTCCCTTGAAACGAACGTACTCATTCATTTCATTTATTTTGTTATTATAGGATTTGTTTCCTATAGTGAGTTTAGCCCAGTTTCCTAAACCGTCTAATGTATACTCCGTCTTTTTTTCATCAGGCTTAGTACTTTTACTATCTCGGGATTTCATGTGTGAACCAACCACATTACGCCTGAATGTGAAAAGTCTGTACACGGAGTCATACTCATATACATCGCCAACATTCATATTTCCCATGAACTCATGAAGCCTGGTTTCGGATATGATATTATCTGCACGATCGTAATTGTACTTAAATCCGGCAACCAATGCATTGCGCGTCGTAAGATATCTCATCGTTACAGGCCGTCTGTTTTTATCGTACCCAATGTCTTTTGTCCTGTTATCATCCAGAAAACTTAAATGTGTTCCATTGTTATATGTTCTTTCCAGTATTCTTTCAGGCCCTATATAATCATAATCGGCGATATTTTTGGTGGAACCCACATTCTTGATTTTGTCAATCCTGTCAAGTTTGTCGTATGTTGTTTTTATCACTCTTCCATTGGGATATATTAACATCAGCCTGTTGTCATCGCCATCCCATTGAGATGAAATGGCCTTGCCATTTTGTATTTCTTCTATGACTCTGCCAAGTGAGTCATAGGCATGAGTAACAGTGACGTCATCTGCTTTGTCATTGGGGGTATTATTATCAAACGACTTGGTAAGTCTGGACAGGCCATCATACTCGAACCTTTGCTGGGTAGTGCCAACAACTTCTTTTGCCCTGATTATAGTTTTTTGTATCAATCTGTTAAGTGCGTCATATTTGAGTTTGATCACAGAGCCATTTTCATCTGTTGCTTTTATGAGGTTGTTATCCTGATCATATTCGTATGTTTTTATAGTGCTGTCTGCATTTATTTGCTCAATTACACGGTTTGAATCATCATATCCATAGTGTGTCGTATTTCCTTTATCATCGGATATAGAAACAAGCCTTGAGTTTTTGTCATAGATGTACGAAAGAGTAATTTTCCCGTCAGGGTTAAATGGGTTTGTAGTATCAATCATTCCGTCGCCTGCGCCGCCTACCCTGAGGTCACGAATCTCACGAAGTTTACGATTAATTCCATCATAAAAAAAGTGGATAGTATTGCCATTATTGTTAATCAGCCCATCGAATAATCCTTCACTATCTTTCCCCAGCTTTCCTTGCGCGTCGCTGGTAAAGATAAGGTTATTGCGGCTGTCATATTGAAGACGCATAGTCTGTCCAATATTATCAGTTATCCTCACCATGCGATCAAGGGAATCATAGGCAAATAGTGTGGCAAATTGTTCTTTTAAAGACGGGTAATTTCCTTTTTGGGTAATTTCCTTTTCGACAATTTCTACGATGTTGTTATTTCCATCATACGTATAGTTTATACTATTTCTTTCAGGGTCGATCTCAATAATTCTTCTATCTGCTCCATCATATTGAAATTCAAATATGTCCCCGTCATCTTCCAAAAAGAACGTCATACGCCCTTTTTTATCATATTCATATCGTGATGTTACACGCCCATCATTTGACATACCAAGGGGGCCATCTTTCAATACCGGGATACGCATTGTATTCACGCCAGAAGAAATAAACAGGAGTTCGTCTTTCTGGAATCGTCTGCTTAACTCATCAACGAAATATTCTGTACTGCTCAAAAGAACATTTCCTGTTCCGGAGTTATCTTTCGGGCTTGGACCACCAATCACACCAAACCGTGATACTTTTATGATATTACTAACGGGGTCATATTCCCGTTCTGTTATGTTGCCAATGGGATCTGTTATCCTGACAAGTCTGTTGAAACCGTCGTATTTATAAAAAGTACTATCATTTTTTCCGTCATCGTTGTTGTCAGCGCCGTCTATCATCTCGATAAGGTTTCCGTTTTTATCGTAGTTGTAGGTAACATTGGGAGAACCACCACTGCACCCGCATACGTTTGTCGTGCGAAATACAAGGTCTCGTTCGTCATACATTGTTTTCTGAATATTCCCTTCCGGCTGGATGGTTTTTATCCTGTTTTCATTTTTATCATATTGGTATTCTGTAACCAGGGTTTCAGTTTTACTTGCATCCTGTTTTTCTTTCACCAGATTGTTAAGGATATCATATACGTAGGTGTGTTTAATAAATGTACCGGCAAGGCTGGCATTATTGCTATCCCTGTTTTCAACCTCCTTTTTTATGATATTATTATTACGGTCATAATAAATATTTGATAAATATTTATATGCCTTTAAAGGGGAATTTTGCATGCTACCTGGTACTGAGGCGGCGAGGATAATTTGAACAACCTGGTTGAGTTCATTGACGATGTATTCCGCTGCAATGCCACGTCCGTTGGTTTCTTTTATAATGTTACCCATCGGATCATAAAAATACCCGGTCTCGGTTTTTACCGGTGTGGGATTTCTTCCTGAATCTCGTTTTGGAGATGAGGTCGTATCTACCACAACCTTTTTAAAATAACCAAAATGACCTTCACCCTTGCCTTCAATTATATCCATACCATCGCCATCGGGGTCATTTTCTGGATAGTAATCATATTCGGTTACGTTGCCTTCAGGGTCAGTCTTTGATAATATCTGTCCATACACGTTGTAAGTAAATAATTCAATAATTTCCTGTGTAGTGTCTCCTTCCCGTTTTGCCTGATGAGATCCATTCATTAGAGATACGGTTGGGTGAACCACCTTGACGACATCGCCTGAAATGTGATTAGTTATACCGTCTCCATTAAGATCACCCAGGCCAAGTGTTACACCATTTTCATTAAGCAGAGACTGGACTTCACTACTGGAAATACCCATCACGTCAGCCAAAGCATCAAGGTTGTTACCTTCCTGATAATCAAAAAAACTGGTAGTTGTATATCTCTCTGCTGAACGTATGCCACCATTCTGCGGTACATAATCAGGGTCGTTTCCCCGTGGGTCCGTTTGTGTTTTGATAAAATTATAAATAGGCTCATAGGTATACGTTGGGTCAACCTGCTGCTGGTTTCCACCACGGGCACTATCGGGAATCTGCTTATTCTTGAGGAGATTTCCGTGTTTAAATCTGCTTTTCATGTAATCGACTGTTCCAGGGGTTTCTGATGCATAAGCATTATTTACCTTGTTGCCTTCCGGCAATGTTGATTTAGTCCTTTCTCCATCAACGTTGTATTCAAAAGATGTTTCATAAAATTCAGGTTCACCTTCTCGTAGCCCTTTCGTATATTCCCTGATAGAAACGGCGTTGCCAAGTCTATTATGTTCGTATGTTGTTTTATTCCCGTTGCGATCAATTACCGTTACGCGGTTAATTGGGTCATTTGTGGTTAAATGGTTTTGGGTTAATTCTTCGTATTGATACATAATGTCACCACCTGCCTTAATTCCAGTTGCATTTGTCCCTCCATAAGTCTGTTTAATAACACGACCATATGCATAGGAATTAGGATTGGTTTCATAAACATTTACTGTATTTGGTGTGCCACCTTTCGCTACCTCGTTCGGCGCTGTTATTGTTAAGAGGTTGTGGTTCAATTTTCCGTCTTGAAACCCTGAAGAATAGGTGTATTTCGTGGTTTTGCCATTGGGAAAGTCATTGTTATTGGGTGTGCCCGTTACGGTTGGGGATGTTACAGATACGAGGTCGCCGTTGCTGTCGTATTCAAATTTAATAGACCTGTTAGTAAAATCATTCACCGCAGTAAGTCTTCCTTCGTTATTATAAACGTAACTAATTTTTCTCCCCAGGGTATCAATAGCTTCTGTAAGCCTGCCATTTGAATCTCTCGTAAAGAGCATCATATTTTTATGGCGGTCTTCGATTTTTGTAAGAAAGCCTGAGTTGCTATAATATTTTTTGTTTCCAGTCCGATCCCGAAGAATAAAAGAGCCATCATCTTTTTTTGTTAATCGTGTATATGCACCAAGAGGCGTGCTGTATGTGCCATCTGGTTGTAGACCATAAAGGTCAGTCCGGCCATGACCATCCATAATAATGACGCTACCCACTTTTATAAATGACTCACTGAAAACAGGGGTAAAGGTATCAATTGGTATGTCATTCTGGTTGTCTTCGGTAATTACGACTAACCGCGAGTTATAATTAAAGTCCCAGTTATGGCCTAGTGGTCCATCATAGGTAATACGACTTTTATAAGTACGGGTAAAAGTCCAATCAAACCCTCTTCCCTGTATCCGAAGATCGGTCATTTGTAATATAAATTCACCATTATGAAGGGTTATAGGGTCGGGGGTATCATTTCTTTGCCCATTGCTCGAAAATAAAGACGCTTTATCGGGAGGTAAACACACTTCGCAGTATGATGCATCCATAAATACTCCACCCTTTACAGGAGTAAACTTATCCCCATGTGAAGATATATTATTGTAAGGAGTGACGTAGGAATCATCATTCATTGCAATGTCTTTAACACCGGATGTTGGTGCCGGTTTCACATTTACTAAGCATGAACAAACGCCTTCGGCACTTGTCGGCTCATAAAACCAATGGATGCTAAAAGTAGTTGTCCCAAAATTTAAAGCAGTTATAGTAAATATTCCGTCATGTGCGTTAAACTCTTTGTCTGGATTTATTTTTATAATATTTGGATCTCCTAAACTCAAAGGAGTATAAACACTTTCCACTTCTCTCAAATCTGCTGTAATCTGCCACGTTGATTGTGTACCAACGGTTAAGCTCAAATTGGTAGGGCCACACTCATGGGCATTTGACGGCGTGGTATTTATCAAAAATACAATGATTATCATGAATTTGGTAAGCAAGTATTTTAGATAGTGCATGTTCAAATCTCCTCA
>JAHFOW010000084.1 GCA_023261465.1 Planctomycetota bacterium
CATATTTATCATCACCAACGAGTGGATGACCTTTCTCGGAGAGATGAACCCGTATCTGGTTTTTCTTGCCCGTTAGTAATTCAATTTCCAGTAAACTAAATTTTTTTGCTTCTTTTAAAACTTTATAACGGGTTATTGCTAATTCCCCTTTTCTGGAATCCTTAACCGAAGAAACCTCATAATCGTCGTTTTCGGCTAAATAAGAGGTGATTGTCCCGCTTTTTTCAGTTAATATGCCATGTACCACTGCTATATATTTTTTCTTAACACTTTTCCACTGCAACTTCAGATTTTCTTTGGCTTGAGGACTCTTGGCAAACACAAGAACACCGGAAGTGTCACGGTCCAATCGATGTACAACAAAAAGTTGTTTTGTTGATTTAATGCTGCCCTTACGAATATAGTTGGTTAAAATGTTATGCGCTGTTTTTTCTTTTTCATACGTTGCTTTTACTGTCAATAAGCCAGCGCCCTTATCAATAACAATAATATCGCGGTCTTCATAGAGTATAGTTAAGCCCCTGGGTCTGTGTCTAAAAGGTATTGGCTTCATTTCTTTCATAGTTAGTTTAAATACCTTATTTCCCCGCCGCCGCTTTCCCGGACGCCTTTGTGAATAATCAGTTTTTTCCCCTGCGATACTCCGGAATTATAGGCATCCTGGCAGGTTCTGGAATACCTGGAAACGGTTCGGGCACGCCTGGGATTTCTTTGGTGATAAAACTCCCTGAGCCGTGGGTCTCCCTTCCATACCAGTTTATGGGACGCATTTTCCAGCGCCCTGCCTTCCAGTTTATGATAAAAACCTTCTAAGAGGCCATATATAAACGTCCTTCGATGCCTGTTCCCGTTGATTTGGTTTTTCTCTCTGTACTCCGCCCATAAAAGTTCCGAGACGTTTTGAAGGTAATGATACACATATTCCGCCATCTCTACGTTTTCCGGTGTCCCATAAATTTCCAAAACACGGCCGCGCTGGTTTCTATGCTGGTCGTACCCGAACGTCCAGATGGCCTCTACAAAAAAAAATTTGCAAAGTATCGCGCTGATTGTGGCCTTCGCCGGGTCTCTCCGCCCTATTTCACCAACTTGCTTGTGAATGTAGTTCCACTGAGTTTGCGCATCCAGGAGCGACAGGTTATGTCTTAATAACAACTCATGGGCCTTGGACATGGCTGTCTGGGCCTCGTGTTCATTGGGGCTTTGGGCCAATGCCAGCAGCTTATGAACTTTATCCAGTATCTGGTGGTTTTCCGAACTGACGGTGAATCTGTTTTTGCGTTTTTCCATCCAGATTTGAATGTCACCCGTAGCTGTTGGATCAATTCCCTTTTCCCGGCAAATCCTCTTAAATGCCTCTCCGTGGGGAAGTTCCTCCCGGATTCCTAAAATTTCCTCCACGTACTGGTGCACCATTTCATGGCAAAGAACCTCCTGTACGTATTCCCAGGCATACGTATTAATCAGAAGAACGCTGATGGAGAGACGCCGGTGACAACCGCCTTTCCACCTGCCCAATGCCGCCCCTGAATAAGATAGTTCATAGTTTGGGGGGCGCATAGAGTCTTTAAAGTAAAGGAAATTTGCCATCTTCCAGTCTTCATTCAATTGCCTGATCCAGGCGGTTTTTATCTTGTCGTTTATATCAGGCGGTATTGTCATAACATCTTTCAGAGGTCAGGGCCGGTTTTTTCTCTCCTTTGCCTGGCCTTTCTTTTGCGCGCGTCGCTTGCGTTGCTCCCTCAAAAGAGCCTTTACCCGTGCATCGAAAGCGGTATCTTTACTCCGCCAGGCGCGGAGCGTCCCCGGCGTCCTGCCTACTGTTTTCGAAGTCTCCATCAGCGTTTTTCCGGCGCGCAACCTGGCCAATGTATTTTCTTTGATGCGGTCAGCAGCCTCCGCACGGGCTGACGACAGACTCTTCCGGAACTCGGGATCAGCCGATTCCCATCTCCAGAATGTTGGTTCTGTGACTCCATGACGACGCGCTGCTTCGGTATTGGAGCGCCCTTTGCGCACATCACGCACGATATCAGCCTTCAATCGCTCCCGGCGAGCATATTGTTCTTCTCTCGTATCTATATTTTTTTGACGCCGCTTGCCCTTCGGTTTACGTTCTCTGCCTTGCATCCAGGCCAATCCTCACTTTAATTCTTTTAATCCTGAAATATATATAAATTTTTGTGTTTTTCTTTCATTCATTTAGTACGCCTTCTTAGCCTGACCATCTGCAACAGCCTTTTCTGCATCTGCTTTTGACATAATTTTACACATGCCACATCCGCAGTCTTTACATTTGCCCTTAGCCATATATCCTCCCCGGGCAGTCATTGTCATTTGTGCGTCAGATATTTCTTTTTGTGCTTTACATTTCATACATCTTGCTTGCATGTTTAACCTCCTTGATTTAATTGTTCACTATTTTAATTTAAATCCTGTGGATTTCCCTTTTAGTTCCACAAGCCAAACGTTTGCATTGCCTCAACCTTTAATTTTATGTCGAACTCATGTCGTACCTTGTGGTAAAATATTATACATATTAAACCAGAAATTGACAACCATCCTTAAAATTTATTCGTGGTTTGTGGAAATTGCCACAATCAATTTCACTTTTTTAAGCATACATGAAAAAGTTTATAAATACAAATGAAGCCAGGCGCAATACTTAAATTTTTCTTATTCACCATTCTCGTATCAGGCTGTGCAACATACAAAACCCCGCCTATACAGAAATCCGTCTGGGAGGATACGTCGTCTCTTCTGAACGGGATTCGGGGCGAACCAAAGAATCTCACCTTACAGCAAATACAGAGCGCCATTATTACGAATAGTTCAAAACTTACAACCTTTCGCGCACATACAGAGATGACCCTTGCCACACCCCGTATGAAAGGCCCCATCCGGTGTACGGGGTTAATACTGTATCAGAGTCCAAGGCGCTTGCGGGTCGTTGGTTCCAAGTTTGCCACAACGATATTTGATCTGGCCTCCAATGGCGATACATTCTGGCTTTCTATTCCGCCGGAGAAAAAGGTTTACACGGGGGCATTTAACGCCTTCCACAAGATTGATGTGCTTGGTATGAACATATACCCCGGTGATATTATAAGTTTATTTAATTATAAGGAAATCCTGGAAGGAAGAAAACCCATGGTTGAAACCTGGCCTGCCTACTGGCTCGTTCATACGCTGGAAGGTGATACAGGGAATGTAAAACTAAAGGGAAATCTTCTGGTAGACAGGGTAAACGCCGAGGTGTTTCGGTATGAATTATTCGACACAAACGGCTCTGCCCAATTACAAGCCGTATTTACAAACTATGCAACTTTTGGGGAATGCAGGATACCACAAAAGATTGATATGCGCTGGCCAATGTATGATACCACCTTAAGCATCACCTTTTCACAGATTACCGTCAATAATACACTCGACCCAAAGGTATTTACGTTTACCATACCAAAAGGGGCACAAACGGTTACCATCGATTAAATCCCTTCGCCATTTTCTATATCCATGACCTTTTCAATACGACGGGCATGCCTTCCACCTTCAAAGGGGGTTTCCAGCCAGAGTTTTAACTTTTGATCCAGAAGTTCTTCGTCCACAATATCAGCGCCGATACACAGTATATTCGAATCATTATGTCTGCGGCTCATTTCCACTGTATAAAGATTGTGGCATACAGCAGCCCGAACACCCTTCACCTTATTCGCCACAAGCGACATACCGATCCCCGTACCACAGACCAGAATACCCCGTTCGCATTCGCCGGAACCGACGGCACGGGCAGCTTTTAATCCATAATCGGGATAATCTACCGATTCCGTACTCGTTGTCGTGCCAAAATCTTTTACGGTGTGACCCATCTTGATCAACATATCTGCCACACGCTTCTTGAAATCAAATCCCCGGTGATCTGATGCTAATGCAATCTTCATTTCGATTTATTATCTTCCCTTAAAAACTATTTGAATTAAAATACCTGAGAGGTAAATGACAAATATTACACTTTTGCCATAGTATTTGCAAGACAACTTCTTATACTGGTCTCCGCAATAATACCATGACGAATAATCTCAACATGAGCATCCACTATCTTTACAATGGTGGAGGGAGAACGAAACCGTGTCGAACCACCATCAAGTATAATGGATATCTTTCCACCAAGATCCAGGAATACCTGCTGGGCATCCGTTGCGGGTGGATATCCCGAAAGGTTTGCGCTCGTTGTAACAACCGGTACCTTTGCTGTGCGGATTAAATCTCTGGCTGCTGCATCGTCGGGAAGTCGTATACTTATATCCAAGCCGTTCGATACAGGGAAAACAATCGCTAATGGCCCCGGCCAGAAAGCGTCTACCAACTTCTGCGCTGCGGAAGAAATATGTCCAACATGCTTTTTCAATTCTTCGCGGTCGGCAATCATCAAGGTAAGCTTCTTTTCTTCTGGTCTCATCTTTACCTCGAAAACCCGTTCAACGGCCATTGGATTATCCCGGTTTACGCCCAGGCCATATACTGTTTCCGTGGGAAATGCAACCAGTTCCCCCCTTTTTAGTGCCTCGGCCGCCGTTTCAATGTGCTTCCTGTAAAGCTCCGGCTCCCTTAAATTCAGGACTAATGTCTTCATTTATTGAACCACCCCGAATCACAAAAGTTTTTTTGGTAAAAACTGTTTCATAGTCTAAATTCCCAACCACCATAATTCAATAACCTTTTATACCTTGACAACAAATTACTTAATTGATAGAGTTTTCACCATGAGATTTAAGATGCGCCAGTTACTCTTTTTAGCTATATTTTCTAGTGTTTTTACCGCTCTTTTCCTTCACGGCAGGAACGTAATCTTTGCCGCCGGGGATACCATGGACATTACGGAGATTGTCCCTGGCATGACCGGGTATGGAAAGACTGTTTTTACGGGTGACAGGATCGACATTTTCCATGTCGAGGTGCTTGGTATTTTAAGACATTGGGATGCGAAGAGCAATCTTATCCTGGTCAGGATGTCGGGCGGACCCCTGGAAAAATCCGGCATTATCGCGGGCATGAGCGGTAGTCCTGTGTATATTGATAACCGTCTCATTGGCGCCGTCTCATACGGATGGAGCTTTGCAAAGGAACCGATTGCCGGTATTACTCCCATTCAGGAGATGAAAAACACCTTGCTCAATAAGGCAACAGAAGAGCGTAAGGTTTCAATGGCATCCACGGATTGGGAATTGCCACCATCTTCGTTCGATAAAACATCATTAGAACCGCAAATTGCTCCATTTATACAACCGGAAATATCCACGCAGGATTCTCCCGAACTGAGGCTTACTCCGATCCTTTCTCCTCTAATCATCTCAGGAGTCAACAGTGAAGTCCTGCACAAGATGCAGCCATTTTTTCAAACCCACGGACTCTGCCCCATGCAGGGCGGAAGTTATATTTCTGCTGACGATACCACGAAAAGGCCAACACTTGAACCAGGATCATCCGTGGCTGCCATCCTGATTAAGGGAGACCTGAGCGCAGCAGCAGTCGGTACGGTAACTTATACAGAAGGAAATCAAGTCCTTGCTTTTGGGCATCCGTTCTTACAAACCGGCGCAACAGACCTGCCCATGGCGACTGCTCATGTTTACACCATCCTTTCCAGCCAATCAAATTCCATAAAGATGGCGTCTCCCGTAGAAGTCGTTGGGCGTATAAACCGGGACGGAAGGCCTGGCATTGCCGGTACCCTGAAAGAAGCCTCACGCATGATACCCTGTCATATTGAAGTTGAGGGGTCACAAAAACTCTCTTATAATTTTGAAATCGCCGACAATAAACTTCTAACTCCCAGCCTTATGATGATGGTTGCGCATAGTGCGGTGCTTGCTACAGAAAAGAAATTGGGGGAAAAGACTGCGCATATAAAACTCTCCGTTCAGATTGACGGATATGAAAAACCCGTAGAAGTTGAAAATATCTTTTATGAACTCGACCAGTCCTGGTTTCCCATCAACCTTATCATCCAGCCCTTTGCCATGATCATGAATAATCAATTTCAAAAGGTACGGGTAAATCGGATTGAAATGAACATTCACGTGATGGATACCCGTCAGACTGCTAACATTGAAGCAATTAAAGTTGATAAGAAACAGGTAAAGCCGGGCGACACGCTTCAGGTAGACGTCCGTTTGAAACCATTTACGGGAGAGAGTTTTTATCAGACGGTAATGGTAAACATTCCCGAAGATACCCTGCCGGGAAGCATGCTTAATGTAACGGCCTGCGATGCCACGTTCGGCAATGCCCTGAATATGGGGCGCTCTGCCGGAAAGTACCTGCCCACAAACTTTGATCAACTTCTGCATTATATGGAAAATCTGGAACGGAATAATAATCTGATGGTACGGGTGTTACTGACTAAAAAAGGACTTACTTACCGGGGCGAAGGATTTCCATCGCTTCCGGGATCGATACATTCCATTATGAGTCTTTCAAACCAGAGTGGCGTCGGCCCGCTCTCTGACGAGGTAATTTCACGTACCCCAACTACCTATGTATTGACCGGAAATAAAAGTATACCCGTTTTCGTTAAATAAAAAGGACCGAATATGAAAGGTGAAAAAAGAGAGTTTCATTGGCTACAATTATGTTGTATTATGATGTTTATTTTCTTATTTATGGTTTCACAGGTCTACGCTACAGCAACCCGCACGTGGATACAATCAAATGAAACAGAATTCTCCAAAGGCGCTACGCAAAATGTATCGATCCTTAGTACCGGTGAGATACAACTTTCTCCTAAAACAGAGGTTATTCAAGGTATCAGAGGCGCCTTTGTATGGTCAATGGCGGTGGACTCGAAAAATCAGGTTTTCATCGGCACCGGAGACCCTGGATGTGTCTACCTCATAAAGAACGATGCCGAAGCCGTAGAAGTTTTCAATTCACCAGAGTTATATGTCCAGAGCCTTGCAATAGATAAACAGGGCAATCTTTACGCCGGGACAGCCCCCAGAGGCATTATTTACAGAATAAATCCCAGGGGTGAGGCGTCGGTATTTTGCTGCTTGCCAGCTCCATATATATGGGACATGGCAGTCGATAATGATTCCAACATCTTTGCTGCAACGGGGAATGATGGCATCCTCTTTAAGATAACCCCCGAAGGTAAACCAACCGTATTTTTTGATTCTCCGGAGACAAACCTGCTGGATATTCACATAGATCAGTTTAATAATGTTTATCTTGGCACAGAACCAGGTGGGCTTGTGTACAGGATTACCCCATCAGGACAACCGCACGTGCTTTACGATGCAAGTGAAGGCGAGATACATTGCATTAGTATGGATGCGCAAGGCAATCTCTATGCGGGAACGGCAGTGGGCGCACAGCCACATGTTCCACCCCCGCCAACTGCCCAACCGGTTGCGCAAGCGGGGATAATCACGTCTATTTTTAAAGAAGAACGCTCCTGGGATCTGAACATTCCGGAAGAAATTCCCATGGCACAGCAGGTATCCTTGCAGCAACAACGATCTGCGGTAAAAGAGGCCGAGTCAATCCCCAAAACCACCGGCGCTCCAACAACACCCAACTTCATTTATAAAATTACCCGCGATGGACTTGCACAGAAAGTATTTGAGACCGATCAGGCATTTATTCTGGGCATCTCTTTAGATACGCAAAACAACCTCTACGTGGCTACGGGCAATAAATCAGGGATTTTTAAAGTTTGTTGTGATGAAACGTCAAGCAGCCTGACAAATATCGGGGAAGTTCACGCCCTGTGCTGCATCAATACCAGCAATGATGAGTTGTATGTTGGTACGGGCAACGGGGGGAAGGTGTATAAGATATACCCATCATTTGTAAAGGAAGGCACCTTTATATCAAACGTGTTCGATACCACCACGCAGTCCAACTGGGGATGTATTTATTGGACTGATGTACAACCGGCAGGCACGAATATTTCCCTGGCAACCCGCACAGGCAACTGTGAAAAACCCGACCCGACATGGAGTGGCTGGTCAATGCAATATACATCACCCGGAGAAAGAATTGCAAGTCCTCCGGCGCGCTTTATCCAGTATAATGCCGCCTTACAAACAACCAGCACCGATACCACGCCATCTCTGGCGATGGTATCATTATCCTTTCTTCCCAAAAATCAGCCGCCAAAGATTATAAATTTTTCCCTTGAAAAAGAATCCTCAGGAACACCACAAAAATCACCGGATACAAAGACGAACGGCAAGACCGATTCTAAATCCCAGGCGCATATCAGCCTGAAACCGCACTATCAGATGGCGCAGAAAAATATCCAGTGGGAAGCAGAAGATCCAAATAATGATACCCTCCAGTTAACTGTTTATTATAAAGGCACAGATGAAAAAACATGGAAGATCATCGAAAAGAACACACAAAAGAAAGGGTCGTGTACCTGGGATACCCTGCGTTTGCCTGACGGAAAGTATCAAATAAAATTGATGGTAAGCGATGAACCCGATAATCCGCCAGAAACAGCCCTGGGCGCAGAGAGCACCATACAACCGGTTGTGATCGATAACTCAAAACCAATTATCAAATCTCTGAGCACAGCAGCGGGAACGGGCGGTAAATATATCATTAACGGCGTGGCCAAAGACGATTACAGCGTTCTTGTAAAGGTACAATACACCCTTGACGGGCAGGAATGGATATCAGCGTATCCCGTGGACGGGATGTTCGACAGCGCTGATGAATCATTTCAAATCACCACCAAACCACTTACACCGGGCGATTATACCCTCATCCTGAATGCCTTCGACAGCGAAGGAAACATTGGGGTTGAAAAGGTGGTATTTGAGGTAAAATAATTTAAAATGCCGTTGATATACACTATTTTAAAGGAGAATACCCATCGCAGGTCGTATTAAGGTTGAACTTGTAGAGTCGTTCAAAGAGACACTGTCGCAGGTTATTCAACAAGCGGTCTCATTAAAAGATTGCAAGTATGCCGATATAAGACTCGGTATCCAGGAAGTAAAATATGCCAGCGCTGAGGATGGTAAGGCCAGAGGGATTGGCGAAGATGCCTCTATTTCTTTTGGGATTCGGTTACTGGCTGGCGAAATGAGCTCGTGGGGATTTTATGGCCAACCGGTTGGAGAGACTGCATCAAATCCAAAGACTATCCAGAAAACACTTACCTATGGAATAAACAGGGCATACAAAAGGGCTCTTGCCAATGCGAAGAAAAAGGCTGAGTTTAAATCGATTGCTCCAGCGCTCACGGCAGTAAGCCTCGCAAAGATCGATGTTGCAAAAGATACCGTTAATGCTGTTTTTGATGATGACCCTCGCCGGATACCGCTTAAAGAAATACTCAGCCTTGCAATAAAAACTTCACATGAAATGCGCGCCATGAGCGAAGATGTGCGGTATGCCTATATTGATATACATACCGGCATACAGAGAGAACTCTTTTGCAGTACCGAAGGAGCATGCATTGATCAATCACATGCGCTTACCCAGGGGCTGGTATTTGTCGTGGCACAGAAGAAAGGAGAAACTCCTGAAACCTGTTACGATTATCTGGGCGACATTCGCGGCTGGGAAGTCCTCAAAGGGCGCAATGTTTATAAGCAATCGCTTCATGATTTTGCACTACAAAAAGCACGCGAGACCCTGGAACTTATCGATGCGGAATTTCTCAAAGCCACCGATGGACCTGTCGTGGTGGTAACCAATCCGCATTTTAATGCGCTCCTGGTACACGAAATTGTAGGCCATCCAACGGAAGCTGACCGCGCGTTAAAACTGGAAACCGCTTATGCAGGCCGTTCATGGTTATTTCGGGACTTCCAGGATAATGAGTTGGGAAAACAAATAGCGTCTCCCCTGGTAACTGCCTATTCAGACCCAGCCTTAACGGGCTATGGACATTTCAAATACGACATGGAAGGCACGCCGGGAAGGCGGGTAAATTTAATTGAAAACGGAATTTTTAAAGAATTTATGAATGGACGGGAATATGCTGCAATTCTCAATCAACCGCCAAACGGCTCTATGAGGGCAATTGAACCGCACTATGTTCCCATCGTGCGCATGACCAATACCGTCTTCGCAAATGGAAATAATGATTCTCACGGTATCATATCTGAGGTAAAAAATGGATATTATATTGTAAACCATCGTATTCCATCCATTAGCGAATCAAGAGAGAATTTTCGTATTTCTGCGCAAAAGGTATATAAGATAGAAGACGGGCAAATTAAAAAATTATATCGACAGGGCGGCATCACGGCTGATTCTAAAGACTTCTTAATGAATATTGACGCCGTGGGAAATGACTTTGCCGTATTTCCCATACCCAACTGTGGTAAAGGCCAACCGATGCAAACAATGCGGGTCGGAAACGGAGGTCCTACATTGCGCTCCAAAGCAAGACTAACAGGACACCAGGAACTCTGATGATCCATATACGAGAACTTCAATTGTGTGTCCGCAACGGACTGGATTATATCAGGAAACAGAAGGACGTCATTGATGCAGAGGTCTTTGCATCATGGAACGAAAACATCACGGTACGATTAAACTACACGTCAGACATCCCCTGTAATGGCGTTCATGAACCTAAATCGGCACAGGTTTGCGGTATTGGTGTACTGGTTGTCTTTAAATGTGGTAAAGAGATAAAGACAGGGTATGGCAGTTCCTCGAATAGTATCACCCACCGAGGCGTTAGGGAGGCGTTCCAGAAGGCAAAAAGGAATAAAATATCCGACCCTGATTTTAAGTCACTTCCCATACCTGCCGGAAAACCTGTATTGGAAAATTATCACGACCCCGATGTAATGGATATAAGTGACGAGACAATTGTTGATTTAGGGTGGCGCGGGCTTAAAGGGGCGATCATGGAATATAATCAGAAACAATTTAATAGATCCCTTATTATCGGCGGCGACATCTCTATTGTAAAAGAACGTATGGCTATTGCCAATACAAAGGGTATTGATGAGTTCGATGAATCAACCATCCTAACGGCCAGCATAACCTCAATGATTGAAAAAGAAGGGGTAAAAGGCACGGGCTGGACCTCCGGTACCCATCTGTGGAGTTTTAACCCGGAAGAGGCAGGGCGAGCATCAGCCGAAAGCGCTATCAAGACTACTGGGGGAGAAAGGATACCCTCTGGTATCTACAACGTTATCCTCGGAAGACAGCCTGTAGCAGATTTATTTGCCAATATTGTAATACCAGCCTTAAATCTTTCTTCTCTTAACACATCCGACACTCCATTTCTCGGGAAACTGGGGCAAAAGGTTGCATCCAGTCTCTTAAATATTTATGACGATGGTACAATCAAAGGCGCTATTGGAAGCAGAAAAATTTCCTGTGAGGGTATTCCGTCAGGAAGAACCGACCTCATTTATCAGGGGCTCCTTGTGGGTTTCCTTGCAAATAACTACCTTTCCAAAAAATTAGAGAATCTCTTTACCGCTTTTATTCCACGAAATGGATTTCGCTATTATAACAGCAGCAGACATCACATGGTACAACCCAAAATATGTCCAACGAATATCGTAATAGAAGGTAAAGAGGAAATGCCGGGCCACGACTTGCTGTCAAAAATTAATAATGGAATTTATATCGGACGGATATGGTACACGTATCCTATCAATGGCCTTGCAGCCGGAGATTTCACCAGCACTATTATTGCAGATTCGTATTTAGTAAAGGGTGGAAAAATCGTAAGTCCACTGAAACCCAATACAGTAAGAATCAACAACAATATTATGGAGATATTAAACAACATTATTGCAATATCCCGAGAAAAAAAACAAACGTTTATGTGGGGCGGCGATGAGGTTGTACTGGCGCCGGAGATTGCCGTTCAGGGCGTAAAACTGGACAATATCTCCAGGTTTATTGGTTAAATTATGTATTGTTTTTTTTGGTTTAATTTTTTATAATATTTTTACATGTGAAGCAAACATGCACAAATATTAACAAAAA
>JAHFOW010000233.1 GCA_023261465.1 Planctomycetota bacterium
GGAGACGATTACAAAGAAGGGCTTACGGCAGTTATAAGCATTAAATTACCCGACCCACAATTTGAGGGACAAACAAAAACAAAGCTGGGCAACCGCGATGTCCAGAGCCTTGTAGAGGCAGTAGTAAACGAGCAACTAGGGACATATTGTGAAGAAACGCCGTCAACGGCAAAAGCGATTATTAACAAAGGGATTGATGCCGCAAGGGCAAGGGAGGCGGCGCGAAAAGCCAGAGACCTGACGCGGCGGAAGGGGGCATTGAGCAGTTCAAGCCTGCCCGGAAAGCTGGCAGATTGTTCCAGCAGGGACGTTGAAACGTCCGAGGTATTTCTCGTAGAGGGTATTTCCGCCGGCGGGACGGCAAAACAGGGAAGAGACCGCGTGTTTCAGGCAATTCTGCCTTTGAAAGGCGTAATCATAAACGTAGAAAAGGCGCGCATTGATAAAATGCTGGGGAACGAAGAAATAAGAACACTAATATCCGCACTGGGCACCGGCATAGGAACGGACGAATTCAACTTAAGCAATCTTCGATACGCAAAAATTATTATCATGACGGATGCCGATATTGACGGGGCGCACATCAGGACGCTTTTGCTTACTTTTTTCTTCCGGCAAATGATAGAGCTGATAGACAAGGGGCATATATATATTGCACAGCCGCCTCTTTATAAAGTGACCAAAAGCAAGCGGCAAGAGTATATTTACGACGACAGAGAACTGCAAAAGACGCTTATCACGCTTGGGTCTGAAGGAACGGTTATGGAATTTCTTGACGGCAGAAAAGAGCAGCTGGATAATTCAAAGCTGGGGAAATTATTACAGCTCTTGGTTCAGATGGAGTCTCATGTAAAAACCTTAAGGAAGAAAGGGATGTCTCTTGAGAAGTTTTTATCATTAAAAGACAAAAAGAAAGGGAGCCTTCCATTATATAAAATCACTTACAGGGGCGAAACGTCGTATATTTATTCGGAAGAAGATCTCGAAAAATTTATTAAAGAAAAGCAAAAGACGGAAGGAAAAGAACTCGAGATACTTGAAGAGAACGATGTAGCGACAAATCAGGAGAAAGAAGAGGGGGCGATAGAGGTTGTAGAGTATTACGAAAGCAAAGAAATCGAAAAAACGATGAGGCTGATAGAAGGGTTTGGTTTTTCGATAGACGAGTATTTTGAAGGAAGCGGTGGCAAAAAGCCAAGATATAAGCTGATTTCCGGAGATATAGAACTGCAGACGTATTCTCTGGATGAGGTTTTATCTAGGATTCGCGAAATTGGCAGGAAGGGGCTGGAGATACAGCGTTATAAAGGTTTGGGAGAAATGAATGCAGAAGAACTTGCAGAAACTACCATGAATATTAATACAAGGACGCTATTAAAAGTTAAGGTAGAAGACGCTGCGAAAGCAGACGCAATCTTTAGTACGCTGGCAGGGAAAGACGTTCAGAGAAGAAAAGAGTTTATCGAAAAGCACGCACTGGAAGTTAAGAATTTGGATATTTAGTTTTTTACAATCAGGAAGTTAGGTAATTTTATGCAAAAAAAGGAATTGAAACAAACGGAGAACATCCTCTTGGCAAGAAAAAACGTGCTAATAAACGAGGTTGAAAAAAGGTTTAAAAAATATCAGGAAACAAACAGCGGAAAGCTGACAGACATTGCCGATATTGCCGCCAGCGTTTTGAATGGAGACATGGAGATACTGGTTGCAGAGGACGACGCCAGAGAGCTGCGGCAGATTGAGGGCGCACTTGCCCGAATCAAAGCGGGACATTATGGAATATGTGAGCAGTGCGGCAGACCAATCAAAAAGGCACGATTAAAGGCGATCCCTTTCGCCGCACTCTGTGTAAGTTGTAAGGAAAAAGAGGAACGAGAGCTAGGCACGGACAACACAAAAGCAGAATACGAATGGGCGAATGCTATGAGCAGCACAGAAAATGGCGACGCAGAAGACGCAGACAAGAGGCGTTTGAGAAACAAGAAAATTGAATTGGAATACGATGACGGTAAAAATTAAGGAATAGCCAATCGCGATGACACAAGGATTGCATCCAGTCCATTTTACAGGAGGCAAGGAGGAATGTTTGTGTTATGACGCTTGTAAGAACTTTTTTACACACATGCAAAAAACACGCCCAGAAAACCGCGGTTATTGATCAAAGCGGAGAAACTACCTACGACAATCTTCTGCGGGAAGCCCAGGATTATACGGCGAAACTGTTGTCGGAAGAAACAGGCGGCAGCATAGGGATACTTCTTCCAAATTGCAAGGAGTTTGTAGCAACTTTTTATGGAATCCTGATGGCGGGGAAGACGCCTGTGCCGCTGAATTTCCTGCTCTCGCCAGAGCAACTGATGTATGTAATCAAGAATGCGGATATAAGCACCATCTTTACAAATAGCCTGTTCGGGCCGCAGATAAAAAATCACATAAGACATACATTTTCTGTAGAAGGTAAACGTTCACACATATCGCTTGAAGAGTCAAAAATTAGATTGGGGGACGCAGAGGACATGGCTGCCTTGCTTTATACCTCCGGCACTAGTGCCAACCCCAAAGGCGTGATTTTAACGCACAAGAATTTTATAAGTAATCTGGAGGGGTGCATATACGCTTTTAATTTTACCGAAAGAGATATTTTGCTTGGCATCTTACCGCTTTTTCATACATACGCATTGACTACCACATTGATACTGCCAATTTCCATGGGCGCAACGACGGTCTATCTTGTGCGATTTTCAGCGCCAAAGGTATTGGAAACAATCGAAAAATATAAAATTACATCTTTGTTTGCCATTCCTTCTATGTATAGGGTGCTTCTAAAAACTGCCCAATCGGCAAAACACGACATAAGCACGTTGAGAATTTGTACATCGGGCGGAGAATTACTGCCGGGCGATGTTCTCGATGCATTCAATAGAACATTTCCAGTTCCTTTAACAGAGGGGTACGGACTGACAGAATCTACGGCAATAGTTTCTGTGAATTTGCCAAAAAAGTGCAAACCGGGCAGTATTGGTCCTCCCTTGAGGAATCTCGAAGTAAAGATAATGGACGATGACGGCAAACGCCTGCCTTTAAACAAGGAAGGGGAAATGTGGGTGAGGGGGCCAAACGTAATGAAGGGATATTATAAACTGCCAAAGGAAACAGCAGAGACCATTACGTCGGACGGCTGGCTAAAAACCGGAGATTATGGCAGGCTGGACGAGGAAGGATTCCTATGGATTACGGGAAGAAAAAAGGAGCTGATTATCATTAGCGGAGAAAACGTATCTCCGAACGAGATTGAACGCGTCATCAGCGGACACGAAAAGATTTTTGAGGTTGCCGTTATTGGAGTGCCAGACAAGGTTCGGGGCGAAGTTCCTAAGGCATTTATAGCATTGCGTGAAAATATGACATGCAGTGAAGAAGAAATGAAAGACTACTGTACGCAGAGACTGCCCCATTACAAAGTTCCCAGATATTTTGAATTCCTCAAAGAACTACCCCACGGCCCGACTGGCAAGGTACTGAAAAGGGCATTGAAAAAATAGATTTTTAACTTGGCAGCGAGACGCTTTCATAAAGGCTCACGAAGCGGCATTCGCCTTTAATATTTTCATAGCTTCTCCCGCAACATAGGCAGAGCCTGTAATACATATCAAATCATTTTTGTTGGCGATTCTTTTCGCCGCAATTATTGCGTTCTGGGTGTTATCAAATATTTCCGATTGTTTGCCGCATAATGTTTCTATCCTCTGGTGCAAATCTTCGGGTAAAGCGGCGCGAGGGTTCTTGCTCCTAGTTACAATAATTGAACCGCCTATCGCAACAATTTCCTTCAAAATATTGTCCAAATCCTTGTCCTGCGAGAACCCCAGAATCAGGATTATCCTATTAAATTTGAAATTTTCCAACAAGC
>JAHFOW010000234.1 GCA_023261465.1 Planctomycetota bacterium
GATTTAGAGGCAATACGCGGAGTCCAGTCAGGTCAGATCATCCGATTGCTTATGGAAAAAGATCTTGTTAAGGTCGTAGGAAGAGACGAATCGCTGGGGCATCCTTTGCTCTATGGCACAACAAAAAGATTCCTTGAGTATTTTGGATTAAAAAATATTAAGGAACTACCCAAGATAGAAGAGTTGGAGGCGCCGTAATAAGTTTCTTGGGTTTCCTGAGTTTACTGGGTTTGTTGAGTTAAACACACCACTAACTCAAGAAACTCTATAAACCCAATAAACCTAAATGAGGTATTCCGAGGTGAAATTTAAGCAATTGCACTCGTGGCGTGTAGATTACAAGAAAGCCGTTCGGATACAGGAAACTTTAAAAGACTTATTAATTTTAAAAAAACCTTGTGGAAAATTTCAAACTGTAGCAGGCGCTGATGTTTCTTACGACAAGCACAGCGATCGTTTCTTTGCAGGCGTTGTTGTATTTAAAATAAACAAAAATTTAGAAATAATTGAGTATGTCACGACTATAGGCAAGGCAAAATTTCCATATATACCCGGACTGCTTTCTTTTCGTGAGGCACCCATCTTGCTCGCGGCATTTAAAAAACTAAAAAATAATCCTGACGTAATCCTTTTTGATGGGCAGGGGATTGCGCATCCTCGTTTCTTTGGTTTGGCGTCTCACATGGGGTTTATTCTCGATAAACCATCTGTCGGATGTGCAAAAAGTTGGTTAGTGGGTGAATATAATCATGTTAAAAACACCGCAGGCGCTTATTCAAAACTTCTCTATAAAAAGAAGATTGTTGGGGCTGTACTCAGGACGAAAACGAACACCAGCCCTGTCTATGTATCGCCGGGACATAAGACAAATCTGGCATTTGCTATCCGCATTGCATTAAAGACTTGCCGGGGATACCGTATTCCCGAGCCAATACGACAGGCGCATCTGCTTGTAAATAGATTAAGAGAGAAATCACATTCACCTTGAGGATGTTTTATCTATGAAAATAAAAGCAGTAATCTTTGATTTGGATGACACCTTGTACGATTGCACAGGGTCGCTTATAGACGCATCCAGAAGGCGCGCCGCCAAGGCAATGGTCGAGGCGGGATTGCCTTGTACGGAAGAAGATGCTTATCAGTTACAAAAGGAACTTACAGAAAAACACGGTCCGTATCATCTAGTATTTAATGAAATAGTAAATAAATATCATGCAGATAATAAATTGGTCAACATTGCTTATAAGGCATACAACAGCAGCGAAGTGTCCGAAATCAAACCGTTTCCTGATGTTGTTCATACACTCAAGGAATTGAAGGAAAGGGGCTATAAACTTTTCCTGTTGACTGTGGGCGTTCACGAACGACAGGAAAAAAAGATAAATATACTCGGACTGAAACCATACTTTGATGAAATTGTAATCAACGACCAGGAGATAGGACTTCTCATGGAAGATTGTATTTGCAATCTTGCCGGGCGACACAATCTTAACCTCGTTGAAACCATTATGGTGGGCGACAGGGTGCGGGAAGAACTGCGAATTGCCAAGTCGCTTGGTATGACTACTATACAGATGATGCATGGAAGGTTTAAAAACGAACCTGCTGTAAATGAATGTGACAAGCCAGACCACAAGATCAAACGCATATTTCAGATTCCTACGATTCTCCAGCTTAGAAATATTGGAAAAACGCCTGACAAGCTTAGAATACTTGCGATAGGCGGCGGCACAGGACTTCCCATTATGTTGGAAGGTTCAAAAACGTATAGCAAGCATCTTGCCGCCGTGGTAACCGTTACCGATTCTGGCAGGAGTTCCGGGGTTTTAAGGGAAGAATTTGGGATGCTCCCGCCGGGCGATGCAAGAAACTGCCTTGTAGCGCTTTCTGAAACCGAAGAACAAGAGCGAGAGTTATACCAACTGTTTCAGTATAGATTCAACAGAGGTTCGTTGGAGGGCATGAGTCTTGGAAATTTACTGATGACTGCATTGACGGATATTACGGGCAGTTTTGAGCAAGCCATTAAAAAGGCCAGCAAGATATTAAACATTCGCGGAAAAGTGCTTCCTTCAACACTTGCCAATACCCACATTTGTGCAGAGCTTGAAGACGGAAAGCATGTAGAAGAAGAATTCAATGTGCGTGCCGTGGGAAAATCGCCAATTAAAAGGGTCTTCCTCAAAAGTAACGATGTAGTGCCTCTTCCGGAAACCGTTGAAGAAATTTTGAAGGCTGATATTGTTGTGATTGGTCCTGGCAGTCTTTATACGAGTGTCATAACAAATCTTCTGGTTTCTGGTATCAGGAACGCAATTCGCGCCAGTAAGGCAAAAAAGATTTACGTTTGTAACATTGTTACTCAGCCGGGGCAAACGGATCGTTACAAGGTCTCTGATCACATTAAGGCTGTTATAAAATATCTTGGGGAAGGCGTGCTTGATTATGTCATCGTTAATAACAATATTCCCCGCAAAGACATTCTCGACAGATACCAGAAAGAAGGCGCCGAGGTGGTTTTAATGGATGAAGGCGTTTATAATCTGAATGTAAACGTCAAAAAGGCTGACCTTGTTGAAGACCTCAATCAGAAGCGTATTCTCTGGGAAAAGCAAGACCTGCTCCGACACGACCCCGATAAGCTTGCCGATTCAATTTGCAGGGTTTATGCAAATTTGCCAATGTTGGCAGGGGCGAAGCATTTGACGGAATAAAACATGGACACAATTTGTACGGCGAGGCAAAATACCCTTGACAATTCAATCGTCCACGATTGAACCGAAACGTTTAGCCTGTTTTAACGTTATGATAGTAATTCAAAAACCGTTACTCAGTTCAAAATATGTGGTTCAATCTGCAAGATTGAACCATCGAAGAGTAGATGGGTGAGACCTATAATTCCCACTTAGGAAAGGGGGTCAGGGGTTGTTATCAGTGACAGGGTGAAACTTCTGTCAGTACAAGAAAAAGTCGCTTTGTTTTGCTTTTTAAAACCCAACCTAGTTTAATATTTTATTTTTGATTTTTGAGTTTATTGTTAGCTTTGCCTGTTCTGCGTTTTGAAGAAGCAGGTGTTTAAAACGCCCTAATGAAAGGAACTCGACGTGTATTCTATCAACAAGTATTTGTTTAAAGAATTTAAGATAGCGCCGGGACACAGGGCAAATTATGCCGTTCTCTGTAACCCTGAGTTTAAAGAAAGGCAGTGGGGTATGAAGTACTCTCCTGCTAATAACTATTCGAGAGAATACAAAATACTTCCCCTCTTTTCACATCCGCAAATTCCCACAAGACTCGCAGAAGGCACTGATATGATGCGCAAGGATAATAACTCGGTAATAGCCCAAAATTATCTGGTTATATCCCATTTCGAGGGAGAAGACGTCGTTGAATATTACAAAAAGAAAGGACTTCCAGACCAGCATGAAATTGGACGTGTGATTCAATATTTCTCCAGCACTATGCTGCCATTACAACACATGCATTCCAAAGGATACATTCATTCCGACATCAAACCAGGGCATCTCATTCTGAATCCTGCCGATTGCACGATGGCGCTGATAGACCTTGAGTGTGCGATTAAAATAGGGGAAATTATTTGTGGTATGAGCAGGGAATATGCCTCACCAGAGCAAAAACAGATGATTCGATTATTACGTAATGGTGAAGAGGAAAAGTCTGTACTGAAAAAGGTCACGATGAACGCTACCTCCGATCTATACTCCGTCGGTTTGATCTTTTATCAGGTAATGACAGGGAAACTATGGCAAGAGACAAACGTCATCCCACAAGAAATTAACAAGGCCATCCCGGATAAACTCAACAGGGTTATTTTAGGGCTATTAGAGGAAAACCCCGATAATCGCATCCAGTCCTCAGAAGCATT
>JAHFOW010000085.1 GCA_023261465.1 Planctomycetota bacterium
GACAAAAAACACGTCGAATCTCAAGTTTGATGTACACGCGCCTGTTGCCGCAGGAAAGATCACGAACTTGCCTTTCCTTGCAGTCATACAAAGTTCGGTGAACCCTGTTGCAGGCACCGCGTACTGTTTTTTTCCCTGCCGGACCAGCTTAATTACTAAGGCGTTAGAATCCCCAAAGATACCTGATCCCTTGCGCTGTGGCTTAAAATTACAGAACTTATATGCATCATACAGTGATTGTTTTTTCCTCATACAGTTTTATATCACATTTTTAGATGCTGGAACAAGCTAAAAAACCTCTCAAATCATGGGTTCTAAGACTTTTTACCCTCATTTTTACCCACTCGATAAGGAGAAGACCCTTTTGTTTTTTGTCTTGAGGATTAAAGGTGCGCGGCATTTTTCATAACTCCTGTAATTAAAGGTTTTTATGAAAGATTTTCCGGGCACATTTTGCCAATTTGTCAAGAGAAATATCTCCTCAAAACAGTATTTCTTTCTTGTTTTTTCTGATACCAGTAGTACGCAATTTCCTAACCGGACAACGCTGACGTTTCCTCAAGATTCCTTAAAACAATTTTTGAAATACAGTCTACCAGATTTCAAAAAGAAAAAGGCTTAATCCGTGAAAAGGATTAAGCCTTTTTATAATTTTGCCAGAAAACCCAGCGATGAAAAATACCTTATTCCCCCGAATGAGGAATAATTAACCATATTATTTTTTCATAGAGCGTCCATCTGCCAACACATTACTCAGAAAGGCAACCTGCACCTTCATGTTTGCATGCTGATTTATCCACGTCGCCCGGTTTTCTCTTCCAGCCAAGGAGCATATCGGTATATTCACCATGCTTCCAGAAGTCATACGCCTTGTGCTGTATGCCAACCTGGTTTTCAAGCGCTTTTATTCTTCTCAGACGGCTGGCTTCACCCTTGATCTGGATAAGCCAACGATCCTGTAAAAAGGCGCCTTTACCATAAGTAGCCCCATACATAGCGCCATGTGCCATGGCTTTATAAACTGAGTTGGTAATATAAACAAGCATCTCGAATGAAGTACGTTCTACATCGGAAACGTTGAACATCCTCCCTTCGCCCCCTAACAAGCTGAAGGTGTAATGTCCCGCATAATCTGGCGCTAAATCTGTAGGCATAGGGTCCAACATACCATCGTTGTACAGATCAGCCACAATTTTCATAGCCTCACGCCATTTCACAAAACTCACCTTCACAGCTTCATCCATTGCCTCTAACTGGTCTGCTGCAAATCTTGGCGAATGGCAACCCTTGCAGGTATTAATCCAGTTTTGCCGGGATTCCTTAAATTTGGGGGAGCCTCTATCAACAAGGGCTGTCCCCATGTGGCTATTAATCGTGGACGCCTTCTGTGCATTATGCTCACCATCCTTCATGTGGCAGAAAGCGCACGTTGGCGTTTTGTAGTTTGCCGGTTTTAAGGGCTTCGACCAATCCCATGAATGTTGCTCGGATTCGTAAATCATTCCATGATAAGATTCTTTGTACATTTCATACTCATAATGATCCAAACCCGTATGACAGATACCGCAATTATTTGGTTTCCTGGCCTCGGCAAGAGAAAAGTCATGCCTCGTATGACACCCATCGCACCGATTTTCGGCGATGGCATGGCATGTTGCGCAGGCGGTTACTTCAGCTTCTGGTTTCGAAATCTGCCAGGTAGCCTCCACCACGCTTACATGAAATGCTTGCGTATGTGAGCCAACCTTTCCAGCGCGGTGTCCTGCCTTTTGCTCAGGATGGCATTCGCCGCAATGTTGCCATGTTGGCATATGCAATTGCTGGTGATTGTTCCCGTGACACTTATCACATCCTACAACACCCTTATCCGTCGTTGCGTGTTTGCTCTTTTTCCATTGTGCAACAATACCGGGGGTCTGTATCTGATGGCACATAAGACATTCTTCATGTTTAAACTCCCCGGAAACATTCAAATTGGGCGTGTAATAATGATCGGGGTCATACCACCTGATAAGCGGCAAGAATTTAAATAACTTTCCAAATTTACCCTCACCGGGAAGCACCTCTTCCGGGGGTGTATACGTTGCAGTTAAACCGCCAGAATAAAGATCGCCTGTATTATCAGGCCCAACCTTTCCCCCACTCAGCGCTGTAACAATTTCCTGTATTGACCTCTTATCTTTCGGATGGGACGCCGTTTCTTCAACCTTTCCGCTGACGCACACCTTTGCTTCTTCCGGACAAGGCGCTTGCGTCTTTACCTCTTCCTTTTGAACGGCAGCAACTTTCTTTTCTTCCGTCGGCGGAGCAACAACCTCCGCTGTTTTCACACCAGGCTGTTTACAGCCTACATGGAAACTACCAACCAGAGCACAAATACCGGAAATGGCTACTATTTTCATCCATCTGTCCATAATCATTCTCCTCCCTTCGTTGTTATTTTTTTGTTATTTCGACCTTCCAGACATCAGGCCCTTGCTCTTTATACATCCAATCCATCTGCCCGCTCCGCTCTGCATCGAGTTGATATTTTAACGGTTTTGGATCATGGTCGTTGATCAGCACCATCATCTCTCCCTTTTTCAGACCATCAAAGGTATTAAATATTTTTGGATGCCTTTCTCTGGGTATAATATTTCTTACATCAAGTACAACGGGTTGTTTTTTATCCATGCTTTCTCCCTGAATCAAATATGTCGTTACGGGCGCGGTATAATCGTTGCCAGGACAACCATCTGCTCATCGGCCTTTATTCCATGCGCTTCCATGCTTTCGCTTACAACTAAAGAATCTTGTTTTACTTTATGTGTTTTATTGCCCACCGTAATAGTTCCCTTTCCGGAAACCACCACCATAACTACCTGTGATTTTACCGTATGGGGGACTATTTCCTGCCCTTTCTCCAGGCAAAACAATACTAACCTGGCCTTCTCACTATCGAATAAAATTTTCGATATATACTTTTCCTGAGAAAATTTAATGTGTTCTTTTAAGCTTATCTTTCCCATCTGGTTACCCCGCACTCATGGCTAAAACCACCATTCTTTCTATACACTTCATTCCCCGCAACGAACCTTCAGGGACGACAATTACCGACCCCTTTTCCATATCAATCTTTCGATTGTCCAGGTTAAAGACCCCTTTTCCCTCTTTTACATAAAAAATACCTACACTTTGTCCGCCATGTGGAGGAATTTCCTGCCCAGGCTCCATACAAATAAGAGGAACCTTAACTTTTGGGGAAACGTACAGAATATTCGGAATAAAGTGTTCTTTGTTAAAGTTTATCTTTTCTTCTAATTGTAAAGGTTCCAAGGTTATTTACCTGCCTCTCCCTGTTTTGCGGCTTCATTGAGTTCTTTCACAAACTTATCAACGTCCGTATTATGCATCATACAGGCAAGGCTTACATCTTCCGTACCAAAGGAAGGACAGTCAAAGCACCCCTTTCCAAAATATTTTGCAAAAACAGCCTTTGTAGCCGGATATTTTTTCGTGACTTCCCCCGTCGTCATCTTTTTCGTGATAACAATTTCTCCACCCATATCACACCTCCTCACATAAAAACCGTGTATTCAAAATATAATCGTCTCAGGCAAAATAATGGCGTCTAAACCTGAGGGAAAAAACTCTTTAACCTACTCCGGCAAGGCTTATTTCCTGGTCTACAGCATCAGCAGATGGAATATCTTCTATTCTTACCGGCAATCTTACATTTGGAGGAAGCGGGTCAATGTATTTCTTTCTATACGCCTTGCTCTGCATACGGCACGTTGGATACCTCTTGCTAAAGTCAGGATGCGTCACCATCTTTTTCCATATTTCCTGAATAGGCATATCACGTACATTTCCAAAGTTAATCGGATTAAAATCGCACGGATTAATATCGCCGTACGCAGTCATATAGAACTGTGACTGGGCGCCATAGCAACCCACCCCTCTCGGCGAGTTAATAATTGACATACAGTTTATACCCATGGGATGGTTCGATTCATGGAATTTTTTAGAAATAGCGATCAGCTGTTTTCTATCTTCCGCAGTTAGTATTTTTGATGTATCCTTCAGGAATCGTCCTGATGGAATACAATCAAATATAGTCACCTCTGAGAATCCCTGATCCCGCGCAATCCTGAGAAGCTTTTCCAGTTTTCCCGACATAATACTCTCACTCGTAGCATAGGTGGAAATCCCGGTTAGGATACCCGCTTTCCTGCAACGTTCAGCGCCTTCAAACGCTTTTTTATAGCAACCAGGCACTGCTCTAAACTCGTCGTGCAGTTCAGACTCGCTGCTATCAATGGAAATATTGAGCGAAAACAAACCTGCCCTTGCGAGTTTTTGTACATTTTCTTCAGTTAAAAGCAATCCATTGGTAAATATCATGGATATTGCTTTCGTCTTGTCAACATGCTGAATAAGCTCGTAAAGTTCTTCGCGGAGCATGGGTTCTCCGCCTACATAGATAACCAGACTAGCGCCCAGGTCTAATGCGCCATCCACAACGGTTTTTATTTCATCAACGGTGAGGTCTTTTTTTGCCGGGTCAATGAAAGGGTCTGCGCTGCAATGGATGCACTGACACTGGCACTTATGGGTAATAGCGAGATTCGCTGTAACAGGAAATGCCATCTTGTACAGCATCATTCTCAATTTTCTTTCCAGAAATCGCATGCCTGCCTGGCTGGGAAACGGCGGGTTATACAGGTTATATACATGCATGCCGTTAACTTTGGCAATAACTTTCAGGGTATTCAGTTTTTCAAAAAACTGGTCTACATAAGACTGCAGCATCTTGCCTAAGACACCTCCAGCCTTGCCAACGATTTTATTTCCAATAATTTCCGATTCGATATGTAAAAAATCGAATGACGTCATATTTTATCCTCCATACATTGTCTGCGGGAGAGCTTAAGATTTTTTTCTATCTCATACACAATATCATTTGCAACTTCAATAGCCTTTAAACCCTCTTCCCCTGAAACTACAGGCTTTTTGTTTCCTGTAACGCAATTCACAAACGATTCCAGCTCCCGTTTGAGCGGTTCATAATCGTCTATCTTAATGTGTTCCATTTTTAAGAGGTCGCCAAATACGTAACTTTTTAAATCTGCAATAGTAGAAACATCCATTGTCCCAATGTTTAATGACTGCAAGGTAAGTTTTGGCGATCTCTTATATATTACCGCATCTTTTTTTTGATAATCAATAGAAATATAAGAGTCTTCAGAAAATATTCTCATCTTTCGCATGGGGGTTAAGGATACACGACTCGCCGTAACATTCGCCACGCAACCATTCTGAAATTGCATACGGACATTGGCTATATCCTCTTTATCCGAGATAACATTCACCCCGATTGCATCCAACTTTTTCACCTTCGAGCCTGTTATGTGCAAGAGGATATCAATATCATGGATCATTAAATCCATCACCACGCCAATATCAGCAGAACGAAAAGTAAAAGGACTTAGACGATGACATTCAATAAACCTCGGTTTAATAGAAAGTTTTTTGATTGCATCAATAGTTGGATTGAATCGTTCTATATATCCTGCCTGAAGCACAACCCCCTTTGTCTTACTTATTTCAATCAACTCTTTTGCTTCGCGTATCGTTCCTGTCATAGGTTTTTCTATCATGACATGTACGCCGCGCATCAAAAAATCTTTTGCAATGGAGTAGTGAGACTTTGTGGGCACGACAATACTTACAGCTGAAACCTTGTCAATGACTTCTTTGTAGTCTTTAAAACAATGCGTTTTATGGAGTTGTGCAATTTTTTCAGCCTGTTCATTATGTATATCAACAACCCCAACCAACTCCACACCTGGCAGTTCAGCATAGACCCGGGCATGCTCTTTTCCCAAATGCCCAACCCCGATAACGGCAACCTTTAATTTTTCCATGTACTTAATCCGTCGCTACCGCTGAGTACCTTAAAATCTCCCGATACCTGCCATATTTTCCCTTATCGACATTTCTCAAAAAAGTAAGAAGATATTTAACCTCAGGAGAAATATCCTTTTGGTTTTCCAACTCCTCAAGAACTTTTGTTCTATTGAATACTTCTGAACGAAAGAGCATTTTAAATGCCTTTTTTATTTCGTCAATTTGTTCTTTCGGGAATCCTTCCCTTTCCAGACCAACGACATTTACCTGACGAATCCTTGCAGGGTGTCCTTCGATAATAACATACGGGGGGACATCCTGAACAATCCTGGTATGCCCACCCACATAAGCATATCTTCCAATAGTTACAAAAGGCTGTACACCCACAATTCCCATCAACTTGGCCCCTCTTTCTATCATTACATGACCGCCAAGCAACACGCCATTGGCCAGAAGGACGTAATCTTCTATAATGCAATCATGAGCAATATGAGTATTTGCCATAAAGAAATTATTATTGCCAATGAACGTTTTTCCGCCGCCATGTTCTGTTCCAATATTAATTGTCACGCCTTCTCTTACCACATTATTATTGCCCATGATAAGCGGAGTAGCCTCTCCCCGATATTTGAGGTCTTGTGGTTCTGCGCCCAAAACAGCATTCGGGTGAATAACATTGTTTTTCCCCAGGAAGGTATTCCCGGTAACCGTAACATGGTTTTTAATAATAGTTCCATCGCCAATGGTAACATTTGGGCCTATTATGGAAAAAGGGCCGATCTGGACATCTTTGCCAATAACTGTATCAGGATGTACAAGAGCAGTTCTATGAATTTTCATGTGAAATCTTCCGGGCTAATTGAACATTCAGGGAGTGACCAGACCTGGTTGCAATAACATGTCCTATAATGACTGTATTTGCCAGATAAAGATCCCCTATAAGATCTAAAATTTTATGCCTCACAAATTCGTTGGGAAAACGCAATTCTGCCGGTTTGGTGGAAACGGGTTTCGTTAACTTACCGTTCTCGTGAACAATAATACTATTCTCATCAGTTACTCCCTTTCCCAGACCAAGCCGTTTAAACTCCTCAATGTAGGTACTCAAACCGAACGTCCTGGCAGGCGCTATCTCCCGGCAAAAGCTTTCTTCTGTAAACTCAAGATCATAAGTTTGTCTCTGGATAAAAGATCCATTAAAATCAAGGGTGTAAGAAAGCTTAAACCCATGCTCATAAGGAACTGCAAGAATGTGTGCATCGCCACTACTGACAGCCAGAGGGGTTTTTACCGTAAAAATATTTTTTTTACCGCCTTGATCAACAATACCTGCTTTTTTGAGGATATCGAAAAACAGCCGGGCGCTTCCATCACCGGCGGGAATCTCCCTGCCATCGGTTTCTATTTCTAGGTTGTCTATTCCCAATCCTGAGAGGGCAGCCATCAAATGCTCCACGCATTCGACTTCGGCCTCATTGCTTTTTAAAAATATTCGCTTAAAATTACTCGATAAAGCCCGTACATGTGCAGAAACCTTTGGGCGATTGGGCAAATCAACGCGAACAAAAAATATGCCGGAATTTAAGGGAGCAGGTTTAAAAAGAAGCCGTGTAAATTCTCCACGAAACATCCCCATTCCAGAAAACCCGGCTACTTGTGCAATTGTCTTTTGCGGGTTATCCACGCGCTACTTTCCTTTGCTTGCTTCTGAATATTTTTTATTCAAAGTATCAATGACCTGATTGGTAATATCTACTGAATCGGAATGGTATAATACCGTCTTAATTCCCACCTTAAACTGTAACTCGGATATGCCGCCGCCTTGCAGTTCCGGTTCTTCCTGCTTGATAATCAGGTCATATTGTTCCCGCTTACCAATACCCTCTATTTCTTTACAAACTTCTGAATAAAGACCCTCAAAATACTCTTTGTACTTTTTAACAAGACTTTTTTCCGCAAATTTTGCGTATGACTCCAATTCCATATTCTTTTTTTCAAAAGTCTCTTCCTCTTTTTTCCTGACTTCGCTTCCCAAATCTAACAACTGGATTTTTTCATTTAAGCTTACGAGTTCTTTTTTCTTATCGTTAATAATCTTCTGATACTGTTTTTCCTGCTCCTTGAGCTGTGCATCGTATGCCGTCCTCTTTCCATATTTTTCAAATACGCTATTTAAATCAACGACGCCCACCTTCAACCCTCGTGATTGGGAGCTTACAGACCCAGGTTCTTTGGCTTCCACCTTATTCAACAAAAATGACCCAAAGCTAAAAAGACCTGTTATAACGAACGCAATAACTATTTTCTTACTATATTTTTTCTGTAATCTTTCTAATCTCATATTAAAAACTGCTACCTCCTCCAAAATTAAATGAAAAAGACTGCGTTTTATCGCCGTCTTCTTTGATAATAGGAATACCATAATCAATAGCTATTGTAGATTTGCCAAGAAAAGGTATACTCAACCTTAAACCGGGCCCGCTGGACAATCTGAAATGACTAAAGTTAATGTCACTTATTGTAGCGTCCGCCTTTCCACTATCAATAAATATTGCAGCACGAATAATATCCTTATAGATAGGGATCAGGTATTCTGTATTTAACAAAAATAATATATTTCCCCCAATCTGGTCGCCTGTATTCGTTTTTGTATTTATATCAAGGGGAGACACACCTCTGTACGAAAATCCCCTGATCGAACCATAACCACCCGCAAAAAATCTCTCGTAAATTGGCACTGAACTTCCATTCGTAGGCTCAACGATACCCAATGTTCCACCGTAAGAAATAACATGTTTTCCCCATTTAGGCACCTCAAAGAGTGTATTGTATTTGGTTGTTTTAAATCTAAACTTGGCGATGTCGTCATCCAAACCAGCAACCTCAATTGATGATTCTCCTTCATACCCTTTTGTAGGGGCATATATATTATCTGTCTTATGCAGCATTGCGGATAGTGTTAAACCAGCCTTTAAATGACTCCCAATCGCATCCAGCACTGCTTGAGAAGCGGTGCTGGTTCCGACTGATGGAGTACTTGTCCCGATTTGTGGAAGAATACTGGTATCCACATCACCAATGTGTATGTCATCAAATTCCGGTGTCAGTTTTACAAAAAAATCCCTAAATATCTCTCTTCCACCGGAAACGTTTGCACCTATAGTTTGTTGACTGTAGTCCGTATAAAATCTAAGGGAATCGAACACACTCGTACCGGCACTGTAAGGAGAATCAAACACAGATGGGTTTGTTAATGACATCAAAATTTCCGTTCTGAGAAACCCGGGGCTAAATCTTAAGGTCAATATTTCACCAGCGCCACGGAAGGCGTTTCCCTGCAAGAAGTCATTCCAGCTTTTGGGTAAATCCGTGACGTCAAAATTTCTATCAGTATATGAAATATCTCCAAAAGCGCCCACATTAGCGCCATATCCACCACCGAACCGCAACATTCCGGTTCTTCCTTCTTTTACATCGATCAAAACATTTTGTTTGTTGGGTTCAGAACCTGGCTCGAAGTTAATTCCCGCAGGCGCGCCTGATTCCATATCAAAATATCCCGTATTGCTGAGACGTCTCTGGCTGTCGCGTATCTTTTCAGTATTCAGCCTTTCACCGGGATAAAAGGTCACTTGTCTTCGAATTACATTATCCCTGGTCTTATCATTCCCTGCTATTTTAATCTTTTCAACATAATGTCTGTCTTTCTCGTCTATATTAAAGGAGATATTCACCCTTGCGCCTTCGGAGGTAAAGGTATGTTTTTCTCTTACCATTGCCCCGATATACCCTTGTTCTCCATACATTAAACGAATCTGATAGGTGTCTTTTTCAACTGCATCCAGATAGAAAGGCCCGCCTTCCTGTAATTTTAAATTCTCCTTTAACTCTTCTTCTGTAAACAGGCTGGCCCCAATAATATTCAGGCTTTCCACATAGTACCTTTCGTTCTCTTTCACATGAACGAGAATGGTCATATTTTTATTATCTTCACTGTAGATTATTTCCCACCCGATATCAACATCTAACCATCCATTATTCATATAAAATTCTTTTACCTTTTCTATATCGGACTCAAATTTTTTCTGGTCAAATCTCCCCGGAAAGATAAAGGTAGGAAAGTGTTTCTGGCGAGTTTCCATCTGCTTTAGGAGTTTTCTCCGTTTAAAGTGTTCATTTCCCGTGAAATCTATCTTGGCAATCCGGATCTTCGGACCTTCATCAATATTAAACAATACCACTGTTTTTCCATTGATCGACTTACTTTCAGCATGAACCTGTATCCGGTTAAAACACTTCTTGACATACAACTCTTTAATTTTATCCTCGTCCAGCTTTAAAAGATACGGTTTTAAATAATCTCCCTCTTTTATCTGGATTTGTTTCTTCAGCTTTTTTGACTTGATTTTTACATTGCCATGAAATTGAATTTCATCGATTACGCTCCGCTCGGTAACAAAAAACACAACATTCAGCCCGCCGGGAACCTCTTCAAGCTTTACCTCTATATTATCAAAAAAGCCGAGCGACCAAATTGCGTCTACATCCTGACTTATCAACTGTGGGTCATAAGGATCGCCTTCTTTTGCCCGAATACTGCTTCTTATTGCGGTAGTGCTAATCCTTTGATTTCCCCGAATTTCAATTTTTTTAATGGTATGGGGTACCTTCTCCTGCGTCTCAGCGTAAAGAATTTTTGTATAGCCAAAAAACAAGGCCACAACAAGCGCTGCAAAAATACTTGTTGTCAGCAAAAAAACCTTGCCTGGCTTCATTTGTTACTCACAGATGCTAGACTCTCAAATCGCATGAATGATGAAAGGAACGTTAATTTCACTACTCCAACCGGCCCATTCCGCTGTTTGGCAATAATGAGTTCTGCCGTTCCATCTTTCTTTTCGGGGTCATAGTAATCTTCCCTGTGCAAAAGGATAACAACATCAGCATCTTGCTCAATCGAACCTGATTCTCTGAGATCCGACATCCTTGGCCTGTGCCCCTCTCTGGATTCTACCGACCGGTTAAGCTGAGATACTGCAATAACAGGGACGGATAATTCTCTCGCAAGCGATTTTAAACCGCGGGAAATTATAGAGATTTCTTGCTGGCGATTTTCGCCATGGGTGGACTCCATCAATTGTAAATAATCGACAGCAATGAGTTGAACATCATGCTGGGCCTTCAACCTGCGCGCCTTTGCGCGTAATTCCAATACCGTAAGTCCCGGGGTATCGTCTATAAATATCGGCGCTTCTGAAAGCGACCCCAAACCATAGGAAAGGTCGCTCCACTGTTTATCCTCTAAAAAGCCTTTTCTCAATTTATGGGCATCAATTCTGGCATGAGAACACAGCATATTCTGGGCAACCTGCTGTGCTGACATTTCAAGGGAAAATAACACGACGGGTTTTTTTTCTACCACCCCTGCATGTTCTATAATATTTAAGGCAAGGCTTGTCTTCCCCATACTCGGCCTGGCAGCAACGATAATAAGCTCTGATGGTTGTAAACCACTGGTAATATCATCCAAATCATAATAACCTGTTGAAAGCCCCGTTAATCTGCTCTGCCGGTCATGGAGATTTTCAATACGGCTAAAGGTTTCCTTGAGGATCTCATTAAGCTTTGTAGATGCGGTATTAAACTTCTTCTGGGTAATGTCGAAGATTGCCCTTTCCGATGTATCCAGCAGTTGCTCGGTATCTGTAGATTCGTCAAAGGACTGTTTTTGTATAGTTGCCGCCACTTCAATGAGGTTTCTTTTGATATATTTTTCTCGTACGATGTTCGCATAAAATTCAACATTTCCAATTGTTGGAACGGTTTCCTCTAACTCCAGCAAGTACTCCACACCACCCACTTTTTCCAGTAAAGAACGTTTCTTCAGCTC
>JAHFOW010000235.1 GCA_023261465.1 Planctomycetota bacterium
TACTATTACACAGGCCGTAAACCAGCCCTGACCAAATAATGAACAGGTTCCATTCCATCCAAGTGTGAGGAACAGCGTTCCCCCTATTATCAGGAGAAAAAGCCGTTCAACGTAAGTTCCTGGAAATCGATATTTTCCTTAATAACCATCAAAGGAAAAAAACATAACCCATCTGCTTCTCCCTTTATTTATGATGGATTAATTTGCCATTCCCCCGTAAACACCTCTGTGGCCGGGCCTGTCATGTAAACATGGTCATCTTCTGCCCATTCCAGTTTTAAATCGCCACCAGGTAAATGGGCGAGTATTTTACGATCTGTTCTTTTATTAAGAACGCCGGCAACACATACAGCCGAAGCGCCAGTGCCACATGCCTGGGTTATTCCGGAGCCACGCTCCCAGGTCTTTATCGTGACTTCTTTCGGGGTATGGATTTTGACGAAATGGACATTTATCCGTTCGGGAAATAAGCGGTTTCGCTCAATTTCTGTGCCATGTTTGACAAGGTCTATCGTGTCAATATTATCAACAAAGACAACACAATGAGGATTTCCCATAGAAACACAGGTTATCCTGTACGATACCCCGCTTTCGAGGGTTAAAAGTTCATCAACTACCTGGGTTTCTTTGCCTATCATAGGAATTTCCGAGCGCATGAGTCCCGGTTTGCCCATATTGACCCGTGCGCTGGTTACCTTCCCGTTTTCTGCAAAAAGCTGTATTGTTTTAATACCAGCAAGGGTTTCGACGGTAAGAGGGTTTTTTTGAGTGATCTTGTGGTCATACACATATTTTGCCACGCATCGGATGCCATTCCCACACATCTGCGCCTCGCTGCCGTCGGCATTAAAGATACGCATCTTGCAGTCCGCAACCTTCGAAGGCAGGATGAGGATGAGTCCGTCCGAACCAACGCCGAAGTGTCTATCGCTTATGATGGTTGCCAAATGTGGTGGTTCTTTGACTTCTTCTTTAAAGCAGTTGACATAAACATAATCATTGCCAATGCCATGCATCTTGGTAAATTTCATAATAAAACCTCAAATTTATAAATTCAGGATGTCATTATTAATTGTTAATTTTTCTCATTGTATCTGCATATCCAACCTTTTCAAGTAATTCTTTCAACCCGATTCCCTTCGGGATACAGGGCTGCCATACAACACGATCTTTTTTGGAAATAAAGGGAAGCAAGGCTACTGATGAGAGTACATCACAGAGGCGCAAAGAACACAAAAGAATTTTTATCATTTCTGAAAGCATTTGTGATATACTATTTCTTATATTTTTGATTGTAAAAAGTGTCTTAATATTAAAAGTATACGTATAAAATATGAGCAAAGATAATTTTATTCATCTCCATGTCCACAGCGAATATAGTCTCCTGGACGGCGCCTGCAAGGTGAGCGATCTTGTTGATAAGGCTATCCAACTTAAAATGCCAGCCCTTGCGCTGACGGATCATGGGAACATGTTTGGCGCTGTGGAATTTTACGAGGCGGCAAAGTCAAAGGGTATCAAACCCATTCTGGGGTATGAGGCGTATGTTGCGCAGGGCAGCCGCCTTGATAAGGAATCCGGTAACGGAAAAGAAAAAATTAGCCACATTACCCTCCTTGCCGAAAATAATGAGGGGTATCAAAATCTTTTAAAACTTTCCACATCCGCATACCTGGAAGGGTTTTACTATAAACCGCGTATTGACAAGGAGCTGCTCAAAAACCACTCCAAAGGGCTTATCTGTCTGAGCGGATGTATGACCTCTGAGATTAATCGGTATCTGGGAAGCAAGCGCTTTGAAGAAGCGGTAAGTGTAGCAACGGGATACCTGGATATTTTTGGCCCGGAAAATTTTTTCCTGGAAGTCCAGAATAATAAGATTGAACAGCAGGACAGATTGGTTGCAGAGGCGGTGGAAATAGGGAAAAAATTAGGGGTCTCCCTCGTTGCTACCAATGATATCCATTACATGAACGTAGATGACTCGACAGCCCACGATGTGCTCTTGTGCATTAATACAGGAAAGCATTTGTCGGATGTTCAACGGTTAAAATTCGGGTCGAATGAATTTTATTTTAAAAGTGCAGAAGAAATGTACCGTGTCTTTCAGCATATCCCCGAAGCCCTTGAAAATACGGTAAAAATAGCCAACCGTTGCAGTGTAACCATGAACTTCGGGAAGGTGCACCTGCCGAAATTTATTGCGCCCGATGGTATGACAAACAACGTCTACCTGAGAAAGCTCTGCGAGGAGGGGGCAATCCGGAAATATGGTTCTATCACACAGGAAGTCCGCGAACGTTTGAACTATGAACTCAAGGTCATTGAAGATACGGGCTTTATAGACTATTTTCTGATTGTGTGGGATTTTATCAATTTTGCCGTGCAACAGCGCATCCCGGCGACTGGTCGCGGCTCCGGGGCGGGAAGTCTGGTTGCCTATGTGTTAAATATTACCAATATTGACCCCATCGAAAACGATTTGCTCTTTGAGAGGTTCCTGAATGCGGAAAGAATCTCCATGCCTGATCTTGATATCGATTTCTGCGCAGAGGGACGTGACAAGGTTATTCAGTACGTCAGGAAAAAATATGGCGGGGATAGTAACGTTGCCCAGATCATTACCTTTGGAACCATGAAGGCAAAGGCCGTTATTCGTGATGTAGGCAGGGTTATGAATATCCCGCTTTCTGAAGTAGATAAAGTTGCCAAACTCATACCCAATACCCTCAACATCACCCTGAAACAGGCGCTGGAACAAGAGCCGGCTTTAAAAACGCTCTATGACAATGAAAAGCATATCCATGATTTGTTCGATATTTCCAAAAAGCTGGAGGGGCTGTGCCGTCACGCGTCTGTTCATGCCGCCGGGATTGTCATTTCTGACGAACCACTAACGGAATATGTGCCGCTCGCAAAAAATGGCGATGTCGTAACGACACAATTCTATGACGAAATATTAGTAGATAAAATTGGCCTCCTGAAGGCTGATTTCCTTGGCGTCAGAAAATTAACAGTGCTTGATAAGGCGCTCAAATTGATCCGTGAGACGACGGGTAATGATATCGATCTCACGAAAATCCCCATGGACGACAAAAAAACGTATGACCTGTTATCCCGCGGAGATGTAAAGGGCGTGTTCCAGGTAGAAACCAGCAGGGGATTTAAAGAACTGCTGAAAAAACTCAAACCCGACAGGTTTGGCGATATCTTACCCCTGGTGGCCTTGTATCGTCCAGGCCCGTTGCAGAGCGGCATGGTGGACTCCTTTATTAACCGGAAACACGGTCGCGAGGAGGTTACGTACTTACATCCGTTACTTGAACCGCTCCTGAAAGAAACGCATGGGGTAATCCTGTATCAGGAACAGGTAATGCGAATTGCCAACCGGCTGGCCGGTTTTAGCCTGAACCAGGCCGACAACCTCCGCAAGGCAATGGGAAAGAAAAAGCCGGAGATCATGGCAAAGTTTAAGGATCAATTTATCAATGGCGCCCTGGCAAATGGGATTCCGAAAGAAATCGCCCGGAGTATATTCGAACTGATGGAATTCTTTGCGGGTTACGGCTTCAATAAGTCACATTCTGCGGCGTATGCCGTTATTACTTATCAGACGGCCTATTTGAAAACGAATTATACCATCCAGTATATGGTCGCCCAGTTAAGTTGTGAAAAGGAAAATACGGATAAGATTGTGGAGTACATAGACGATTGCCGCCGTATGGGTATTGAAATCCTTCCCCCCGATATTAACGAAAGCCAGAATGACTTTACGATTTCCCAGGGAAACAAAATACGGTATGGGTTGGGCGCTATCAAAAATGTTGGCGACAAGGC
>JAHFOW010000086.1 GCA_023261465.1 Planctomycetota bacterium
CGCTCGACACGGGAAAAGTAAAGGGTTTTGCTACCGATGTTGGCGGAAGGACATCTCATACCGCCATAGTTGCCCGTGCACTTGGCATACCGGCGGTGGTAGGCCTCGGTACCATTACCACCGATGTTTTTGGCGGTGACGCCGTCATTGTTGATGGAAACAGGGGAATCGTTATTGTCCGCCCCGATGATGAGACACTGGCAAATTATCAGAACAAGGTCAAAAGTATCCATATCTTTGAAGAAAAATTAGCTACTGAACTCAAAGACCAACCATCGACCACACGCGATGGTAAACATATTACTTTATATGGGAATATTGAATTTCCAAAAGAAATTAATACCAACATAAGATATGATGCTGAAGGGATCGGGCTCTACAGAACAGAATTCCTTTATCTTGGCTCGCCGAAACCTCCAACAGAAGAGGAACATTTTGAGGCTTATTCTACTGTAGTGCGAGAATTGAAGGATAAGCCTATTATTATTAGAACGCTCGATCTCGGCGCTGACAAATTTCCCTATTTAGACGAACGAAAGGAAGGTAACCCCTTTTTGGGATGCCGTTCTATTCGTTATTGCTTTGAAAATCCCCAATTATTTAAGACGCAGCTCAGGGCGATTCTCAGGGCTTCTGTACTGGGAAATGTGAAAATTCTGTTTCCTCTCATTTCTTCGCTTCAGGAGTTACGTCGCGCAAAGCAAATGGTATGGGAAACAATGGAAGAACTAGAAAAGGAAAACATTCCTTTTGATAAAAATATTGGCATGGGAGTTATGATCGAAGTGCCGTCTTCTATCATGATAGCGGATATGCTGGCAAAAGAATGTGATTTCTTCAGTGTTGGCACGAATGACCTCATTCAGTATTCACTTGCAGTTGATCGTAATAACGAACGGGTTGCGTATTTGTATTGCCCGGTACATCCGGCAATTTTGAGACTTTTAAAGATTGCGATAAAGGCGGCGACTGAGAACAATATTCCCATTGGGATTTGTGGAGAAATGGGGAGTGAGATTGAGTATACGATTCTCCTTATCGGTTTAGGGATAACTCAATTCAGTGTAGCGCCCGCAACCATTATACCAGAAATTAAAAAGATTGTCCGGTCCATTACCTTTGAAAAAGCAAAGGAAGTGGCAGAAGCGGTTTCCAATTTTGACGATCCGGAAAAAACGGTCAACTATCTTAAGAACCTTGTTAACGAGATACTTCCGGAGATGGCTTGAAAGTAAAATATCCTTGACAGTAGGTATTTTCGTTATTAAAATCCGGTGTAAGTATTTTATATTATTATATTTGAAAGTTTTCGAAGGGCATTAAATTTTATCCAGACAATACGTATACGATTTACGAAATCAGGCGAGATTCGCTTTATATCGCATCACGACTTAATGAAAGTGTTTGAGCGGGCTATCAGGAGGGCAAATATACCGGTAGCAATGTCCAAAGGCTTTAATCCGCATCCTAAGATGTCTATTCCTATGGCGTTGGGCGTTGGAATAGCTGGAAAAGAAGAAATTTTAGAGTTGGAATTAGAAGAGATCATGCCTTTCGGGCTTCTGGTGGATCGATTAGGAGAGCAGTTGCCCCGGGAAATTCAAATTCTTTCTGCGGAAACAATTCCAGGCTCACAAAAGAGCCAGGTCCGGGATGTTGCGTATGAGGTTGTTTTCAAAGAGCATGGCGTATTGAAAACATTGAAGGTCAGCGAGTTCTTGCAACAACCAGCTGTTATTGTTAATCGTATAAAGGACGGAAGTCAGAAACAGTTTAATATTCGGCCATCCATTCAAGATGTTGCCACAACATCAACGAGTTTGATTTTTACCATAAAAATGACGCCTGGAGGCATGGCAAGACCCGAAGAGGTAGTCTATGCCTTGCTGGTGGGTGAGAAAAAAGAGCTCTTTGAAATTACGAGAACAAAAGTCAACTTATTATCTTCTGCATAACTGAGGAATAAATCATGGATAAGAGGATGCTTATTAATGCAGTTGAGCCCGAAGAGTGTCGTATTGCAATTTTAGAAAACAATGTGCTTGAAGAACTATATATTGAAAGGACATCACGGGAACAGATTGCGGGGAATATATACAAAGGAAGGGTTGTTAATATTGAGCCTAGTATCGAAGCGGCATTTGTGGATATCGGACTCAAAAAGAACGGGTTTCTCCATGTATCTGATGTCTTAGTTCCTTCGGGAGAGGGAAACCAGGGGGGAGCATCTGATACGCAGCATAAACCGCATTGGGATTCTCCAAAGATACGTGATATTCTACATCGTGGACAGGAAGTTCTGGTGCAGGTAACAAAAGAAAGTATCGGCACGAAAGGTCCTAGTTTAACAACCCATATCAGTTTGCCTGGAAGATTTCTGGTTCTCATGCCCGACGTGCACCGTCATGGCGTTTCCAGAAAGATTACCAGCGAAGAGGAACGTCAACGCTTAAAAAAAATACTGGAAAGTATAAATCCCCCTTCCGATGTGGGTTTTATTATCAGAACTGCCGGGGCGCTACAGACCAAGAAGGAAATTCTTAAGGATTTCCACTATTTGCTGAAACTCTGGAAAAGCATTGAGAAACGAACCAAAGAGGTTGCCGCGCCTGCGACAATATACCAGGAAAGTGATCTCGTTATTCGCGCAATCAGAGATATATTCACGGCGGACATCCAGGAAATAATTGTTGACCTTGAATCCGTGTATGAGCGGGCGCGCGATCTGCTTCGCATTATAATGCCAAAATACGAAAAGATACTAACTCGTTATAGTGAAGATAAACCGCTCTTTCACAAATATAACCTTGAAAGAGAAATAGAAGGGATAAACTGCAAAAAAATCCATTTACCCAGGGGTGGGTCAATTGTGCTGGAACAAACTGAAGCGCTTGTAGCAATTGATGTAAATAGCGGCAAATTCAAAGAAGAGAGTGAACCTGAAGAGACTGCCTTTAAGACCAATCTCAAGGCGGCAAAGGAGGTTGCCCGCCAGATCCGGTTGCGTGATTTGGGAGGCGTGATTGTGATCGACTTCATTGATATGAGGGATGAGTCGCATAACCATGCTATAGAAAAGGCGATTGCAGACGCCTTAAAGAGAGACAGGGCGCGGATAAAAATATCAAAAATGTCAAAATTTGGCACCATTGAACTTACGCGACAGAGGATCCGCTCCAGCCTGCGTGATGTTTTTTATGAAGAATGCAAGTTTTGCAAAGGCACAGGATATACGAAGACCGTTGAAAGCCTTTGTTTGAATGCCATGAGGGACCTGAAATTTGCCCTTCATTTACCACAAATTGCCAAGATAGAAATTTTAGCAAGTCCTGAGGTTGCTAATTATTTGCAAAATCAAAAGAGAAAACAAATGATGGAAATCGAGGAATCGTATAATAAGAAAATAAATATCATGAGCACCATGAATCACGAATATGGTAAGATAGATATTCGATATCTCAACCACAAAGATGAACTTATTACCGTATAATTTAACGAAAGGAGAAATTAACACATGTACGCAATTATTAAAGACAGAGGCAAGCAATATAAAGTAAGGACCGGCGAGCGACATCTCATCGATCTGAAAGCTGATGCTGACGTTGGAGACATGCTGGAATTTGAAGATGTATTAGTGTGTTCGCAGGAAGACGGCAATGCAGTCATTGGCACCCATGAAAATAAAAATGTTAAAGTGCTTGCAGAAGTTGAGGGAATAAAAAAGAGTAAAAAATGCATGACCGTTAAATTCAGGAGGAGAAAGGAATCTATGACCAGAAGGGGACATCGTGAAAAATATACCCAAATAAAAATTAAAGATATTCAGGTTGGTTAGATTTTTTAATGTGAAATTTTTCAATACGGAGGTAGTTCAATGGCTCATAAAAAAGGACAAGGTTCTTCAAAAAATGGAAGAGATAGCAATGCGCAAAGACGCGGGGTAAAAATATATGGAGGGCAGTTGGTAACGGCCGGGTCTATCATCGTCCGTCAATGTGGCACGAAATTCAGCCCGGGACTAAATGTTGGCATGGGAAGGGATTGTACAATCTTTTCCAAGATCGATGGTGTGGTAAAATTTGAAACGCGACACCGGATCAGTGTCTATGGAACACCCAATGCTTAATGTGGGTTTATGAGGCAGGTATCCGACGGTTTTAAAATTAAACTTTGTGTAGACTTTGCATTAACTTCTAATTTTAAATATCTTCCTTGATCAATTCATCAGTTCAATGATACAAACTTTATCATTTTAAGCCTGACGGCGAATTGGTAAAGCAGTGAAATAGGGCAAGGGGGCGCGAGAGAAACGGCGGTTCTCTCATTTTCCGTTTCGTATTGCCCCCTGTTTTGTTTCCTATTTCAGATTAAATATCTTCATATCTTTTTTGTCTTTTCTATAATAATTATACTCAATCATGTTTGTAGACGAAGCTGTTATATTTGTAAAAGGCGGTAATGGAGGAAACGGCTGTGTCAGTTTCCGGCGGGAAAAATACATTCCTCACGGTGGGCCTGACGGAGGAAATGGCGGCAATGGCGGAGATGTTATCCTCCGTGTCAATGATAAAATAGATACGTTGCTCGATATTACATCCCGGGTAAAATTCATTGCGGAAAGTGGGGCGCACGGAAAGGGATCTACCAAAAGAGGCAAGTCCGGAAAAGACCTCACTATTGACTTGCCACGAGGTACGGTGGTTAAGGATAAAGAAAGCGGACGTGTCTTAAAAGACATGAGTACTTCTGAGGAAAGCATTGTAATTGCGCGGGGTGGTCGGGGTGGAAGGGGAAATAAGCATTTTGCTACCTCAACCAATCAGGTTCCACGTCAGGCAGAAAAAGGCAAACCCGGTGAAGAGCGAAGGCTCATCCTTGAATTAAAATTACTTGCAGACGTCGGACTTATTGGAATGCCCAATGCAGGCAAATCAACGTTACTCTCCCGATTATCTGCTGCAAGGCCTAAAATTGCGGACTATCCATTTACCACGTTGCAACCACAATTAGGAATTGTAGAACTTGAAAATTACAAAAGATTTGTTGTTGCAGATATTCCTGGTCTTATTGAGGGGGCACACGGTGGAATAGGGCTTGGCGACGAGTTTCTTCGCCATATTGAAAGGACAAAATTGCTTGTCCATTTATTGGATATGTCACCACTGGCGACAAAAAAGCCATCGGAGGCATATCATATTGTTCGCAATGAACTCAAACAATACAATTTAAAGCTTGTCGAAAAAACAGAAATTGTGATTGCAAATAAAATGGACCTTTTAGACCCGGAAACCGCTGATGAATGCATACAAATTCTGGAAAAGGAAATCTCTAAAACCGTACAACCGGTTTCTATGGTTACCGGTCAGAATCTCGGAGTACTTTTAATAAAAATTGCAAACGCTTTAAATGAAATCCAAACCCAGTCAAATACCCCCGTTATGGTTAGCAATTGATATTGGTAACACAAATATTCATATCGGGGTATTCGAAGAAGATATTTTACACGCAACGTATTTAGTAAGAGGCGGCAATCCGGCAGATTTCGTAAAATTTCTTGATGCAAACGTTTTTGCAAAGGTACACGCAACAATCATCTCGTCTGTTAATCCACAGGTAGAGTCCTACGTAACGGAAAGTATTCAAAAACATCTCTCCATTAAATCCCTGAGCATAGGTAAAGACATTCCGGTTTATCTTCCAATCCTGACAGACAATCCGGAAAAGGTGGGTATTGATAGGTTAGTTAACGCTCTTGCCGCATTTGAACGTGTAAAAGGTTGGACTCTTGTTATTGATTCTGGGACAGCGATAACGATTGATGTAGTAAACGAACAGGGGGCATTCCTGGGTGGAATTATCGCGCCCGGTGTCGGCATGGCTTCGAAAGCGCTCAACCACTATACCGCGCTTCTTCCCGAAATTTCAATTAGCAAACCCGGAAATGTCCTGGGGAAAAACACACAAGACGCCATTAATTCAGGCATTTACTGGGGTACCGTTGGCCTGGTAAGCAAGCTTGTGAATATGCTTTGTGCTGAACTGGGAAGCCAGCCAGAAATAGTTGCAACAGGGGGAAATGCAGGTATGTTAGCACTGGAAATCCCCCAAATCTCAGCAGTTTTTCCTTACCTAACCCTGGACGGGATCAAAATTGCATATATGACCAGCCTTCTTTAAACGCGTTCCATTAATGTTTTTTCATTTTTTTTATTAATCTTTTAAACCGGTCGTCTGCCCGTAAATGCGCCAGATCTTTGTCTCTTTCGATATGACAGACATCATTATAACCCAGCTCAACTGCCTTTTCCAGCGTATCCAGTGAGGCGTCAATATTTTTTAGCAGTGCATAACTACAGGCAAGGTTATAGTGTACCGTGGGGTCATTCGGTCTCAACCGGCTTAGCTTGAGGTCGACCTGGAGTCCTTTTTCGTACATCCTGTTTGCTGTGTATGCATTGCCCAGGTACATAAGGCAATCAATGTAATTGGGATTCTCCTCGATAATACCTTCAAAAAACCAGAGGATAAAATCCTCGCCTTCTTTTTGGAATTCATGAGACTTAATGGTAAATTCATAATTTGGTAGGGTTATCGTGCCAAAAAAACGGTCGCTTGATTCTTTTTCCATAGGTGATGTATTTTAGATTTTAATAAAATGCCTATACGTGATTATAATTGTTGCTCTCAGGTAAATATATGGATAAAATATGCAGTTGTCAAGTTCAGGAATAGATTTTTATCCATAAAATCAATGGAGGTAATACGATGCCAATTGATAAAGAATTAATAAAAAGTAAAATCCACAGTCGGGAAGATATTTCGCTGAAAACGATTACCGATATTGTGGCGTACAAAATATCAGAAAGCTCGGAAGATATGGGCCCCGAGGCAAATTTCCTTGCTGCCACAGAGGCTGTATCGCAATATATCGTAGAGAATTTTACTGATATTGGCAAATTCAAAGACCACCTGTCGCAGCTCGACAAAGGCATGAAATCAATCAATCAATTTGTGGATACGGTGTATAGTTATTATCAGGATAAACAACTATTAAGTTTTGAAATTGTTAAAAATATGGTTGCAAAGGTAAAAGATGTAAACCTCAAAATGATCACGGACATTGTGGCATATAGAATTTATCAAAGCCCTGACGACAAAGGACCAGAGCTCAATTTTCTCTCTGCGGAAACATTTGTTGCACAATATATCTCGGAAAATTTTAAAAATCTCAGCGAATTGAGACGATGCCTTTCCGATCTTGGAAAAGGTTCGTATGCGCTGGAGGCTTTTGCTGACCTGGTATACAAATATTATTGCCAGAAGAAAAATAATTAAACCCCCTGTTAAACATTAAAACATTTGAGGCTCAGTTCAAGGAATATCCCTAATTTAAGAGGTTAAAAATGAAAAAATATCCCTGTATACAAACCCAACTTCCCGGAACTCATGCTCTTCAATACCTGAAAAAGGAAAGAAAATTCGTTTCACCATCCTCGACAAAGAGTTATCCACTCGTAGTAAAAAATGCAAAAGGTATGCTTGTCACGGATGTGGATAATAACGTCTTCCTCGATTTTACCGCAGGGGTCGCCGTGTGTAGTACGGGACATAATCACGACCAGATTATCACTGCGATATCTAACCAGGCAAATGAACTTATTCACATGTCAGGCGCGGATTTTTATAATCCTCTGCACATTGTACTTGCCGAAAAACTTTCGGCAATATGTCCTGGTTCTTATACAAAGAAGACTTTCTTTGGGAATTCAGGCGCAGAAGCTGTTGAGGCGGCATTTAAGCTGGCTCGCTATCATACAAAACGAAGCATTGTCATCGCCTTCTATAACGCATTTCATGGGAGAACTATGGGCGCGCTTTCCCTGACGGCTAGTAAATTGAATCAACGGAAGCATTTTCTCCCCCTCATTCCGGAAGTTATTCATATTCCGTATGCATATTGTTATCGATGCCACTTTGGTTTAACGCCTGATACATGTAATATGGCTTGCATAACGTGGGTACGAGAGGAATTATTCAAAACAAAGGTATCACCAGAAGACGTGGCTGCGATTTTTGTAGAGATTGTTCAGGGAGAAGGTGGATACGTCGTACCTCCAAAAGAATTTCATACGGCGCTGTATCAACTGACACGCGATTATAACATTCTCTATGTTGCAGACGAGGTGCAGTCGGGCATGGGACGTACAGGAAAGATGTTTGCTGCGGAACATTTTGGAATAGTGCCGGATATTATTACTATTGCCAAAGGTATCGCATCGGGACTTCCCCTATCTGCTATGGTAGCGCGGGAAGACGTCATGGACTGGCAGCCTGGCAGCCATGCAAGCACATTTGGAGGCAATCCGGTGAGTTGCCAGGCAGCGATTACAACCATCAGGCTCCTGGAGGAAGGGCTTATTGACAATGCAGCAAAACAAGGCGCTTATATGATAGATGAATTAAAGAAATTAGAGCGCCGATATCCGGTCATCGGAGATGTCAGGGGGCTTGGACTCATGCTCGCCGTTGAATTAGTTAAAGATAAGGAAACAAAGGCATATGCAGTTGAGGAGCGTGACGCCATTGTAGAGAGGGCATTTTACAAGGGACTATTATTATTAAGTTGCGGCCGAAGCGCCATACGCTTTTGCCCGCCGTTAATTGTTTCAAAAAATGATATGGATATTGCATTATCAATATTTGAAGAATGCCTGAAGGAGATAACAAATAAATAGAGGACGAACGCATCGCATAAACTATTATGGTCTGATTTGATTTTTTATTTTAGATAGTAAAAATAAACGAGGGTAAATGCAGATATTCGTTGACGCTGACGCTTTTCCGGGTGTGATAGGAGAACTTCTGTTTCGCGCAGTTGAGCGCGTTCGTGTTCCGTTGGTTATGGTCTCGAATCAGTATCGGAAGGTTCCTCAATCGGGATACATTTCGAGTATTACGGTATCTGCGGGTATTGATGTGGCGGACGATCATATTGTTGAAATGGTTCAGCCGGGAGATCTGGTTATTACCGCTGATATACCGCTTGCAGACCGTGTTGTAGGGAAGGGCGGGTATGCGCTTGATCCGCGAGGGGAGCTCTATACGGAAAAGAACATAAAACAGAAACTGGCTATGCGTAATCTTATGGATGTTCTCCGAAATGGCGGTATGATTACCGGCGGTCCTTCCTCGTTTGGGAAGAAAGATATTCAGGCGTTCGCTAATCAGCTGGACCGTTTTCTGACGAGACATGGCAAGAACTTATGATATGCATGCGGACGCTTAAATCTTCATGCCTCTTATTCCTATGGTAGTATCTTCTCAAAACCATTTTGACAATTTTATCAACAATGTAAAGCCTAACCCTTGTTGTCGGCATTTGTCGGGGGGATAAATCTCCTGCGTTACAGTTCCGACTCGTTCGGGTTAGGCGTTTAAAAATGAGAACTTGGTTTTTGTATTTGATAAGATGTAAAAATAGGGCATTATACACAGGCATAACAACTGATGTAGAAAGAAGATTTGAAGAACATAAAAGTAATAATAAAGGCGCAAAATACCTGAGAGGAAAAGCCCCTTTAAACCTGGTTATGAAAAAGAAAATTGGAAATAAGAGTATGGCATTGAAGATTGAAAAAAAAGTAAAAAAATTATCGAAAATCAAAAAAGAAATGTTAATAGAGGGTAAAATAAGTTTCTTAAACGATCTATAAATAACAAGAGAGAGCGGTTTTTACAAAGACAGGCGTTTATATTAACCCGACTTTCGCAATTCGCACCAAAAAACAGGGTTTTTTGGGCATATAACGCCCGGTAACCCTTGATTTTAAAGGGATGCTTTTTCAAAACGGCTTGCGAGGCCATCCGGGTGCAGTTGGACAAAATAGAATTGCGCCGTCCGCGGGAATGGGGCGCGTGCTGGTTGGGGTACACCTTAGTTTTCCCTGTGCCTCTGCAGATAGAAAAGGTCTTTAACGGAGAAGACTACCCAGCAAGCGAAAATGACTGGCGAAATTTGGTTGTTTTTGGTGATAACCTGCAATTTCTAAAGACTGTTTATGAGAACAGAGACTCTTTGATAAAGAATAAGCGTTCCTGTTCATGATAACAAGGATTTGAAATTAGGCTTGTTAAAGGCTGCTGAAGTTATGGAATTAGAAGAAGCCACCTTGCTTGAAATTATGGAAATGCCCGGTTTTGAATTTTCATACCTTGAGGAAAGGGATTATAGAAGTAGAAAGGAACGGGTAATTGAAGGTTGTCTTTAACACGTCCCCTATTATTTTTCTTTATACTTAAAATTAAGGAGTGTTTTTATGCCCAAATTATTAGAAAACAAACTATCCAATTTAATCAATGAAATAAAGGAAATTAAAAAAGAATTGATTCTTATTGAAATTAAAAAGAAACACGGTGCAAGGCACAAATTAAATAAATGGAAGTCGTTAGGAGAGGAAATATCATCAAAATGGAATAAAATCTCAGCAGAAGAAGAAATAAATGCACAACGGGAGAAATCCTGGTGAAGAAACTTACCATTGACAGTTCGGTTATCATTTCGTCTCTTCTAGAAAAAGAGCAACGACATAAAGAGGCGCTGACAATATGGGAAGATGTACTAAAAGGTAAAAGCTTTGTAATCAATCCCTTTTCTATCTGAGTAGAAGTTGTATCAGCAATCAGAAGAAGAACTGGCATGGTATCTCTTGCCAGAAAAGTTAAGGAAGAATTAATGAATACTGAAAATCTTTCCTTTGTTATCCTGAACGATAAATCCGCTATAGAAGCGGCAGAAATAGTTGCGAAAACAGGTCTAAGGGGGGATGGATGCTTTGGTGGTTCAGGTAGCAAGAGAATATGATACAGAATTGATAAGCTTTGATAAAGAAATGATGAAGAAAGCAAAGGCGGTCTTAAAAAGAGGTAAGATATGAACGAGCTTAATAAATTTGAATATCATCCCTGGCGCGGCATAGCCACAACCAAATCCCCCTTAGCAAAGGGAGTGAAGGGGGTTGTAAAAAACCTGCATAAAAAATTTGTTTTATAGATTTTTTGAAATAAGAAATCAAAACTTATGGCAGACGTTCATAATAGGAAAACCAGAAGTTATAATATGTCCATGATCAGGAGCAGGGACACAAAACCGGAAATCATTGTTTGAAATCAGATGATATATACTGGAAATCCTGGTATGAAAAAAATTAAAAACGTTGCTGATGTGGTAAAATTAGTAGGGGTATTAAAGCCTAAAAAAAGAATACTTTTTAAGTCTGACGTTAGATGGCGCATCTCATTTGATCCAGAAAAGGACTGTTTTTATTGGCACTTTGAATCACAGCATCGTTCATCCAAGAGAGGTGTTTGCTGATGCAATAAGTGATAGGGCAGCAGGGATAATATTTGTGCATAATCATCCCTATAATTAATGGTAAGGATGGTTATTTCAGTTTTCAGGCAGAGGGGATGTTGAATAAAGTTTAAGACAGGGGATAAATGGATATTGTAAAATCAGTCAATGACGTTCCAATCAGACTAACTGATGAAAGGTGGGTACACATTATTGAAAACCATGATGATATGGCAGGCTATTATGA
>JAHFOW010000087.1 GCA_023261465.1 Planctomycetota bacterium
GGCCATTATTAGGGCGCTGGAAGAACAGGGAAAGCTGACCGAAGAATTAAAGGAAAAGATCCATGCGGCTGAAACCCTTGCCATCCTTGAAGATATTTACCTCCCCTACCGCCCCAAACGCCGCACACGGGCAACCATTGCAAAGGAGAAAGGGCTTGAGCCTCTGGCAAAGCTCATCTTTGAGCAGAAAGATATTGATCCGTCATCGGAAGCTTCCGCCTTTGTCAACGCAGAAAAAGGCGTAGAATCAGCGGAGGACGCCCTTGCCGGGGCGCGTGATATCATTGCAGAGTGGGTAAATGAAGACCAGGAAACCCGTGGAAGGATGCGTGAACTATATCTGACGGCGGGTGTTTTTAAATCAAAGGTAATACCCGGCAAAGAGGAAGAGGGCATAAAGTACAAGGACTACTTTGACTGGGAAGAGCCTGTATCCAAAGCGCCTTCTCACAGGGTTCTTGCCATGAGACGCGGGGCAAAGGAGGGATTCCTGTCACTCCACGTCAGTCCGCCGGAAGATAAGGCGCTTTCATTGCTGGAAGGACTTTTTATAAAAGGGACTGGATTAGCCTCACAACAAGTCAAAATGGCCATCCATGATAGCTATAAACGACTCCTCTCCCTTTCTATGGAAACAGAAATACGACTTACTACGAAAGAGCGTGCAGACGAAGAGGCCATCAGGGTATTTGCCGAAAATATGCGACAACTCCTTCTTGCGCCGCCTCTTGGCCAAAAAAATATCCTTGCCCTTGATCCGGGCTTCCGCACGGGTTGTAAGGTCGTTTGTCTTGATAAACAAGGAAAGCTCCTCCATACCGACACCATCTATCCCCACCAGTCATCGAAGGAGTCCCTTGCCAGTGCAGCTTCCAAAATCATAGATTTATGCAACCGGTTTCAAATAGAGGCCATCGCTATAGGAAACGGCACGGCAGGCAGGGAGACCGAATCTTTTGTTCGTTCACTGGATATCCCCAAAAACACTATTGTGGTCATGGTAAACGAGAGTGGCGCATCAGTTTATTCTGCCTCAGAGGTAGCGCGTGAAGAGTTTCCTGACTACGACTTGACCGTACGGGGTTCTGTATCCATAGGAAGACGTCTCATGGACCCCCTTGCAGAACTGGTGAAGATCGATCCAAAATCCATTGGGGTCGGACAATACCAGCATGATGTCGACCAGAATGCGTTAAAGAAAAGCCTCGATGATGTGGTAATCAGTTGCGTAAACATGGTGGGGGTTGACGTAAATACGGCGAGCAAGCAACTCCTTACGTATGTCTCAGGTCTGGGACCACAACTTGCTGAAAACATTGTAAAATTCCGTAATGAGCACGGCCCATTCAGGTCGAGAGAAGAACTCAGGAAAGTCCCTCGTTTAGGTACAAATACCTTCGTATTAGCGGCAGGGTTTTTACGCATACCAAACGGTGAAAATCCCCTTGACGGAAGCGCCGTCCATCCTGAAAGTTACCCTATAGTAAACACCATGGCAAATGACCTGAAATGCGCCGTAATAGACCTGATGCGGAATGAACCGCTCAGAAAGAAAATTACTCTCAATAAATACGTAACGGATAAAGTTGGACTCCCCACGTTGACCGATATTATGGCCGAACTATCAAAGCCGGGTCGCGACCCCAGAGAGAAATTTGAGGCATTCGGCTTTGCAGAGGGCATAGAAAAAATGGAAGATTTAAACCCAGGCATGAGACTCCCCGGCATTGTTACCAATATTACGGCATTTGGGGCATTTGTGGACATTGGCGTGCATCAGGACGGCCTTGTGCATATCAGCGAACTTGCGGACAAATTCGTAAAGAATCCAAATGATGCCGTAAAAGTACATCAGAAGGTGACCGTTACCGTATTGGCGGTAGACATGAAGAGACGAAGGATTTCCCTTTCCATGAAGCAAAACCCTAAACCAACAATTAATTAGTAATGTAGCATTCCTGAGACTGCCACACGTTCCATCATGAACGTGACTGAATCTTAACAGGCTGTCCGGGAATACGAGACTAAGAAGTTCGAATGTTGATTTATAAGGAGTTATGATATGAAAATTCATGTAAAACTTAACTCTCGGACAGCCTTTAAGAAACTGCCCCTGTTTCTCTAAGATGAAGGGTAGGATTTGACCTCATTGTCATCAGTCAGGTAGCAATATCTCGGCGTAGTACGTGTTGAACGAACAGTTAGTCGTTGATTGGCCTACAAACTGTCCAGTGCCGGTGACACCCTTGAGGTCTCCCGAGACACCACGAATCTTAAAATGCAGCCTGGTCCTTGCCCCCGCAGGCAAGGTCACGTCACCATCAAAGATACCGCTCGCCTTCAGGATCAAACCACCTGTCCTGCCAGCTACTGTAGCTTCTTTTAATATGTATGTCGTCGCTGTTGTGCCCTGAATTGGGGCCGCGCACTCGTCTCGCAGGGCGTGAGTCTCCTGATAACCATTCTCGGGAGTATTCCCGATAAGCCCGGAGAATGAAACGTTCCCGACGCGTGTCACCAGAGTGACGCAGGGCGGGTCAAGCGACTCAGACGTTCTCGTTACCTGAGTGACAAACTTCCCGGTCCCCGTTACGAGGGTACCTTTTGTCTTGCCGCTTGTTTCTGCAAGCAGTAAGAACGAGCTTACGACGACCGCGAAAAAAAACAACGTGGCGATTTTTCCTGACATTTTCATAACGTGTCTCCTTTCAAAGCCCACCGGGGCATCCTATAAGATTCAAACGCATCCCCCCTTTTACCCTTTCTAGCACCCTCCTAACACTTGGTGCTATAGGTACTGCTTGATCCGTGCACTGAATGCCTCTCCGAGTAATAGCCTAACGCCATGATGACTGATGAGTGGCACCGTAAGACATAAGATTTGTATAGTCAATCTCTTTATATAATGTATATTTCGTATCTTTATCATTCATTCCATTTTGTAATATTTTTAAAACACAACTAGCATATCCTTCAAGCTTCCCTAACACTTCATTATCACATGATTGACAAAGAATTTGTTCTTCATATCCACCAGTCTGACTTAATTTATCTTTAATAATATCTTTATCTTTGGTAACTGTCACTTCGTACAATTTATGCTTTTTATCAAATATATCTTTGTACATGAAGTCCGGAATGATATGTGATTTCTTAACCAGCTTCTCATCATTCAAGCAAAGTTTACATGCCATGATTCATTTATTTGTTGATACCTAACATGAATTATACCGCCTAAATGCGGCATTATTTTGCGGCTATTTATAAATTTCATAGTGTAAACATATAGAAATACGCATTTTTGTCAAGAAATAAAAATTTATAAGGAATTTAAAGATATATTTTTTTATAATATAAACGTGTGTAAGTAATAACTAACATAACCTGTTTTAAAATTATTGTGAAATTACCGGTATCTGTCAAATGATGTCAATAAACAGATTTTATGAATACAAAAGATAAAATCCTCGAAAGTGGATTAAAACTCTTTTCGAAAAAAGGCTATCTGGGCGCAACGACACGAGAGATTGCAAAGGATGCCGGCATTGCTGAAATTACCCTTTTCCGGCACTTTCCCTCAAAGGAAAAACTCTTCGAAGCGGTAATAAATATCCATTCATTTCTTCCAGCCCTGAAAGGACTTCTTCCCGAGATTGCGGGGTTTTCATACGAAGAAGGGCTTAAGGTGATTGCAAAAAGATTTCTGGATTCTCTTGCTGAGCGAAAAGACCTGGTACGCATAATGCATTCGGAAATTCACCGGTATAACGAAAAGATACACAAGATTTATCATTCCATTATCAATGAAACACTGAAAACCCTTGCGTCCTACTTTGCCGATATGCAAAAGAAGGGGACTGTGAGAAATTTTGATACGGAATTAGGGGCGCGGGCATTTCTCGGAATGTTTTTTTCGTATTTTGATGCCGAGAATTTCATGATGCTCAGGAAATACAAACGTACCGATACGGACACAGTTATTAAAGAATTTGTGGCGATCTTCATCAAAGGAACAGTATAAGGAATAGGATTATGTTTGTGCGTTTTATGGTAAGGCGCTGTTTTATTTTGGCAATGACAACTCTTGTAACTGCTTGTTCTCATAAACCTGAAGGGAAACCTGCGGCACCAGCCCGTGTACCGGTTACAGCGTCAGTTGTCGTGCAAAAAGATGTTCCCATTCAGGTACAAACCATTGGAAATGTGGAAGCATATTCTACCGTAACGGTGAAAACGCGGGTTGAGGGCGAACTTTCATCGGTGTGTTTTAAAGAGGGGCAGGAGGTGAAAAAAGGGGCTCTTCTCTTCATAATTGACCCTCGCCCTTTTAAATCATCGCTCAACCAGTTCGAAGCCAATCTGACAAGAGATAAGGCTCTATTGAAAAAGGCAGAGACAGACACCCTTCGCTATGAAGAGTTGTTTAAAAAAGGCGTCGTATCTAAACAAGAATACGACCAATATCAAACTAGTTTTGAAGCCCTCGGTGCGACGGTGAAGGCGGATGAGGCTGCTGTGATAAACGCAAAACTCCAGCTTGGATATTGCTCTATTCACTCTCCCATCAATGGACGTATCGGAAAACTTATGGTTAATCAGGGTAATATGGTCAAGGCTAATGATACCATGTTGGTTACCATTAATCAGACTAAGCCGATATACGTAAGATTTGCTTTACCTGAACAGGAATTATCGGCGATCAGGAAATATATGAATCAGAGAAATCTGAGGATAGAGGCAATTGTCCCTAAAAATGATGCGAATCCATCCGTTGGTGAATTGACCTTCTTAAATAACGAAGTCGATGTTTCAACGGGTACAATTTTGCTTAAAGCAATCTTTGCCAACGAGGAAGAACTACTCTGGCCGAAGCAATTTGTTACCGTGGCGATAACATACACAACACAACACGATGCAGTGGTAGTCCCTTCTCAGGCAATCCAGACGGGACAGGAAGGCAAATACGTTTATGTCATTAAACCTGACTTGACGGTGGAATCCCGTCCCGTCGCTACAGGAAATACCATAAATCAGGAAACGATTGTCACGAGCGGACTTCGGTCCGGAGAGAAGGTAGTAACCGAGGGTCAACTTCGACTCGTCCCCGGAAGCACGGTGGAAATTAAAAATGATGGAGAAATTCATTCGTGAACATATCAGGACCATTTATTCGCCGTCCTGTCATGACTACCCTCGTCATGGTTGGAATACTGCTCTTTGGTATTGCAGGATACAGATTCCTCCCGGTAAGTGATCTTCCCAATGTTGATTTTCCTACGCTTCTGGTAAGCGCCAGCTTTCCCGGCGCCAGTTCAGAAACTATGGCATCAACCGTTGCAACTCCTCTGGAACGGCAGTTTTCAACGATTGAAGGCTTAGATGCCATGAATTCCACCAGTTCTCTGGGATACACCCAGATCACGCTTCAGTTTAACCTGAAAAGAGATCTTGACGCTGCCGCACAGGACGTACAAACGGCCATTGTTCAGGCCACGCCTTTTCTCCCTCATGATATGCCACAACCACCCACGTACAAGAAGGTAAATCCCGCGGATCAACCCATTTTGTATATCGCCATGACTTCACGGACACTCCCTCTTTGGGAACTGAACGATTATGCGGATACACTGATGGCACAGCGTATCTCTATGATTAGCGGTGTATCACAGGTTCAGATTTTCGGACCGCAGAAGTATGCGGTTCGTGTTCAGCTTAACCCCCATGCACTGGCCAGTAAAGGAATAGGGATAGATACCGTGGAAGAGGCGCTGCGCAATGCAAACGTAAACCTGCCCACAGGAACACTGCAGGGAACCAATAAGGCATTTACCATCCTTGCTACCGGGCAACTATTCAAAGCAAGCGCTTACCGTCCCATTATTGTTACTTACCGTAACGGATTGCCGGTACACCTGGAAGAACTCGGAAAGGTTATTGACAGCGTTGAAAATGATAGAGCGGCTGCCTGGTATATAAATCAAAATGGAAGCCAGCGGGCTATTGTGCTGGCAGTACAACGCCAACCGGGAACGAATGCAGTAGCAGTAGCGGGCGCCGTGAAAAAACTCCTGCCCATCATCCAGTCGCATCTTCCGCCTTCTGTCGAATTGCATATTCTCTATGACCGTTCGGAATCAATTATGAAGTCGATCCACGAAGTAAAGTTTACCATGATCCTGACTCTGGTTTTAGTAGTTATGACGATACTATTTTTCCTCCGCAATTTCTCGGCAACGGTAATTCCCAGTTTGGCGCTTCCCCTGTCTCTCATGGGTACCTTTGCAGTTATGTATCTCCTGAATTACAGCATGGACAATCTTTCACTCGTTGCCTTGATTCTTGCCATAGGATTTGTGGTGGATGACGCCATTGTCATACTGGAAAACATCGTTCGTCATATGGAAATGGGAGAAAAACCCCTCCATGCAGCGCTGAACGGTTCCAAAGAAATTAGTTTTACCATCCTCTCTATGACAATCTCGCTTGCTGCTGTGTTTATTCCCGTGTTATTTATGGGTGGAGTTGTAGGAAGGTTATTCCGTGAATTTGCAGTTACGCTCTGTGTGGCAATATTGATATCGGGGTTTGTTTCTCTCAGTCTTACGCCGATGCTGTGCAGCCGTTTCTTACGTCCGCCGTCTGAAAAGAAACACGGACGTTTCTACGGAATCATTGAGGGTTTTATCAATAGCATAACGAATGCTTATGAAGGGAGTCTCTGGTTTGCTTTAAAGCATCGTCTGGTTACCATGATAGTTTCCGGTATCATTCTATTAGTTACGGGCTATTTATTTGTTACCGTCCCAAAGGGATTTCTTCCCAATGAAGACCAGGGTACAATCTTTGGCATTACAGAAGCACAACAAGGAATTTCTTTCGAAAATATGATTCAGCTCCAGAAAACAGTTGCAGAAGTTATTCATAGTGATCCGAATGTCAGGGATTTTTATTCAAGTGTTGGTAGTTCCAGCGTTACCGCAAGTCCCAATCAGGGCGTCTTGTTTATCCACTTAAAACCCAGGCCTGTGCGGCGTCTCAGTTCTCTTGGAGTGATTGAAGAATTGCGTCAAAAGCTTGCCGCAATCCCCGGTATCAGGGTTTATATGCAGGATCCACCAGAAATTCGTATTGGAGGCCAGTTGACAAAAAGCCTTTATCAATTTACTTTACAAAGTCCTGATATTGAAGAACTTTATCATTATGCCCCAATCCTGGAAGCCAAAATGCGTGGTCTCGCAATATTACAGGATGTGACCAGTGACCTTCAGATAAAGAATCCACAGGTGAATGTTGTTATAAACAGGGACAGGGCTTCTACACTTGGTGTAACAGCGAAACAAATTGAAAATGCGTTGTATAGCGCCTATGGTAACCGGTGGGTTTCCACTATTTATGCGCCTAATAATCAATACAGGGTCATACTGGAACTGGAACCAAAGTATCAGATGAATCAGGATACCTTGCAAATGCTGTATATCAGCTCATCGGACGGCACCCCGATTCCTTTATATTCCGTGGCAACGTTGACCGAGAATCTTGGCCCGCAGACAATTACCCATCTTGGGCAGTTTCCCGCCGTTACGATTTCATTTAACCCTAAACCGGGGGTTTCCCTGAGCGAGGCCGTCGCAACGGTCAATGAACTTGCACGTAACGTTTTGCCGTCCGCTATCAATACAAGCTTTCAAGGTGCTGCGCAGGAATTTCAATCGTCAATGCAGGGTCTCAGTATATTATTATTTATAGCCATTCTGGTCATTTATATTGTGCTGGGAGTGCTCTACGAGAGCTTCATTCATCCGGTAACCATTCTGTCAGGGCTTCCTTCCGCCGGTTTGGGAGCGCTCCTGACACTTCTTATTTTTCATATAGATTTAGACGTATACGCCTTCGTAGGTCTTATTATGCTTATAGGAATAGTCAAGAAAAATGCCATTATGCAGATAGATTTTGCATTAGAAGTGCAGCGGAACGAGGGTAAAAATCCTTTAGAGGCTATATACCAGGGGTGTTTGACCCGATTCCGCCCCATTATGATGACCACCATGGCGGCGCTCATGGGCGCATTACCCATAGCTATCGGCTTTGGCGCCGGTGCGACGACACGCCGTCCACTGGGACTTGTTATGGTTGGTGGTCTGTTCTTTTCACAAATTGTCACCCTTTACCTGACGCCCGTTTTTTATATTTATATAGATACTTTTCAGGAAAAAGTGAGAAAATTATTTCATCTGTCACCTTACAGGAAGGAGAAGAACTCAGTACACGCCGGAGAATCGTGAAAAGATTTTACGAATGGTAAGGACAAAACTTGAATAAGTGGGGTTTTCTGTTTATAGTATAATAATCTGTAAGAATATTTATAGATATCTGTCAGCATAATATATACGGGCAAAGCATACAGATAATGGCATTATACGAAACATAAGGAAAAAAAGGAGAATAAACATGTTCAAGGGCTCCCTTGTAGCGCTCGTTACCCCATTTAAAAACGGAGAAGTTGACTATAAAAAGTTAAAGGAACTGGTTGAATTTCATATTACCCAGGGAACAAATGGTATCGTTCCGTGCGGTACAACCGGCGAATCTGCAACCCTTGCGATTGAGGAACATGAAAGGATAATTGCTGAGGTTGTAAGTATGGCTGGTGGAAGGATACCGGTTCTGGCAGGGACTGGTTCAAATAACACTGTAGAGGCGTTGCGTTTGACAAGGCATGCCAGGAAAGTTGGGGCAAGCGGCGCATTGATAATTACCCCTTATTACAACAAACCTACACCGGAAGGACTTTACCGTCATTATAAGTTAATTGCAGAAGAGGTGGATATACCAATCGTAATCTATAATGTGCCCTCAAGAACAGGCATATCCATATTACCTGAAACGGTTGCGAAACTCAGTCAAATAAAGAATATTGTCGGAATAAAAGAGGCAAGCGGCAGTATTGATCAGGTAACACAGATACTGCAGATCTGTAACATTACCGTTCTTTCCGGGGATGATTCCCTGACGCTTCCCATGATGGCTGTAGGGGGAAAAGGTGTTATATCGGTAGTGGCCAATGTGGTTCCTGCAGATACGGCGGCTCTGACCAGGTATTGCTTAGAGGGTAATTATGAAGCAGCCAGGAAGTTGCATTACAAACTTTTCCCATTATGCAAGGGTATGTTTATTGAAACGAATCCTATACCGGTAAAGACTGCCTTAAAATTACTGGGAAAGATAAATGGTGAAATGCGCCTGCCGCTCTGCGAAATGACCAAAGAGAACGAGCATAAGCTGGCTGGCATTATTAAAAGTTATGGGTTGATGTAAAGTTAAAAAAGGAGTTTTGTTTTGATCGATAAGAAAAAAATTATAGAATCCGTCCGCCTGTTTTTAGAAGGTATTGGCGACGATCCCAGGCGTGAAGGACTTATAGAAACACCCGAAAGGGTGGCCGATATGTGCGAAGAGATTTATGCCGGAATCGGGATGGATTCACATACGGAGATTAAGGTCTTGAAATCGGAAAAGTATGACGAGCTTGTACTCCTGAGAGATATTCCTTTTTATTCCATGTGTGAGCATCACCTCCTGCCTTTTAGCGGCGTTGCCCACGTTGCTTATATTCCACAAGGCAATCGGGTAACAGGGATTAGTAAACTGGCCAGGGTCGTTGAAATAGAGGCAAAACGGCTTCAGGTGCAGGAAAGGTTAACGACAGATATTGCGGAATCTATCATGAAGGCCTTACGCCCCAAGGGTGTGCTTGCCATTATTGAGGCTGAGCACCTGTGTATGACGATGCGGGGCATTAAAAAACCCGGCACAAGGGTGCAAACTTCTGTGGTACGCGGTATCTTTCGCAATAACCCCGCCACTCGTGCAGAGGCTATGGCCCTTATAAAAGGTCATCATTAATTTAATCATAAGTGTCCAACCATGTTTATTGCAATGAAGTCAAAATATAAAATGGATTCGAGAATAAATAACGTACTTCTTCTTGTTATCAGCCTGTGCATTATTCTATTTGTCAGAGGTGTTTCCCTGGGGGGTGAGAACAAATCTAAATCACCAATACCTGATGCTCCATCACCCGCAAACATAGAAATGAACACAAGTCTTAAATCAATGGGGTTGAGCGTCAAAGAAAGTATTATCTATGCCTTACGTAACAATTTCGATATTGAGATAACAAGACTTGATACGAAAAAGACTGATGCCGATATTACGACAGCAAAGTCGGTATTTGACCCTGTGTTTAAATTGACAGGAAATATGCAAAATAATGAAACGCCAAGTGCAAATATACTGCAGACGGGTACCACAACAACCGGGCCAACTATAATTACTCCAATTGTTGCACAGGGGAAAACGGCCGATGCATTGATTCAATCTTTAACACCCACAGGTGCAATTGTGTCATTAGAATATAATTTGTTTCGAAATTTTTTGGACCCGAGCGCCTTTCAATTACTCAATCCATATTATCAAAATTATTTTCAGGCAGCAATTACACAGCCCTTATTGAAAGGGGCGGGTTGGTTTTATACCATGAGCCCCATTTATATCGCCAGAAATAATAAAAAGATTTCTTTGGCTCAGTTTAAAACGACAGCAATTGAGGTTGCCAATGCTGTGCAAGGTGCCTATTGGAGCTATGTGCAGGCAATTGATTTTTTAAGGGTTTCAAAAAAGTCCTTAGATCGCGCTGAGGATTTGTTGAGAAAAAACAAAATACAAGTTGAAACAGGCACCCTTGCGCCGATTGAGATTGTTGATGCAGAGGCCGGTGTAGCTTCAAGGGTAGAAACGGTAATTAATGCTGAAAATGCAATCAGAGACAGAGAAGATGAACTGAAAAAAGTTATGCATCTGGCAGATAACAACATTATATCAGATGCCACTATTATGCCATCAGATAAACCTGTTTTTGAACCGAAAACAATTGAATTGAAGGATACCCTTAAAATTGCTATGGAAAGACGGCCAGAACTCCATGGTCTCCATCTCCAGGTAGAAAATGCGGGCATGCAGACGAGAAGAAAAAAGAATGAACTGTATCCACAATTGGATTTTACCGGTGGGGTGCGTTATTCCGGACTCGGGGGAAAAGATACAAAAATGGGAGGTTTTCAGGGTGATAACTATATACCCCCGGATGATTTTCAGGGTGAATTTTTTGGACTTGTTTTATCAATTCCTATAGGGAATCGATCTGCAAGGAGTCAATATAATAAGGCAAAAACAACAGAACAACAGGCTAACATGAGTGTTGGAAAAATGGAACTGGATATTGTTGTTGAGGTACGGGAATCGGTTCGGCAGGTGATGACTAATATTGAACGGGTGAAAGCAACAAAGAAGGCCAGGGAATTAGCAGAAAAAAGGTTAGAGGTTGAGGAAAAAAAATACAGTGTGGGCCGGTCTACAAATTTGGAAATATTACGGCAGCAAGAAGGACTTGCAATAGCAGAGGGTGAAGAGACAAAAACAATTATTGATTATGAGATATCTCTCGGCAACCT
>JAHFOW010000088.1 GCA_023261465.1 Planctomycetota bacterium
CCACAGGGTGAGGAGTTAATAACAGAACGCTATTAGTAATAATTATTCTCAATAAAGTTTTTTTTATAACATAAAATTTATTCAAAAAACTATCTCGAAAAAGGCAAACCCTGAGTGATCGGGGGGCGCAAAGTAAAGGATCTCTGTTATAGTCGTGTTAGAGACAGCCTTACTGCCGAAGATGTACACAGAATATATCTTTCAGCAGTAAGGCTTTTTTTGTTTATACAAAAAATTAAGCTTGTACTGATTTTTTAAGAGGAGTGTATCCCATGAAAATAAAACACGAAGATTGTACAAGAAATATTTTTTTTAAAAAATACATTTTATGGAGTGTATTAACATTTGTATTGTTCAGTCTAAATATCCTTTATTCTCATACAACAATAGCACGATCAACGTTTAATAAGAACATCAGGGTGATACGTTCTGACCGGCATGCCCTTGAACTTGAATTAAAGGTGGATAATTTCCGGATTGAAACAACCCAACACGAAGGTCAAACATACCAGAGATTTATTATTCCGGGCATGGTGCAAAATACCCGGCCGGGAGAACCCCAGGTTCCAACTTGTGGCACACTTCTTGGTATTCCATCCGACAAAGATGTCAGGATACAAATCCTCAAATCTCATTATAAAACATTAAAAGGGCATCGCCTTTATCCCGCGCCGGATTTCAGGGTAATCGGGAACAATCCTGATAATTTATCTGACGGAAAAATAGAGCAGGAATTTAGCCTGAATCAGGATATTTACACAGCAAATACTTTTTACCCTCATAACATAGCAGATATGGATTACACCGGTTATTTACGGGATCAGGCTGCAGCGCATGTCCAATTTTACCCCGTGCAATATAATCCAGTGACGGGAGAAATACGTCTTTACCAGCATATGTTAGTCAGAGTTACCTGGGATACTGTCCATGCCTCTAAACCACAAAGATTTCAGGGATTTAGTCCGGAATATGAAGATGTGTTAAAAAACACCCTTTTGAACTACGGGTTTTTGAACCGTTCTCATCATGCCCTTAAAGCGCCGTCAAATCCTTTAAATAATGATACGAAAAGCACTCCTTCTTTAGCTCCGTCACCAACTCTCAAGATTAGCGTTAACGCAGACGGTATCTATAAACTCACCTATTCAAACATTACCAGTAAAGGATTCAGTCTAACAGGGATTAATCCACGCACGCTCAGGATCACCAACCGTGGTAAAGAAATTCCCATTTATGTATTCGGCGAAGAAGATGGGGTGTTCAACACTACTGATTATATCCTGTTTTATGGCACCGCCATAACTGACAAGTATACATCCAGGAATGTTTACTGGTTATCAACAAGCGGAAGTAACGGCCTGCGTATGACTAAGCGGAGCGGGGCCGTTTCCGGCAATGCCCCTGTCTCAACTCAATTCCCTGCCACGCTTCATGCAGAGCCAGATACTTACTACTGGCAAAATATCCCCAACGGAAAAGACCAGGATCACTGGTTCTGGGGAAACAAATTAACAGCGCCAACTGCAATGAATTACCCACTGATATTAAATAATATTTCTCCAGCGGCAGATAACGCTCATGTACATGTTCAATTGCGAGGTTATACAACGATAAGCAAAATTAGTCCCGACCATCATACAAGGGTATATATCAATAACACCCTTATAGATGACAAACGATGGGATGGGCAGACAGTTTTTAATCATGATGTATCTATCCCGCATTCTTACCTTCTGGAGGGAACCAATACTGCCCGTATAGAGCTTGTTAAAGATACAGGCGCTAGTGTAGATCAGGTTTTTCTCAACTGGATAGGAATTGATTATTTTGATACTTATGTTGCCGAGAGTAACAAACTCGTTTTTACTACGCCGTCATCAAATACCCTGCAATTTAAGGTTACTGGCTTTACCAATAGTGATATTGAAGTTTATGACATAACCAATCCTGAAAACACTGTTATCATTACAAATACCAGTAAAACCATCAGTGGAAATGGCATCGCTACGGTACAGTTTGAAGACACCCCACCTCAGGGAACACGCTACCTGACACAGTTATCAACACAACGCAAGACACCCGTGACCATCGAAAAAGATATACCATCCGACTGGAAATCTACAGCAAAAGGCGCGGACTATATCATCATCACCCATGACAATTTTTATACCAACGCTTTAAAGTTGGCTAATTACCGGAGCGCTTCAGGATTGAGGGTGGTTACTGTAAAAACCAGCGATATCTATGATGAATTTAATTATGGCATCTTTAACCCGCAGGCTATCCGTGATTTTCTAGCCTATGCATACAATAACTGGGTTGCTCCGGCGCCCCTCTGTGTGCTCCTTGTCGGTGATGCTTGTTATGACTTCAGGGATAACCTGAAGACAGGCACAATAAATTATGTGCCTTCTCCGATTATCGAAACAACATTAATGGGAGAAACTCCTTCAGACAATTGGTATGTTCTCGTCAGCGGCGATGATATCTTACCAGACATGTTTATTGGCCGATTAAGCGCACAAAACACATCTCAAGTAGATACTATGGTTAATAATATCATCTACTACGAAAACAACATACCCGACAAGTCGTGGAATAAAAATGTGCTACTGACAGCAGATGACGATGAACCTGTATTTAATCAAATATCTGAGGATATTTCCGGGTTACTTCCCTTTAACTATAATGCTCATAAAGTATATGGAAGCACATACACATCGGTAAGTCCCACGACTGATATTGTAAATTATATCAATAATGGAAGTGTGCTGGTCAATTATGCAGGACATGGCTCCCTTGGAACATGGGGAAACTGGAAAGGTCAGATTTTCTTTAGCAATCCTAATGTTAACGCATTAACTAATACCTATAAAATGCCCTTTGTTACAACACTCTGTTGTACGAACGGATACTTTACCGGGCCAAGAACCCAAACTTCTCTTGCAGAGGCATTTCAGCGTCTCAGCTATAAAGGGGCAATCGCAGTGTTAGCCTCGTCTGGCTGGAGTTATCCGTCAGGTCAAAGGGTGTTAATAAGAAATCTTTACAAGACAATTTTTGAGAAAAATCAATTTAACCTGGGTGCAGTTACAACATCCGCAAAAATTAACACGTATACCACATTTAATTCTTTGCATGAATTAGTAGAGATGTTTATTCTCTTTGGCGACCCGCTTACACAATTAGGTGTAGGTTCCCGGTTAACAATCCTTACTCCGAATGGAAATGAAATTATCCCAACAGGAACAGCGCTTCCTATTCAGTGGATATCTTCCCGTGATATGGCAAATTTTACCCTCAATTATTCGACAGATAATGGCAATACATGGGTAGCCATCGCAGAACATATAAATGGAACTCAGTATACCTGGAATCCACCAATATTTGAAACGGATATGAACGAATGTCTTATTCAAATAACCGGGTTTGATTCAACGGGTGAGGAAGTAATTAAAGATGTGTCAAACTCTTCATTTACCCTATTGGGTAAGGGTCCACAGCTAGAAATCATTACTCCAAACGGGAATGAAATTATTTCATCAGGTACACCATATACTATCAAATGGGTTGCCTCAAAGAATATGGTGAATTTCAACTTGAGCTATTCAGTAAATAACGGCATCACATGGATTCCAATCGCAGAACAGACAAAGAGTTCACAATATGATTGGAATGTGCCTGCCTTTGCAACAGATAAGTCAGAATGTCTCATACAAATTACCGGATTTAACGCAAACGGCCTGGAAATCCTTAGCGATACATCAGACTCTCCATTTACTATATTGGGTACCAGCACTCAACTAGCTATTATCACTCCCAACGGGAATGAGATTATTCCATCCGGCTCACCATATACTATCAAATGGATAGCATCAAATAATATAGTCAATTTTACCCTGAATTATTCGGCAGACAACGGAACTACATGGTCACTTATTGCTGAACAGATAAATGATAAGCAGTATGACTGGAATGCGCCAAATTTTGAAGCGGATATGCAAGATTGCCTCGTTCAGCTTATTGGATTTGATTCATACGGTGAAGTGGTAAGTACCGACACATCTGATGCAACTTTTACCATTACCGCAACAAACGCCAGGCCTGTTGAAAATTAAGGTGGGTAAGGCAGGTGTGGATGTTCCAATGATACGGCAAAGCAGACCGGCTGCATATCCGGCAAGGAATCTGGTAATGCAAATAATGGACTTTCAGTAAAGAAAATGATGTAAATTTTACGTGCCAATAGTCACTGTTTGGCGTAAGGGCGTATGGCTATACGCCCCTATATTTACATTAAGGAAATTCAAACCTTCTGATTATTTTCTTAACACACCCATAACCCCTTTTGAGAAGGGGATTAACGGGTGGGTATTAAAGTTCCTCTCGTTCCAATGCTCCGCTTTGGAACGAGATTGGAAGATGAGTGCTTAGATTGAGGACATTGACTACCTGACCTTAATGGATGAGGCCTGTTTGTTTATCATCGCAAATGCTTCCCTTGCCTCTGAAACAAATCTTCTGAGAAGATAATGGTCTTTTCTGCCATCAGATGATTCCACGCCGGTATGCACGTCAACTCCGGCAGGGTGGACAGAGAGGATTGCCTGGCGAATGTTATCAGGACAAAGACCACCGGCGAGGATTACGGGTTTGGGAGAAACAGACGAGAGCCGCTTACTTACATCCCAGTTATGTGTTTTTCCCGTAGCGCCGCATGCGCCTGTTTCCTGGTCGTAGGTGTCGGTAATAAAGGCGTCGACATCCGGACTATATGCCATCAATTGACCTTCCAGTTCCGAAAGATTGTTGTCCTTTACAATAAGGCTCTTAATAACAAAAAGCGTATTATCTCTTCTTCTCAAATGTGCTATTTCGTCCGGTGATACATTGCCGTGAAGCTGGACGTGGCGAGTTCCAATTTTGTCGCAGAGTTTTAAGATATCTTCAGCTTTCTGAAGATACGTTATTAACACACCATAGTGGGGTGGTTTGAGTGATCGAATTATTTTACCTGCATCTTCCTCCGAAATGTCTTCCTTGTGATACCCAAGCCGTAAAGGAAATCCCAGATATAATACCCCTGCATCAACAAGCATTTGCGCTTCTGTGTTGTCAATAATACCGGCTATTTGTATTAGCCCGGGAGGTATTTTCATAAATAAACGACTTTAAAAACTTGTGATTTTAAATGTACTTTATGCCCACACACCAGGTATTGGCTGCTCACATTCCTTGCATTTATTGTCTTTGAGGCCATTCTCCACTATCATAAACCCGGCACGCCTGATTAAAATGTGCTTGCAGTTCGGACAATAGGTATTTTCACCATCATGGCCGGGCACATTGCCTATATAAGGAAAGTGAAGTCCTATATCAAGGGCTGTGTTCCTGGACATTTCCATGGTCTTTATGGATGTAGGAGGCAGATTTTTAATCTTGTAGGTGGGGTGAAAACGGGTAAAGTGAACAGGGACGTCGGCTCCCAGATTTTCCTTTATCCAAACACACATCTCCCTGATTTCCTTTTCACTGTCGTTCAGGGTTGGTACAATTAATACAACAATTTCAAACCATATTCCGATTTTCTTCAAGGTTACCAGGGTATTTAAAACAGGTTTGAGTTCGCCAGAACAGGTCTCCTGATAGAATTTTTCCGTAAACCCTTTTAAGTCTATTTTAACGGCGCTCAGACCCGGACATAGCTCTCTTAAAGGTTTTTCCTGAATAAAACCGTTTGATATCATAACGCTTTTGAGGCCGCTCTCTTTACCCGCGTGTGCTATATCGTACATATATTCATAAAAAACCACAGGTTCCGAATAGGTAAAGGCAACTGTCTTGATCCCATTTGCTTTGGTTTCTTTTACTACATCCGCCGGTGTTAATTTTATGCTTTCAATCTGTTCCGGCCGGTATTGGGAGATTTGCCAGTTCTGGCAGAATTTACATTCGATGTTACATCCTGCCGTGGCCAGAGAATAGGCCTTTGTGCCGGGCAGAAAATGAAAAAGGGGTTTCTTTTCGATAGGATCAATGTTGAGGGCGCAGACGCGTGAATGCACCAGGGTATAATAAGTGCCGCCACGATTTTCGCGCACACCGCAGTAACCGCGCTCCATATCGGCAACGGTGCACTTCCTGGGGCAGAGTTCACATTCAATGCGAAGATCTTCTAACTTCTTAAAATGCATGGCTTCTTTAACGGGAAATCCCTGATTGATGCCTTTAAGCGCTTCGGGAATATAGACATCTTCAGCCCATGCAGCCGGATTGTTTCCAAGGCATAAACTGCATGCCCCGAATATCCCCGCCTTGATTAACGACCTTCTGGTAATCATAAAACACCTCGGGAAAAAAATAATAAAATAATTATAGTGCTGCCATACGGGTATGTCAAGGAAGGCAAATAATAAACTTTTATAGATTTTGTCTCGTACCCATAGACAAAACTCGGAGTCTTAAAGGTTATACTACTGCAAAAGTTATCATTTGTTGAGATTGGTTTGGCATAAAATAATATTAAAATGGATGCATTATATAAAAAAGTCGCCAAATTAATGGAAAATAAGACTCCAAAAAGTTGTCACGTATAGGTTATATCCGTACGACAAGTTTTAATGCAAAAATTTTTTTACACTTTTTACTCATTATCATGGAGAACAAAGTCATGACCACCCCCATAGCGGGTGGCTTGCTTAGCCCTATAAGGGCATTGTTAAAGGATACCTACTATATACACATTTGTAAATTGCGGTATTGCCATACACTCGTGGATGTGATCTATACATGCCTTCCCTTCCACCAGTTCCACACCCTTATACTCACATAATTTACGCAATATCTCACCTATTTCTTTTCGTAACTTACCGTATACTATCTTCCTCCGCTTCTTTGCTACCCATACTACATGGTACTTGCACTCCCATACTGTATGTGATAAACTTTCTTCATCTTCATCTCCTTCTGTTATTTTGCGAACTTCAAGCATTCTTATTCGCACTATACAGAATGAGTTTTCTTTTGTAAATACTACAGCTTAGCTTTTGCTATTCACACCCGCCTAGCGGGTGGTTTAGCATAGGAATTAAGTTTGTCCTGATTTTTTAAGAGGAGTGTATCCCATGAAAATAAAACACGAAGGAGATACAAGAAATATTTTTTTCAAGATGAAAAGACTTTGAATATCGGCGGAGTTAATAACAGAACATTTTTAGTAATAATTATTCTTAACTAAGTTTTTTTCTACAACATAAATTTATTCATAAAACTATCTCGAAAAGGTAAACCCTGAGTGATCAGGGGGCACAAAGTAAAGGATCTCTGTAGACATTCATTTATAGTAGTGTTAGAGACAGCCTTACTGCCGAAGATATACACAAAATATATCTTTCAGCAGTAAGGCTTTTTTTGTTTGTACAAAAAATTAAGTTTGCCCGGATTTTTTAAACAGCCAACTTGCTTATGGCTCAATCAACGGCTTGGGTAAATGCAGTAAGCCCCACAACGAGTACCCTTTACAGTGTAGCATTCAGCAATCAGAATATTTGTGTAGCGGTTGGAGATTCCGGAACAATAGTTAGAAGTATTGATGGTGGAACTGGATGGTCAACCGTTAATAGTCCTGTGGGAGACGCCTTGCGTGGGGTTTCCTTCTTTGGAAATAACGGTCTTGCTGTTGGAATTTCAGGCAGGATCTTGCGAACAACAAACGCTGGGGCAACGTGGAAATTACTGGCCAGACAAACAACAAAAAACCTTTATTCGGTTTCCATGAGCAGCCGCATGGCGGTTGCTACGGGTGAAGAAGGTACCATTCTTGTTTCAACCGATAATGGCATCACGTGGACAGCAAAAACTGCTGGTTCGGCAAGCATTTTCTTTGGTGTAAGCGTCTATGGCGATTCAGCAATAGGAGTTGGGGGACAGGGAGCGTTTATTAATACAATTAATCGCGGAGATGGTTGGGGATTGGAAGTGGTGGGCGGTTCTTTGGATTTTTTCTATGGTGCTACACTCCCTGACGGAGTAGTTGGATACGCCGTGGGCGTTTCTACTTCGGGCAATTGGATCCTTCGCACCGACAATACCGGCTTTACCTGGGCCGCTCAAACTTCAGGTTCAACCAGCCCTCTGAGCGGAGTTTCGTTTTCTTCACGCGATACCGGAACTGTAGTCGGCGCAAACGGTACGATACTTCATACTTCAAACGGTGGCAAGCAATGGGATAGCCAGGTAAGCGGAACAACTCAATCCTTGAATGGTGTTGCATTTTCAGATTCGGTGCACGGCATTGCCGTTGGGGACAATGGAACTATTTTGCGGACAGTAACTTCGGGTAACAAACCGACAGTAATTACGAAGACTGCAACAAAAGTAACAGATAATTCGGCAACCTTAAACGGGATAGTAAATGCTCATGGGTTAACCACAAGAGTATGGTTCCAGTATGGAACTGTCAGTGGTTCTTATAATACAAAGTCGTCAAAAAAGACGGTGAATGGATCGTTAAACAAGAATATAAACGTTAACATAGATGGATTGTCATCTCAAATGAATTATTATTATAGAATAGCGGCAAGGAATAAAGCCGCACCACCTATGGAAAAGAAAAGTCATTTATTACCCAATAGAGATGGAGTTTGTTTAGTCTGTTTTTGTATTTAAAACACATAACATTTTCGTGGATGACAGTGATTGATTCTCATTGAAATGAATGAAAGAGATTTTATGATAAAAATTATTATAGCATTGACAAATATCCGGATCCGCCTACAGGTGGCGCTCGTCTTAATAGTTAGCGTGCTCTGTATAGCTGATGCACGAGGTACGCCCGGCCCGGGAGATGCAACTACCAGCGTCGATTGGTCGACATATCTCTTCAATTCGGCGCATTCATCAACAACCAGTTCCAATGCCATCACGAGTTCGAACGCATCAGGGATTGTTGAAGCCTGGCGCTGGGTGCCAGCGCCTCCGACCATAACCGGGCAACCCTCAAACCGGTTGTTCGCAAGCCCCACGGTCGTCAACGGACGAGTCTATATCGGCTCGAATACCGGAGTGTTTTACGCGCTTGATCTTGCCACCGGGCAGGTAGCCTGGCAGCGGTTTATCGGCTACCGGCCTAAGCTCACATGCTCTGCAAGGGGGATCACGGCAACGGCAACGGTAGCGACAGATCCGGTTACGGGCAACCTGATTGTGTATGTGTCAGGTGGCGATGGTTACTTGTATGCTCTGGATGCGACATCAGGTGAGATTAAATGGCAGAGTGTAATTGCGCTCCCCTCAAATACTATTAACGACTATTACAACTGGGCATCGCCGACAGTGAGCCAGGGACACATATATGTTGGTATATCGAGTCAATGTGACAATCCGCTTGTACGCGGGGGTATTTGTGAATTCGATCAGGCGTCCGGTACTATCCTTAACACTTACTACACGGTGCCATTAAATTTCAACGCCGGGAGTGTATGGTCAAGTGTCGCTGTTACGAGTGACGGTATCTACGTGACCACCGGAAATCCACCCCCAGAAGGATTTCCAGACGGTACAGATCAAGACACCGTCGCGATCGTGCGCCTTGATCCATCGAATTTAGAGCGGCTGGACAAGTGGCAAGTGTCACTTCCATCCCCCGGAGCTGATTTGGATTTCGGAGCATCACCCGTGATATTTACAGCGAACCTGAGCGGAACGCCGACGGAGATGGTCGGCGCTACAAATAAGAATGGGTTTTTCTATGCGTGGAAGTCCCATAACCTATCCGCAGGCCCAGTTTGGCAGTACCAGATTGACAACGCAGTAACGCCCTCCATTTCCTCTGGCGTTTGGGATGGCACACACCTGTTCGTGGCGGGAAATCAAACCGCGATAAACGGTACAACCTATTCCGGCTCAATCCGCGAGCTCGATCCCGCAACCGGTTCTACTATCTGGGAAACCGGCCTTGTGTCGGCAGTTCTGGGAACACCGGCGTTGAATGGATCTGGCATCCTTGCAGTTTCAACTTACGCCAGCCTGGACGGCTCCCCGACAAAAGGGGCTCAGAACGGGACATATCTCATCAATGCTCAAACGGGTACCATTCTCAAATACATCTCAGTCAATGACGACTACGAGTGGGCACAGCCCGTCTTCGTTGAAAACTATCTGCTCATGGCCACGGCTAATCAGGGTCTCTTCGCTTACACACCGCTAGCTGCGGATACCACCCCAGACTCATTCACATTCATCGACCAGATTGATGTGGCGCTAAGTACGCCCGTTACCTCTAATACTATTACCGTATCGGGCATAAATACCGCTACCGCTATTTCCATAACGGGCGGTGAGTATGCCGTCAATGGTGGGTTATATACCTCCACTGAGGGGACGGTAAACAATGGTGATGCCATAACGGTACGCCAGACATCATCGGTGAGTTACAGTACCACAACGGATGCCGTGCTTATCATCGGGGGCATATCAGATACTTTTAGTGTTACTACGCTTGCTGCGGATAGCATACCAGACACATATACATTCGTCGACCAGACGGATGTAGCGCTAAATACGCCCGTTACCTCTAATACTATTACCGTATCGGGCATAAATACCGCTACTGCTATTTCCATAACGGGCGGTGAGTATGCCGTCAATGATGGGTTATATACCTCCACTGAGGGGACGGTAAACAATGGTGATGCCATAACGGTACGCCAGACATCATCGGTAAGTTACAGTACCACAACGGATGCCGTGCTTACCATCGGGGGTGTATCAGACACATTTAGTGTAACTACTATCCTCGATGTGCCAACGCTAACTTTTTTTAGTATCAACGGTGGCGCCGTAAGCACAACTAGTCGAACGGTAACGTTGAATAACACGACTACGGGCATTCTAGATCAATACATGGCCAGTCAATCATCAACCTTCAGCGGCGGTGTTTGGCAAACGTATGCGACTGCGCCCACCTTTACTATGAGCGCAGTTGGGGGAACAAAGACCATCTACTTCAAGGTAAGAAACAGCGCCACAGGGGTTGAATCTTCGGTAAGGAGTGATACGATATCGCTTACAGGGCCTGTGCTAACTGCCTTTAGCATCAACGGTGGTGCGGCAAGCACGGCTAACAGGGCGGTAACATTGAATAACACGGCGATGGGCAGTCCTGATCAATACATGGCGAGTCAATCATCAACCTTCAGCGGCGGTATTTGGCAGACGTATGCAATCGCGCCCCTCTTTACTATGAGCGCAGTTGGGGGAACGAAGACCATCTACTTTAAGGTAAGAAACAGCGCCACAGGGGTTGAATCTTCGGTAAGGAGTGACACGATATCGCTTACGGGGCCTGTGCTAACTGCCTTTAGCATCAACGGTGGTGCGGCAAGCACGGCTAACAGGGCGGTAACATTGAATAACACGGCGATGGGCAGTCCTGATCAATACATGGCGAGTCAATCATCAA
>JAHFOW010000089.1 GCA_023261465.1 Planctomycetota bacterium
ATTGAACGAAATCACCGCCATTACCAATTATAATAGGAGATCCCCATGTGGCTCCTCCATCCAGTGACCTGACAAGTTCGATGGCTGCGGTGGTTGCCGTAAAATGAGTATAAACTACATAAACTTTATCAGTAGCGTTATTGGCGCCGCTTTTTACATCCATCTCCGGTTTATCCAGGAAGTCTGCAGTTGCATCTGCCGATGATGCTGCTACGGATGTTGGAAATGTATTTCCACCATCTATGGATTTAAATACTAAAATATTGCTGAAATTGGGTTTGGATGGCATTGTATCAAATCCCAGGGTTGCTTGATAAAATGTTGTGCTTCTTGCTGCCCTGCATACAGGGTCGCCTAAACAATCGCGATTCGTTACACCGGCCGGTGTTGCAGCAGCCAGTATTCCCTTATCGGTAAATGCAGGCGATGCAGCATTGGCATTTACAGAGCGAGCCCAACCGTCAAAGCTAAAGTTTCCACTCGGGAGGGGATTGACGTTTGTTGAGAGCAAACTTCCTGAGTCGTTAAATCCTACCACAGCGTTGGTATCAAACCATGCAACACTGGTTTCGCTCTGAGTTACCCCCGCAAAATTGCTCAGGTTATCCTGTGCTGGATTACTTCCATTAACCGGGGCTAATGCGCTCTCAATTTCATTCATTTGATCATTTAGTTGATCATTAGGCAATCCCTCCCTCATGCAATTCTTCAGCTTCGGCTTTATCTCCCCCCATCGCTCACCCAGATTGACAATCATTTGAGCCCCGCTTGAAAAATACCTGGTCTTTTCTCTAAAATTCGCCTTTAGCTGTTTTCCATAGTTGGCGATTTGTTCTGCATGATTCAAACGGGCTGCAACACTATCCTGCGCCCAGACAGATGAAATCCCCAACAGGCCAACAACGCATGGTACGCCAAGCATAATCATTATTATTGACTTTGCTTTGCTTAACATATACCCATCTCCTTCATATAATCCTCATCCAAACAAGGTCAACACTTGTTGACAACTTAAGTCCACAAATCCCACAATCTTTGCTAACATTCAAAACCACTATATCCACTTTAACATTAAAGTTGCTGGGATTGATAAAAATTTTCTTTCAATTCATGCTATTACGAATAAGCAAAATAGCGGTATTTTGAAAATCCTCTTTTAAACAAATTAGTGAATTGACTAACAAACAAAGTGCCAAATAAAAATAACGGGTGTAATACTTATTGATCATTGTATTAAATAGCATTTTAAATAACAATATGATAAGTATTTATGTATTGGATGTGTTTTTTTAAATATTTAGCGAAGCGATGTTATAGTTGCATATAAAAAGGGAAATCTGTCAAATTTACACATCAATAATCTCAATTGTTGGATTAAAAAATCTATTCATTTAGATTCCCACGTTTGGACCAATTCAATTTCAAACTAATATTTACTGCTATTTACTGCTAATTTCTATAACTTTCTAACGACTCCATAGCACACAAAAGCCACAATCAAATAAAAACTTAAAGAAACAACAGGTAATACTCACTAAACAAAAAATATACTAACTACTCAATGAGAAATTATACACACCCAAACTCGCAAATGCTTCGCCCCTACCGCTGCACGGCAAACATCGATATTATTGGGATTTTTCAAAATACTAAATTGTTACATTCGTGGAAGATTGAACCTGAGAAAAAATATGGACAAAGAATGGCATAAAAGATTATAATATTTAACCATAGAATTATTAATTTAATAAACCGTTTGAATAAAAATGAGGTACAATATGTTAAGAAAAGTTATAACCGTCGTGACATGTGTGGCCGGTCTTTTCTGCGTCCACCCTGTATGGGCGCAACCTACCCCGGAAGAAACTTTGAACCATTTGGAGTCGATAGCCGAGTTTGGAAAATCATTGAAAAATCAATTGGGGGAAAGGGCGAATTTACTTTCTTCCGGCGCACAAAATATCGTCTCGTTTGGCGACCGGTGGAATACGCTTAAACCAATGTTAAAAAGGGCTGTAGAGCGGAGGAAATTCTCCACAAACAACAATGAATTGGAAATACAGGAAAAAGCATTAGCCCCTAAATCAGGGAGCGACCCTTTAGCAAAATCGGACTTTTTCACTCGCTTAGGCGGTAGCACACAGAGTGAGACCACCGTGGCATGGTGTGGTAATAATGCTGCAATAGGTTTTAACGATTCTGGTTCTGCTGCCGCAACATTACTCCCCTTTATTGATACTAGTCTGCCGCCAAGTCCAAGTAAAAGTGGAAGTTTAAGCTTTAACGGCTGGTCAATATCAACCAATGCAGGTGTATCCTTTAAAGATAAGGGCGTTCTTGTAGCCGATCCGTTACCCAGCAGTAGTAATGTTAAGTTTCGGGATCTGGGCGGTGACCCTGTTATAAGGTGCGCCAACGAAACAACGTTCTATTATTCGAGCCTTGCTGTAGATACGATTGATATCAAAGCATCAAAAGCAGTACAGAAGATTAAGAGTGGCATATCTGTTTCAAAATCAACCGATGGCGGTAATACATGGGGAGGCGCCGTGATGGCAGTCTCTAAGGACCAGGGTACCGATGCAAATCCCATGCATTTTCTTGACAAAGACTGGATGGCGGTAGTGCCTGGTTCATCATTAGCGGCTGCCGCAAAAGATACTATCTATATCACCTATACAGATTTTGATTTTACCGTTGCATCAGGTAGAACAGCAATAGAATTTGTAAAATCAACTGATGGTGGCGTCACATGGTCATCAACGCCCGTAGTAATTGACGAGGTAACCGGCAGTGATAAATCACTCCAGGGGTCGCAAGTGGCCGTGGGACCTACGGGTGAAATTTATGTTGCATGGGAATCTTACGTCTTTACTCAAAGTGGTATAGCCGTAACTATAAAAATTAGTAAATCGACAAATGGTGGAACAAGTTTTTCCACCCCAAAGAAAGTTGCAAACCTTATGCCTGCGGGAAATGGTGATGTGTTTCAGGGAATACTCCGTAACGGTCTCTACCTCCAGGGTCTAGTAGTGGACACCACGTCAAAACCCACAAAAGGCAATATCTACATAAGTTTCCATAGCGGCGGCAAAAATAGTCAAAACGATGTTTTAGGCGTTGACGGAAAATATCATTTTACCGATGCCTTCTTTTGTAAATCGGAAAATGGAGGCAATACGTGGTCTAAACCTGTGCTGGTAAACGCTCCTACAAAGACAAAGGTCGACCATTTCTTTCCGGCTATGGCACAGGATAAAACAGGAGATATTTGTATACTTTACTATGGAAGGAATGATTCCCGTAACTTCCTCATAGATGTATTCGTTGCTTCATCTTCAGATGCCGGGAAAACATGGAAAAATACTAAAGTCTCCAACAAAAGTTTTGCGCCCGTTACCGGATGGAATGATGTCTTTGTTAAAGACTCCTACATGGGTGACTACCTTGGAATAGCCGCAGATACATCAAAAACAAATGATGGGTGCATTTCCGCATGGGGTGACAACATCCGTGGAGATGCAAATATTCTAACAACCAAGACGCAATAATAAATCTAAAAACGGTGTGGCGAGGATTGTCCTCGCCACAACCGCTTCTTCTTTTCAGCGTTACTGTAATTAATTACAATAAAACAATGAAAACTTCGCTCCACATAATGATTATTTTTGTAACGCTGCCTATTGCAGCAGGATGTGCTACAACAAAGCGGCAAGACAGTAAATCGGCTTCCAGCGCTCAGGCTATTTCAGAAACGCCAGTAACCATAGAACAAACACAGCCAATTACAGAAACGGAAAAGCAATCGAATGTGTTACCCGTAGGCGCCCTGAAAGCCAGACAGTGCATTATACAGGTATTACAGGAGATAGGAGAAACTGTCATTGATTCAACAGATAATACAAACGAAATTATCACCAGATTTAAATTTGTATCTTACGATGAGCTTCAAAAAATCGCTTCCATTCCTGAACAAAAAAATAAGATTAAGTTGGAAAGAGGCGGTTACAATCTTCGTCTGCACATTTACCCCGCATCCGAAAACTCTACAGTCCTCGAAATATCCATACGAATACTTGGCAACTTAGAAACATCTCTACCCTTATTACGTCCGTCCACATATCAACCTCTTCCATCCAGAGGAACGCTGGAACAGGAAATTTATAATGCCATTTTAAAATGCTGCCAGGAGAAAGACAAGTAAAACTCAGCGCAGTATCATTTGCTTCTTTCTTCTCTGTCTATTGCAAATTCCTGTAACTATTTAATCAGGTAAAACTGCCAGGCACCGAGAGAATGGTGAGGTATTGTCATTGCGAGGGCACTAATCCAAAGCAATTTCACATTTATAAAATACCTTTTCCTTACGAGCATGTCAACATGACGAACTTCAAATAGGGTTCCGTGGAATGAATGCCATCTATGGGAAAATCGACACCTTGTGAAGAAACACCAATAATCTTGTAATCTTTTGATGTAAAGTTTTTTACCCCGGATAAGACCTGGAAAAATTTCGAAAAGTTCAATTTTGCCATATTAGTTGAAAAGATAAGGATACCATCATTCCGAAGTATATTGAGGCCAATTCCAACGAGTTCCGGGATGTCTTTTTCCATGCTCAACACCCTTGTCCTGCTGGTAGAGAAGCTGGGAGGATCAATAATAATGACGTCAAATGTTCGCCCCTTTTTGTGAAATCTCCTTATCCATTCCCAAACGTCGCCTATAATAAATTCATGGGCGTTTATATCAAGTTGGTTCAATAAAAAATTCTTTTTACTCCACTCAATCGCCTTCCTCGACAAATCTATATTAGTTGTTTTAAGGGCACCACCAAGGCTTGCATAGATAGAAAAGGACGATGTATAACAAAAACAATTTAACACTTCTCTGCCAAACGAGAAAGACTCTACCGTCCTTCGGTTCTGCCGTTGGTCGAGAAACAACCCTGTTCCACCACCCTCGTCAAACGAGGCGATAAACTTTATACCATTTTCCATAACTACAACATCACTGGGTATTTCTTTTCCCATAATGAGCCGGGTTTTAACTCCCTCATCTTTTGGACGTGATTTTTCTGTAATAGTCTCCGGTATAAAAATTTCCTGAAGGGTACGATAAATTTCATCCTTTACATGTTTTTCGTACGTCTGAAAGTATTGTACAAGAATATGTTTGTCGTACATATCTATGGTGACTTCGGGCAGTGAATCGCCATAAGAGTTAACTAAACGGTATACGTTGGTAGTGGTATAATCGATATAATTTTTTCTGAAAGACCATGCACTGGAAATCAAGGCATGTATATTTTCCATCAGTATTGGCCTGAATCCGGCTTTTTTATGATGAGATCGACGATAAATATTTTTGTCTTTAATATATTTTTCCATGCTTAAAACCAGGAACAAAATTATCCACTATTTTGTTTTATAAACTATTACTCTAATTTAATGCTAAGGAATTTCAAAGTTTGTTGTAGTTGCACATGGCGAGGCTAAAGCCTCGCTCTACATGTGATTGCGAAAAAGGTTGTCGCAGACCTAATTAAATTCCATTGAGGCGGAGGATAAAAAACATGATTATGAACACATTTTTTGTATGTCCACACTGCGGTAATAATAAGAAATTTAAAATATTCACCCGTAGCTTTCAGGTAATTAAACAATCGCCGGAATTGGGGAAGCGCACGGATGAAAGCGGTTTTTTACCCAGTTTGCGGGAAAATGACAACCACATTGAGTGCCAGTTCTGTTTTAAAAAATTTGAGTATGACAATGCAGCAGCTATTGGGAAAAAATATATACAAACAATCCAAAGATGCATGAAATAAAAACACTCCCCCAAACGGGCGTATCTCATCTTACTCAAAGGTGAGACACACCCTCCCTCTCTTTTTTAGACCGGATCAATATGCACGAATGCCTTATGAATGCTTTCAAGAGATTCTACTTCCCGTGTCACATTCTTTCCTATATCATGCGCCTCCATCATAGTCAGGCGCTGGTCTAAGGATATGTGTATTTCCACATGAATGTAATTACCCACATAATGAGCGCGGACATCATGGATGCCCAGAACACCGGCAACAGAGTTTGCCTTCTTTTTTATTTCATCCATGATTTCAGCCTCAGGCTGTCTTCCCATAAGGTAATCAATATTCCGTATGCCAATATTATATCCTGAATAGATAATCCAAAAACTGATCAGCGTAGCTGCAATGTCGTCCATTTGCGGGTATTTATAAAGTCCAAAGACAACCCCTACTAAGGCGGTCGTAGAAATAAATACATCATTTCTGCTGTCAATGGAACTGGCCAGGAGTGCAGGACTATTCGTAGATTTGCTGATTCTCTTAAAATAAACAAACATGATGAACTTCATGCCAATAGATACTAAAAGTACTATGATTGAGTATATATTAATCCTGTGTTCGTGTTTTTCAACCAGTTTGAATATGGATGTGTGGAGGATCTCAAATCCCAGGATACCAGCAAAGATAGCAACAATTAAACCCGCTATAGGCTCTGCCCGGTGATGGCCAAAAGGGTGACCTTCATCCGCCTGTTTTGAAGATGTTTTTACGGCAAAAAAAATAATTATAGACGATACAATATCCGTAAAAGAATTTACAGCATCAGAAATAATAGCAAGGCTATTCGACATTATACCGGCTGTAATTTTGATCCCAAACAAAAAGATATTGCAGATGATCAAAATAATCGTCGCCCTGCGGTTTTTATTTTTCATATAACTCAATTATTTCTGCCATTGCTGTTCATCGGATACTTTTTCCTTAAGACGGAAAAGCATCATCTTTTCACGACCTACCTTATGAGACAAAATTAACTCACGTGGAAAAGGTCCAACAACTTTTAGAAAAGGCCCAAGGTTCTTTTCACTGATGACAAGATATGATTTATCATCAGCTCCGCGAAGGACTGCGCCTGACGAAGGGTCGTTACGATCAACTTTGTAAATCCCTTCATACCGATGCCCTACCCAGGCCAACACCTCTTCAATACCCGTCACGCAATATAAACGAGCATCAGGTTCAACAACTTCGTAAATTTTCTCTGCAAAGTACATCTCTGAGTTTTTGTAAGGGTTAACAAACGGTTGAATGGCCATAAAAAAAACAGGTACCCCGGCTATTGAAAGCGGAATGAGTATCTTTACTGCACGCCGTACCAGCCGGTTTGTTGTCCAATGACGAATAATTGATGCGGCAATTCCAAGCGCAAGGAATGGATAAAACGGAAGAAGGTAGTGTTGCCGCTTCTTAGGAACGCAGGAAATAACGGTAAAAATAGCGCCTGCGATAGAAAGAGGTGCAGAGTAACCGCGCCGGCGTAAATCAACAAGGGCAAGGGGGAGAAAAGCAGAAAATGGCAAGGTAAAAAGCATTCCATAGAGCATATACCAAAAAAAAGACTTCTCACTGTCTCCCTTTGTCACGTCAAGGTCTGGTTGAAAAACAACATTCCAGAGATACTCGCTGCCATTATAAACATATGCAGGAATTGCCCAGAGAGCTACGGCAATAGTAACCGCAAGCCCAAACCAAAGCCAGCCCCATCTCGGCCGTTTAAAATCCTGACGGCGAAACGGGATGAAAATGGCAAAAAAGACGGGAAAAAGAATACCATAGGGACCTTTAGTCACCACTCCAAGTCCAGCAAAGAGCCCGGCAAGCAGAAGATAAGACATGCGCGAATAAGGCATCTGCTTTTTCATACCCAGACCAAGAAAAAGAGACGAAAACAAAACAGACAGACAAAGAATCATATCTGGCCTGGCATGGCGTGCCGTTATGCTGTAGCCAGGCATGCCAATCAATATAAGGGCGCTCAATATTGCTGTACGTCTATCGAAAAGCAAGAGACCGGTTCCGTAGATAGCAAGGACACCCAAAACACCGGCCACAGCCGAAGGCAAACGCGCTGCAAACATACTTGGTTTACCCATTATACGGGTAAGAATGGCGGCCGGTATGTGCATTATTGGCGGCTTATCACAATAGACATTACCCATGAGTCTCGGCATGAGGAAATTGCCACTCTCCGCCATTTCTCGAATAATTTCCGCGTGACGTATTTCACGACTTGCCCAATCTCTGTTCTGGCCCAGGGCTGGAAATAAAACGAATGCAGAAACAATAACCAGAAGGAGCAGATCAAAAAAAAATACCCGCCGATTTTCAAGGCTTGTTGATATATCCATACAATTTATGTTTAGGAATTTTAATATTGTAGAGACACAAGATTTTTCGTCTCTACTTGCGCATTTTTTAAGTCGCCGTAAGGTCTAATTTGTTTTTTCTACAATTTCGTATCTGAGCATACGCTCCTTCATCCACCGCACGGCCAGCAAGTCACCAAAAGACTTAAATAAACGATTCCATACGCCGTAGTGGCTTTTCCCTGCAAAACGCGGATTATTTGTTACGGGAACCTCGGTTACCGTAAATCCTTCCATCTTAATCAAGGTAGGCAAAAACCGGTGGGCTCCTCTGAAGAATTTTATATTGTCAATGCATTCCCTGCGAAATGCCCGATAAGTACAACCAGCATCACTTACATTCTCATCAGATAATCTGTTACGCACCCAGTTTGCTATACGTGAAGAGAGAATCCGGATAAAGTTATCCCCTTGTCCACGCGTTGCTACCCGTGTACCACATACACAGTCGTGATATTTAAGCGCTTCCAGAAATTTTGGCACATCCCGTGGGTCGTTCTGCAAGTCGGCATCAAGCGTAACAATATAACGCCCCCGTGCCGCCTTCATACCAGCCCAGCTTGCCGCTGATTCGCCACAATTATATTTAAATCGCTGAATATTAAATTGTGGATACGATGCGGCTAACTCGTTCAGTATCGCCCAGGAGTTATCTGTACTCGCATCATCGGTAATGACCACTTCATAAGAAATTACCAGAGGATTAAGCGCCGACAGGATTGCATCGGCCAGGGCGCGCAAATTTCCTTCTTCGTTGTAACAGGGAATAACAATGCTCAACTCAGGCATTATTTGATTTTTCATTTGCCGTAAAATTTTGCAATAAAGTCACAGACAACCTTTGCTTCATCAAGCGACATCTCACCATGAATAGGCAGCGAAAGAATATTATCAACAAGCTTTTCTGTTTTTGGCAACCTTGGCAGGTTATTAAATATTTTGGTAATTGCCGGTTGCTTGTGATTCGGCACTGGATAGTGAATGCCTGTCTCAATACCATTCTGTTTTAAATATTTAGACAGCTCGTCGCGCCGGTCAATACTAATTACGTACATATGATAAACCGCAGTGGCCCACGACATCTCCGGCGGTGTTTTTACCATACCTTTGAGTCTCTCATTATAATACGCAGCAATTTTTCTCCGATTTTGATTGAATGCATCAAGATGCCGCAATGCCACGCGACCGACGGCCGCCTGTACCTCATTAAACCGTAAATTAAATCCAATCATTTCATGGGTGTATTTTTCCTTACGACCATGATTACGCAACATGCGAATTTTATCGGCAATTTTATCGTCATTTGTACAAATACAACCGCCGTCCCCCAGCACAGTAAGGTTTTTTGACGGAAAAAAAGAAAACCCCCCTGCCACACCCATTGAACCGACAGTATTCCCTTTATACTTTGCCCCTTGTGCCTGTGCGCAGTCTTCCACCACCCATAAGTTACGTTTCTTAGCGATCTCAAATACACGGTCGAGATTCGCCGGATGCCCATACAGATGTACTGGCATAATACCTACCGTACGCGGTGTAATGGCATTTTCTAATTGCTCTGCGTCAATACAATAGGTATCATCAACATCCACAAAAACGGGCTTTGCACCGCAGTGAATCATGGGTTCTATTCCCGCAAAGGCCGTATGTGACGGAACAATTACCTCATCGCCGGAACATAAACCCATTGCAAGATGCAACAAATACATACCTGCCGTCAGCGACGAGCTTAACACGGCATGTTTAGTCGCCGTATGTTTCGCTAATTCGGCCTCAAATGCCTCGCACTCTTTCGCAAGGATATACCATCCTGATTCGATGGCGCGGAGCGCTGCCTGTTTCACCTCATCATTTACAAAACTTTTTGAAAGTGGAATTTTTTGCATAATATACCTTATTCCTCCCTTAATATAACTCTATTGTCCGCCTGTCTTTTGCCGATTTCAAAGCGGCCTCAACTACCCGGACAACTTCATAGCCTGCCCAACCATCCGCAACCGGAGGTTTTCGTGTTTGTATCGAATCGATAAACGCCCTTAATTCCATTAAAAGCGGCTCTTCCGGTGGAAACTCAATCTGCCGCACTACACCCTCGACAGTTTTAAAACCTCCATCTGTTTTCTCGTGCTTATTCTCAAACGCCTTTACCTTATATTGAGCCACATTATAGTCACACACGATACTCAGGTCTTCGCCTATAACGGTTACTTCACGAAATTTACCCGGCAGGTAATAGCCGCTTTCAACCGTTGCCCACGCCGTTCCGTGAGTTCCCTCGTACTCCATCGAGACCAGAGAAACATCGTCCATACCACGTCCCATAAAGTCCTGCATCGTAGCAGTGACCCGCGCAGGTGGCTTGCCTATAAAATAGTTAAATAGGTCGATGAAATGGATCGCATCGGCAAAGGTAACACCCGTATCATTGCGTGGACGTTTAAAACCGCTAAAATTCCCCCGTAATATCTTTACCCTTCCAAATTTCTCCTGTTGAATTGCATCTCTCATCCACTGTGAGGCGGGGTCATACCTGAAAATGTGTCCGACCTGTATTATACGTTTACGTTTGTCAGCTATTTCCACAAGTTTACGGGCTTCTTCAGAATGAAGCGTAATGGGTTTTTCAACAAACACATCTTTTCCCGCTTCAAGAAATTGCTTGCACAATTCAAAGTGTGTATTTGCAGGCGTCACCACTACCACCGCATCAATAGAAACAGGGATGTCACGGTAATTCTGAACGAGATGATCGCTTGAAATACCCATTGCTCTGGCCTGAGCAAGCCGCTCAGGATTTACTTCTGCGACAAAAAGCTCGATGGGCAATGAATGCAATAATCGGAGATGATTCACACCCCATCGCCCTACACCTAATAATAAGACCTTAAGCATCGTATTTTATCTTTAGTCTCCTCTCAAATTATATACTTTTACAAAGCCCGAAGTAATTCTCCGTTTCATATTAAAAACGAATAATAAATCTATACAAAGTTAGCAATACGAATACCCGGAAACAAACTATTGTTGCTACGTATGATAAGTATTAATGAGATAGTTTTATTCATCAACTTCTCTTATTTTCGTAATTCTGCGCCGAGGAATTTGTGAAGGGTTTCTAAAATGACCTGCTGGACAACATCAACTTCTTCGCTTTTGAGTGTGCGGTCTTGCGCTTGAAAACAGAGGTTAAAGGCAATGCTTTTT
>JAHFOW010000090.1:0-426 GCA_023261465.1 Planctomycetota bacterium
ATGATACCCATTTATAGTTTCAAGGGAGACGTATGGAGGCAAGTTAATTCTATGGCATACTTTCAAAAAAATAATGCCAAAACACTTCAGCTAAAAGAAAGTGCTATTTATGATATCGTTCTCACAAATCATGTTTCATTAGACGAATCAGTTTCAATATCCGGAGTAAATCACGAAACCTGCATACCAGGTAAATGCGATGGAAAGTCAATAGTCGATTCTAGAAAATTTATTATACAAATTGCAAAGGAAAGATTGGAAAAGGATATATGTGATACGGGACTTATTAAAAAGGCAATAAAAAAATATCCAGACATTGAAGGCGAGACGTTAGAAATTGCTATTGAATAAAATAGCCCAACAACAGGGTCAACTAGACGGCGAGAAGCGCAACGGGCAAGGCCATAGGCACCGCTGGTTACTCTG
>JAHFOW010000090.1:436-11360 GCA_023261465.1 Planctomycetota bacterium
TCTTAGTGACATGCTATCGCCCTTCGACATGACACGCACTATGCGCTTTGATGGTACACTGCTAGCTGTTATTGCGCATCCTGTTGTTGTGCATTGTGCCCTGTCCTTGCGGACAGGAAACCGTCATTGCGGCTTTATTCTGTCATTGCGAGCGAAGCAATCTTTTTCTCATAAACAAACACTACATCGTTTTAGGCCTCAAGCATAAGACAAGCCTGGCTCTTGCTCAGTAAAAGTAAGGCTGGAGTACAACACGATCAGGAATGGCACAAGGTAAGTAATTTGCATATATCAATTTGTAGTATTACTCTGTAAAAAACTCTTTTTTTTGTAAGTATTTTTAACAACCCCCTTAGTCCCCCTTTTCTAAGGGGGATTTGGTTGTGGCTTTGTTGCGCTATGCAATTTTAATTGATTTTCTCAGAAAATCCAGTAAATCCTCAGACCGCATGTTGCATTTTGGCAACCTCAGGTGCAGGGTGTTATCGTTGATTATCCGAATATATTTCCTCAGATTAAACAAACTTATTTCTGACTGTTTTAAATCCGTGATGTGAATGATTACCTTGTCGTCAACCCGTATCATTGAACGAATCTTTGACTGCTGGGCAATAACTCTCAGTTCGTTTTCTGCCAGGAGATTTTTCGCCGGATGTGGAATATCGCCAAATCTATCGGTCATTTCAATGCCAATGGCTTTTACTTCTTCAAAGGTAGCTGAACGATTTAATCTTCGGTAGATATCCATTTTCAGGGCATCGTCAGAAATATACTTGCCGGGAATATACGACTCCAGATGCAGATTGATGGAGACATCCAACGGCTCTTCGATGACTTCGTGTTTTGCCTTTCGCACTGCCAATTCCAGTAAACGACAATACATTTCGTAGCCGACCGCAGCAATATGGCCGTGCTGTGCTGTCCCAAGGATGTTTCCTGCGCCGCGGATCTCCAAATCGCGCATGGCTATCTTAAAACCAGCGCCCAGTTCTGCAAATTCCTCGATAGCTTTTACCCGTCTTTCTGCCTCCGGAGTGACAGGACGATCGACAGGCAATAGGATATAGGCGTAAGCACGATGTTTATATCTCCCCACTCTCCCCCGTAGTTGATGCAAATCGGCAAGGCCAAAGGAGTCGGCATTATTAATAAAAATGGTGTTAACGTTTGGAATATCAAGCCCTGATTCTATAATGGTCGTAGATACGAGGATATCCGCCTTATGTTCAATAAAATCCTTCATTCGCCGTTCCATGAGTTTCTCATCCATTTGTCCGTGAACGGTCATTATTCTCGCATCAGGCACGATTGAGGACAATGACCGGGCAACACGCTCAATATTGTATACACGATTATGCACAAAGTATACCTGGCCGTCACGGTTGAGTTCCATCATAATAGCCTGGCGGATGCGTTCCGGGTCATATCGCATAATCTGGGTATGGATGGCCTGCCTGCCGAGCGGGGGGGTATTCAGTGAGGAGATTTCCCTGATCCCCATAAGCGACATGTGCAATGTTCTGGGAATAGGTGTGGCAGTCAGGGTTAACACATCAACGATTTGCCGGAATTTTTTAAGCCGCTCTTTGTGTTCAACGCCAAATCTTTGTTCTTCGTCAATGATGATAAGCCCCAGGTCTTTAAAATAGACGTCTTTTTGCAAAAGCCGATGGGTGCCGATGAGAATATCTACAGCGCCAGCCGATGTTTTTTCTAAAATTTCCTTCTGCTCGCTTCGTGATTTAAAGCGGCTGAGCACACCAATTCTTACCGGGTAATCGGCCATGCGTTCGGAAAAGGTATTATAATGCTGTTGAGCAAGGATAGTTGTCGGTACCAGTACCGCCACCTGTTTACCGTACATTACGGCCTTGAACGCAGACCTCATGGCAAGTTCTGTCTTCCCGTATCCAACATCACCGCAGATAAGGCGGTCCATCGGTCTTTGTGATTCCATATCTTTTTTGATATCTCTGATAGTCTGAAGCTGATCCGGAGTTTCCTCATAAATAAAGGCGGCCTCAAATTCCCTCAGCCATTCGCTGTCTGCCGGATATGCAATACCTTCTTTTGCGTTTCTCAGCGCCTGAATATGCAGAAGGTCGCTTGCAACGTCGTTGACTGCATTTTCAGCCCGTTTTTTCCTGACTTCCCAATATTTTGAACCGATTTTATCAAGTCTTGGCTTGTGGTCTGAACTGCCAATATACTTTTGTACCAATTCAATCTTCGCAGCAGGCACATAAATCTTCGTCCCCTCGTCAAATTCCAGGACAAGGAATTCCCTCTTTAAGCCTTCGTCTTCAAGGGTCTCCATACCTAAAAAGCGCGCAATTCCGTGCGATATGTGTACAACGTAGTCGCCCTTTTTTAAATCGAGAAATGAATCAATGGCCCTGGTTTGAATAGGTTTCTTTGTTTCACGGCGCTGCTCATAGCGGTGAAAGATTTCATGGTGTGCAAGGATGGCAATGTTAATGTCTGAAAACTGAAAGCCCCTGTGGAGATGACCTGCACACAAATCAAGTCGTTTGCCATCTTCCCGGTAAGAATCATGAACAATTTCACGGAACCTTTGTTCTTCTGCATCATTATTACAAAAAATAACGGTATGTTTATGGGATTCAATGATTGTGCCGAGTTCAGATACAATCGAAGGCAAATTTTTCGGGAAATTATCAGCGGTCTTGACAGAAAATCTATAATCATGGTTACCCGGCGCAAGAGGTAGGTTCGACAGGGTTATCTTTACCCAGGGAAACAGTTGTTTGAAAAATTCCCCATGCGTGAATAACGTTTCACCATAACCAACGCCTGCCAATAATTTATTCGCACGGTCTTCAATATGCGCAGGTTCTTTAAGAACAACCCAGGTATCTTTGTGAAGATAATTCAGGAAAGATGTCATTTCCGGTTTTTCCTGAATCGTATGAAATGAATTAACAGAAAGTATCTGGCAGGTATCCAGATCATGTTCAGAAAGCTGTGATTCTCTATTAAAACTGCGTATAGATTCTATTTCGTCTCCAAAATATTCAATACGATAGGGAACATCCGAGGCGTAAGGGAATATGTCCATAATACCGCCACGCACGGCAAATTCCCCGGCGTTTTCGACCTGGGCGGTTTGATGATAATGGTGGCCATGCAACCACGTTATAAGTTCTTCCATGGGGTATTCCTGATTCCTTCGAATGCTCATAATATTCTGAGAGATGGATTTGGACGATGGCACAGGCTGCAAAAGCGCCTGGATGGGCGTAACAATAATATCAAGCTTACTTCCCGTGTGAGCATCGTAATGCATGAGTTGATTGAGCAGTGAAAGCCTTTTTGCCGGTATATCACTTTCTTCATCAAGTTCAGCGCTAAAGATATTTTCACTGGCAGGGAACAGAGTTGTGTGATTTTTTATAAAAGTATCAAGGTCTTCCAAATCTCCTTCAGCTTCTTCAGGGGTAGGGACGATAAGGAGTATTGTGGGATGTATTGTTGTTTCTTTGGATCGGGCGTTGAGTAAGGCTGCAATAAGAAAATTAGACGATGATCCCCATAACCCGGTGACCGTACAATTATTTCCTGCCGCAAGATTATGAACAATTTCTTTGTATTGTTTGTTTTTTTGAAGGAATTGAAGGTAGTCGTGCATGTGTATGGAGTCACATCCGTTTCTTTCCTGAAACGGAGAGATGTGCAAATTTTCTCCTGGTTTTAATATTTATCTTGATCGTATAGGAATTTTCATTTTTTTAATGCCTGTCTGCGTGCCCCGCACAAGTAGGCGGGTTTCTGGGTGGCACGATTAATACCGCGCCTACAGATCCCACGATAAAAATTGTACACATGGATTTATCCATGCTATCAATTATTTTACATACTATACGCCCCAAAGGGGCAAAATAAGATAGCTCAGGGCAACGCCCTGGGTAAAAAAACAACATAAGAGCAAACCCTGAATGGGTGACATAAAAAATGATAAAACCCGAACGTAGTCGCACATAATATGGCCGGGGTTTGATATCTTATTGTCTTTTTATTACGCTCTTTCAGAGCTTAAAGGTATTTTATCATTATACCCAGGGCGTTGCCCTGAGCTATCATATATAAGCCCTTTGGGCTTTTATCTAAAATGAAAACATACTCCCTTTATTTTAATGATATTGCACCTCAAGGGAGATGGTTATTTGTGTAGTCGCCGAATGCCTAATTTATAAAGTGCTTCATGAAAACATTTACAGATTTGTTGTCATTGGGAACGAGCTGATACGTTTGAAATTTCTGAATATCAAGCATAGTCAATTTCCGATGAGATGACGAAGTATCTTTTCCCGTTCTTCGGGAGAAAAATCCTGGCCGTAAAAACGGAGAAATATTTCCCTTCGTATTTCTCTTATATCTGCGTTTGGGTTCTTTGCCTTTATAGACGCTATTACCTGTCTGCGTGCCATATCAAACATAGAGAAACCCATTTTTAGTCTCTCCTGGCCACTTTTTTTCATCATCATTTCCAGAAAGCAGGATTCCATTATGGGATCGGTATCATTCATTTCTTTACCTCATGGTATACTTGTTCAAGTTCCAATTCCGTTACCCATTTTTCGATATAAGCAATATCCAGACCAGCTATTGACATAAAGAGATTTTTTACATCCCGGAGCTGCATTTCAGATATGCTTTCTTTCGCCCAGTAAAGTTTTGAGAGTATAAGATCCTCTGGTGATACAATGGCAATATGTGTTCCTTCAAAATCTATATTTCTTCTTCGATCAAACTCTATTTTGCGATAGCCTATATCTTTTCTGATAATAAAATCAATTTTAACGAGCGCTTCATTATGGATAACGTTAAATATTTTCTTTAAATGGATGGCATTTTTTAAAGAATCCTTATCTAAGTAAAAGTCATCTGAGAACAAAGACGAAAGTTTTTCTCCATCTTTTTCCTCAACTTCAATGACAATATCGATATCCCTGGTCATCCTGGGAGTGGTATAAAAGTTTGCGGCTATCGAGCCTGTTACCATATATAGTATGCCAGCCGACTCCAGCTTTTTTACAACAATCTTCAGAACTTCAAGTTCATCCATAAGTATACGTATGATATACGGAGTTTATTTGTCATGTTTTACGATCAATCCTGAAGGATTGAGTTACATCAAGTTAGAAGAAATTGGTAGGTCAACCGTCCCTGTTGACTAAATCAAAAGCAACAAACGGATACAGAACAAGCGGGACGCTTATCCTACCAACACCGTCATAAAAACCGCTTAAATAAAATGAAAATTCCTATGCAATAAATTTATGCGCACAATTTATACACCAGGAGCTCCAACATTAGTTCCGTATTCAAAGAGCTGGTCTTGCTTTTTATATCCGATTCAAGGAGCAATGCATGTTTTTTCATGAGGTCTTCTTCGGTAAAGAGTTTTACCTGTTCAAAAAAACGTTTCGCAAAGAATGGAATTACCTGCAACTCCGAAGAAATAGCCTGTTCTTCCCTACCCTGCCTTAACAATTGCCTTGCCCTCCACAGTCGCTTAATCTGCCAGGCAAGGAGGCTGATAATCCTCACCGAATCCTCGCCATGGTGGAGCATTTGACTTAAGATATTGAGCGCAGATGATACCTTTCTTTGCGCAACGGCATCAGTAAGTTCAAATACGGTACGGTCTCTGTCCATACCAACGAGCGCATCAATATCCCTTACCTCAATGGTTGCGCGTTCACCGAGATAGATAGATAATTTTTCAAGGTGTTTATCGAGGATGGCCAGGTTATTGCCAGCGTCTTCTATCAACCGCTGCGCTGCCTGAGCGGTGATACTTTTTTTATAATGCTTTGTTCGTGTAGTTATCCAGCCTGGTACGAGGTGGTCTTTTAATTTTTTACATTCGATGACAGCGCCAATCTTATCGGTGAGCGTTGACAATTTTGTCCGCTTGTCCCACTTATTACAAATAAGCACCAGGTGCGCGTGACGTGCAGGCGTCGTGAGATATTTTTCGAGTATTTCTCTGTTTTTCTCAATAAAATCATCCGCATCTTCGACAACGACCACTTTGTTTGTACGGACAAAAAACGGCCTGGTTCGTAATTCATCGAATATCATACCACCTGAAGAAATTTCACCTCCCCGGAATTCAATCAGCGACAGGTTGATATCGGTGTCCTTTAAAAGATGAGCCTTAACCGTAGAAAGCCCTTCATGAATAAAAAATTCCTCATCTCCAAAAAACACAAACACCGGAAATGTTTTTTCTTTATGCAAAAGATCTTTAAGCTGATAAATATCCATCACTTAATCCTCTGAGCAATTCCTGCCACGATAAAGTAAACCTCGTCTGCCTCATCGGCAATAATCTGGTTTGCACACCCGGCTATATCCCGAAACATACGGGACAATGCGTTGTCTGGCACGATGCCAAGTCCGACTTCATTTGATACGATAATAATGTCTGAACTTGATTCACTGCACGCGCGGGTAAGTTTATTGATTTCTTCTAAAATCTGTTCTTGATTTTGGATTTTTACATGGAAATCTGAACCGGCGGCAATGCTTGCTGTTTCATCTTTTAGAAGCATATTCGTTATGTATAAGGTGATACAGTCAATAAAAATAAGTCCTGCCTGTCCATTCTGCTCTGATACAACGTTATCAACAGAATAGGGGGATTCTATAGTCTTCCAGTAAGAAGGACGACGTGAGCGATGTATCTGAATACGATTACGCATCTCGTCATCTTTTGCTTCCGCGGTAGCAATGTAGATAACATTATTGTGCTTTTTAGCAAGCGCTTCGGCAAATGCAGACTTACCGCTCCGCGCGCCACCGATAATAAAGGTTATTCTGGCCATGATAATAAAATCTTTCTCACCAGTAAGATAAATTTCATAGAAAAATGCCCAACAAAAAAACAAGTTCAGCAACTTCATTGGTAAACCCAAGAGTATCGCCTGTCATTCCGCCGATTTTCTTTTTAATATACCAAATTACTGTGAGAGTAAATATAACAATTATGGCAAATATTCCAAATCCCTTCAGACCATAAAAAAACCAGAGCAGGCAGAGGGGTAATGGTGTTGTATAAAGTACATGTTTTAATGTAGCGCTTTCCAGAATAAAACTTCCTGTCCCTGATAAACTCCTGGCGTACGTGGACAGTCCAGATGCGCAGACCTGTGCCCACCTGCCCATAACGGGCATAATGAGTAACGCAATACACGTGTTTACAAGACCGGGGGATAGAAAACATGAGACGCCGGGCGTACAGATGCTAAACGTTGAGATGTTAAGTGTGGGGCGTTTTCCTATACTGTATAAACACAAATATTTTAAGCCAATCAGGCAGATCAATCCGATGGTCCCGAAGCTGCCGATACGGCTGTCCTTCATTATTTCCAGTCGTCTTTCTTTATTCCATCCTCCCCAGATACCGTCGCATGTATCGGCAAGTCCGTCAAGGTGCATTGAGCCGGTGATGGCAATATAAGCAATGAGGATCAATCCATTGGCAACAAGATGAGGAAAAATGAAATAGAGCGGCAGATATGCAAACAACAGACATATACCAATGCAAAATCCGACGACGGGAAACCAGATGACTAAAAGACCAGACTTCTCTGGTTTTATTTTATCTCCTCTGTCAAAGGGGATGATGGTCAGAAATTTAAGCGCCCAGAGGAAATTGTTCATATTTACAGAAAAATCTTTTTATGGTATAAATTTAGGTTAAGAAATTAAACCTTATTAATTATAACTTATTTACTCCATAAAATATCCATAAATTAATGTTCCGTTTTTTATACATCTTCCTTATTGGTTTCTGTTGTTTCTTATCTTTTGTGTCATGTTATGCAGAATCAGATGTAAAGAACCATGTCCAGGAAGTTATTAATTCCAGCACCATTACAAGGGTACAAAAGCCTCTGATAGTACACTCGGACAGAAAGACCCTGGAATATTTCATAGAACATGTGGAAGAAATTATCAAACATGGGAGAGATTTCAAAAAAGGTGAATTACTCTTAGAGCCCAAAGGGAATGGACGCTATGGCATACAAATACCGTCAAAAAATATTACCGGAGAGTTTGCACTGATGGAACAGACACTAGACAAAGCAACATACATGGGACAGGGGAACGCCCGCTCGTTCTTAAGCTTCTCAGGCACTATTGTACTTCAGGTCAATTATACAACTGAACATGACGAAAAAGGCAACTACGAAGACGTAAGAACGGCAGTTTACTTAAAATTTGACAATGCCTTCTTTGCCATTCTTACCAGAGCGGTAAGCCCTATTCTCATCCCCAAACTCGACAAGCTTATCGCCCAATTTTCGAACAAGACTAAAAATGTTATAGAGTCGGCTTACACAAACAAGGAATGGACTCAAAGATGAACATGTGCGATTTGCGCTTTTATCATTTTTCTCAATCTCAAATCGTAATTTGTAAATAGTAACTGCTAGATGTACCCTAATCTCGACAGTCTTTCTTGCACTTTTTTTTCCTCATCAGGTGTGTAAACAGGTGTAGCAGGCGTCCGGGGTTCAAGGTATCCCAACTCGTCCAGTTTTTTCAATATCTTATTAACCGACTCTTCCACCGTCTCTTTGTTTGTCTCGACGATAATCTCCGGATTGAGTGGTTCCTCATAAGGGTCAGAAACCCCGGTAAAACCCGGGATTTCACCTTTTAATGCCTTTTTATAAAGTCCTTTTACATCACGTTCAACGCATATCTCTAAAGGACATTTCACATAAACCTCAACGAAGTTTTCAATTTCCTGGCGGGCGTTCTCCCTTGCTTCACGGTAAGGGGAAATGGCTGCGGAGATACATGCTACGCCATTCCTTGTTAATAATTTACAAACAAAGGCGATTCTCTGGATATTAATATCCCTGTCCTGCTTACTAAATCCCAGATACTGGCCGAGGTTTGTTCTGGCCACATCATCATCGAGGATTTCCACATTCCTTCCGCGTTCCTGTACCTTTTTCTCCAGGAGACAAGAAATTGTTGATTTCCCTGAGCCTGATAATCCCGTAAACCAAACGGTAAACCCCTTATTCACCTTTGTGCTCTCCACCATATATTACTACAACGTTCAGGGACGAGCCTCGCGTAACCCAATCCTTCAGAATTGAGCGCTCCAGTCCTAACCGCTGTTCAATCTCACGTTATTAAATGACCTTGCCTTCCATGGTATCGGGAATCTTAACGCCCATATAGTTCAGTATCGTCGGCGCTATGTCATAGATGGTCACACCGCTATGCCGTGTTCCCTGCTGTATATAGGCATTTTGCATGATAAAGATTCCATACTGCGAGTGGTTTGCATCGTCAGGTCCCGTATCATTCTCGCTTGCCCATATACTCTTAGTTCCCACGCTGCCAATCGAACGCCAGTCAAGGTCGCCATAGTAAACAATCAAATCCGGCGGGATACCATTGCAAACAGAGTAAATATCTTCAGGTTTAAAGACTTTTGTATGAATATTGTTGCCATTTTCATCGCGCAGGTCTTCTAACTTTTTAATCAGTTCATTTCGGATGTGTTCATAGTGGTGTTTTGTAATAATTCCCCTGGGTTCGCGACCCTTTACATTCATAAAGATACGTCCGTAGTAACCACCCTCACCCCAGACCATGGTATTTCCCCAATCAACCATGAGTTTGTTAAAAGGAGTGGATTCTGATGGATACTGTATCAATTTCAGATAACCATTCCGGATGAGCCATTCATTAATGCAGATACCACCCATCATCCTTTTCGACCCGTGGTCGGAAACGATACAGAACATAGTATTGTTATCAAGAAGATGCAAAACTTCCCCGATCTCTTTGTCGAGATATTTATAATAATCGAGAATAGCATCATGAAATTTTGAGCCTGGCACATATTTAGGATGCTCTTTGTCAAAATATTTCCAAAAGGCATGATGTATCCTGTCGGGTCCCATTTCCACCATCATGAAAAAATCCCAGTCTTTCGATCGGATAAAATGACGGGTTACCTTGAACCGTTTTTCCGTCATTTTATAGATTTCTTTTAAAATGGTATCCTTGTTATCGCTCCGAAATTCATCGACATCGAGGATATACCCCCCGGAAATACGCTCGACTTCGTTTTTCAGTCCGGATGGATAGGTATATTCGCAGCTTGTGTCTGGCGTCATAAAGCAGGTAACCATACATCCATTAACAGGTCTGGGTGGATATGTCATGGGCACGCCAATCACCACAACCTTTTTCCCGATTTTGGATAGAATATCCCATACCGTATCAAGAGGAATTATTTTTGAGTTGGCAAAGGCTAAGCCCTCGTAATCGTAACTTATCCGATTCCTGAACCCATATAACCCAAGTCTGCCAGGATTAGCGCTCGTCATCATAGACATCCACGCCGGGCAGGTAATCGCAGGAATGGTGCTTTTCATGTCACCGTATATACTTCTGGAGAGTAGGCGTTTTACGTTTGGTAATTGGTCCAGCCACCGTTCAAAAAAAAGTTCAGGTGGCATTGAATCCAGCCCCAACACAAACACCTTCTTTTTATTGATTATCATACTCCGTTGAGGACTCTCATGAAGTTAGCAGGGATGACGAATTTTCTCTTTTGTGTGTTTGTTGTGGCGAGCTATAGTATTGCCATATAAAAACTTCTTTTTTTGGGCGAGTTATTGACCTTCAAAATATTTTCTTAGTAGCCTTCATGTTCTTCGCGGTTGAAATATTTTTGGTTGTAGTTATACTGCGCCAGGAAATATTCACTTCTACAAATAAAAGCCCGCGATCGGAGTCGAACCGACAACCTCATCATTACGAATGACGTGCTCCGCCAATTGAGCTACGCGGGCTTATGGTCAAAAACTGAAGTTCATATTATACGGGAAAAAAATATTTTTACAATAGTTTAGTTGAA
>JAHFOW010000236.1 GCA_023261465.1 Planctomycetota bacterium
TCATATTGCGTTTAGGAAGGGAAGACCAAGAGAAATTAAAGGAAAATAAAGACCAGTAGTCTTGTAAAGGGAAAGCTAACCGCAATTTTCTAATTTAGGGGATAAGAGGTAAATAGCACGAAAAGGGGTCAAGTACCAAGGTTTATTGTCCTTGATATTTGACCCTAGCTACTTATTTGCGTTTTTTTGTTGTGAGATAATCTGTGTGTCTCTGTGTAAATCTGTGTCCGAATTGATTCCTTACACCTCTTTGGCGTTAATCCATTTCATCATCTTCCGCAGTTCTCTGCCGACCTTTTCGATGAGATGTCCCCTGTCCTTTTTCTCAAGTGCGTTAAAGACAGGTCGTCCTGCCTGATTTTCCAGTATCCACTCCTTTGCAAACTGACCGCTCTGTATTTCGGACAATATCCGTTTCATTTCTTTCTTTGTTTCCTCTGTAATAATGCGTGGTCCACGGGTCAGGTCGCCATACTCAGCAGTGTTGCTGATCGAGTATCTCATATAACTTAAACCGCCCTGATAGAAGAGGTCAACAATTAGCTTGAGTTCGTGCATACATTCAAAGTATGCAAGTTCAGGCTGGTATCCTGCCTCCACCAGCGTTTCAAATCCTGCCTTGACAAGAGCTGCTGCGCCGCCGCAAAGCACAGCCTGTTCGCCAAATAAGTCTGTTTCAGTCTCTTCCGCAAACGTAGTCTCCATTACACCTGCGCGTGTGCCTCCAATCCCATGCGCATAAGCCAAAGCCTTTTTTTTGGCAGTTCCTGTGGCGTCCTGATGGACAGCCATGAGGCATGGAACAGCGCCGCCCTTTTCAAACTCACTGCGAACGAGGTGTCCAGGCCCCTTTGGAGCCACCATAATTACGTCTATGTTATGTGGCGGCACAACCTGTCCGAAATGGATGTTAAATCCGTGCGAAAAGCACAGCGTCTTTCCTTCTTTTAAATGCGGTTTTATTTGGGCTTCGTAAACGGCCTTCTGGGTCTCGTCAGGCATGAGTATCTGGATAAAATCACCCTGTTTCGCGGCATCATCAACAGAGACAGGTTTAAATCCGTGCTTGACCGCCAGATTATAATTAGGTGTACCCATCCTTGTGGATACAATTACATCTAAACCCGATTCCCTGAGGTTTTGCGCTTGGGCGTGTCCCTGACTGCCGTATCCAATCACGGCAATTTTTTTACCTTTCAGAATACTAATATCTGCATCTTTTTCGTAATAAATTTTTAACATATCTCTTTTATTTCCCTTTCAAAATAATCTTTTCTTATTTTGTACCCCTTGCAATAGCAATGCTTCCCGTCTGTACTAATTCTTTGATTCCATAAGGTTTCAAAAGACTTAACATTGCCTCAAGCTTATCTCCTGTACCAGCTATCTCTATAATGAGGTCTTTCTGTCCTACATCAACGATCCTTCCCCTGAATATGTCTACTATTTCAATGATTTCACCGCGCTTACCGATAGGGCAGTTGACCTTGACCAGCATTAAGTTCCGTTCGACAATCTCTTCGTCTGCGAAATCAAGCACCTTGATAACATCTATAAGTTTGCCCATTTGTTTTCTAACTTGTTCAAGGATTGCATCATCGCCTTTGACTATGATTGTAATGCGTGAAAGGGCAGGATTTTCAGTTTCTCCAACAGCAAGGCTATCAATATTAAACCCTCTTCCGCTGATTAAGCCTGTGATACGTGCCAGGACTCCGACTTTGTTTTCAACAAGGAGTGATATAACGTGTCGCATAGTTTACTGAACCATTCCTGAAAAACCAAAAAATGCAAGCGCCATGAGTCCCGTGCAAATGAATGCAATAGGAACTCCGCGCAGAGGTTGTGGTATATTAATCAGCGCCAAACGTTCCCGAATACCTGACATTAAAAGCATTGCTACTGTAAAGCCGATTCCGGCGCCAAATCCCTGCACTGTAGCCTGCAAAAATCCAAGATGCGTTGGAGAATCAGTTGTATTTAAAAGAGCAACTCCCAGTACAGCGCAATTGGTTGTAATTAAGGGAAGGTAAATACCGAGACTTTCATATAGCGCAGGCACCATTTTTCTGAGCATCATTTCAACCAATTGCACTAGCGTTGCAATTACAAGTATATAGCTGATTGTTTTTAGCACTTCAATAAGTCCCAGTTCTCTTATGGATGGGAAGACTATTGCAATTATGTTTGTGTCGCCGGGCAGCAGGATGTAATTATAAACAATCCATGTAATCGCTGAAGCAATAGTCATAACAAACGTAACTGCCACGCCCATGCCCATTGCGGCGGATGTTTTTTGGGAAACACCCAGAAACGGACAGAGCCCAAGAAATTTTGAAAGGACAAAGTTATTGACAAAAACCACACTTACAATAATTATTGCAATTTCTTTAATCATGTTCCATATAGGCATTCAGTGCCTTCTCGCTCTTTCTGAGTTTTAGCCAGTTGAAAAACCCTAATAAAAGTCCTAACACAATAAATGCCCCCGGAGCCATAATCATTACCGAAGCTGGTTGATAGGATTCCGATATCTTTATGCCAAAGATGGTTCCCGCACCGAGAATTTCACGTATTGACGAAACAAGACAGAGTGACATAGTCCAGCCCAAACCGAGACCTGCTCCATCCAGAACAGAGGCTAAGGGTTTATTTTTATATGCGAAGGATTCTGCGCGGTACATGATAATGCAATTGACGACGATGAGCGGGATAAAGATGCCCAGCGAGGCATTCAATTCCGGAGGTAGATATGCCTTCATAAGCAGTTCTACCATAGTCACAAAAGCGGCAATAACGACAATAAAACATGGGATACGAATTTCACGCGGAATATATGCCCTTACAACAGAAATGATGAAGTTGGAACAGATTAGCACGAAGGTTGCTGCCCCGCCCATTGCCAATCCGTTTTTCACTGAGGTTGTGACGGCAAGGCTGGGGCATATTCCCAGCACCAGCACAAACATGGGATTATATTCAAAAATGCCCTTTGTAAATTCCCTCAGTTTGCTTTGCTCTGCCATAGTAATAAAGCTCCAAAATTTTTCAAAAGGCTAAACGTTTTATATACGAAAGTCAAGTGCATATTCAACGAAGATACTTATCTATTTCTTTCTTATCAAACCCATACAGCACCTTTTCGCCAACAACTACAATAGGCAGCTTGTCCAGCGATTCAATATCATCAGTTCCCACAATTTTTACTGCTTCTTTTCGGGCATTCTCATCTTTGTCAATGTCGTAGGAAATATAATCTGCCTTTTTCTTATTTAAATAAGCTAGTAGTTGGTTACACTTTGGGCAGAAGGGTGTGCAGAAAACCTTTAGTTTATTTGTAGCCATACATTGCACTCACATTTATGTTAAAAGTTATAATATTTAGAGAGATTCAAACAAAAAAGGCGAAGACAGTCAATGAAAAAAGCCTAATGTTATTCTTTTGACTTGATTTTTACGTTCTGCTAAAATCACGAAGCGAAGAAGGCAGACCGCAGAACATGCGGAGAATAATTGGGTTTTGAATACTGTAGGAGGGTGAACTGCCGTTCGCCCTCCTAATTTAATGTTCAGGAATTTCAAAACGCCCTCTTTGTCATTCCAATGAAAATGGGAATCCATAAGAAAAATAAATAAAGAACTGGATTCCCGCTTTCGCGGGAATGACAGAAAAAGGCAAAGTCGTTTTGTTTTGCATTGCAAAACAAAACCTAATTTAAATGTATAGTA
>JAHFOW010000237.1 GCA_023261465.1 Planctomycetota bacterium
TTAATGGTGTTTTTGATATTATGACAAGCCATTTTATCTATAGTTTAAAACAAATTGTAATAATCGCCGCGTTAATTATGTCCTAAAATTGTTGAAAGGAGTTGTTTGGATGTCGCCTAAGTACGTTTATTTTTTTGGCAACGGTTCTGCCGATGGAAGGGCAGAGATGAAACACCTGTTAGGTGGTAAGGGAGCAAATCTTGCAGAAATGACTAATCTGGGTATTCCAGTCCCTCCAGGATTTACTATAACAACAGAGGTTTGTAACTTGTACTATAAGAACAATAAACAATATCCTGAAGGGCTTGCTGAAGAAATAGAACAGAACCTTGCCAGGCTGGAACAATTAATGGGGGCAAAGCTGGGTGACGCAAATAATCCTTTACTGGTTTCTGTCCGCAGCGGTGCAGCTGCTTCAATGCCGGGCATGATGGATACGGTGTTAAACCTGGGATTAACACCAGACGCTATCAATGGAATCATTAAAAAGACAGATAATGAACGATTTGCATGGGACGCATACCGGCGGTTTATCACCATGTTTGGCGATGTTGTCATGGGCGTAGAACGCCATGACTTTGAAGAGATTCTGGACAAATATAAAAAAAAGACGCGCGTAGAAAACGATACAGAACTTACCTCTGAACAGTTAAAGAATATTGTTGAAGATTTTAAAGCCATTTACGAAAAAAAGACAGGGGAAACATTCCCCAGCGACCCAAAAGTACAACTGCAAAAGTCAATTAACGCTGTATTTGCCTCATGGAATAATCCACGCGCCATAAAATACAGGCAACTTTATGAAATTAAAGGATTCCTTGGAACAGCCGTAAACATCCAGGCAATGGTCTTTGGGAACATGGGAACCCACTCCGCCACTGGCGTATGTTTCACAAGAAATCCTTCAACTGGTGAAAACAAATTTTACGGTGAATTTCTCATCAATGCCCAGGGAGAAGACGTTGTAGCTGGTATCCGTACCCCCGAACCCATTTCTAATCTTGAAAAGGAAATGCCCGCGGTGTATGAACAGCTCGTTAAATATAAAAACACTCTTGAAAATCACTTTAAAGACGTTCAGGATATAGAATTCACAATTCAGGAAAACAGGTTGTTTATGCTGCAGACCAGAAATGGCAAGCGTACTGCAAAAGCAGCCGTAAAGCTTGCCGTTGATATGGCAAAAGAAGGCCTTATTGACAAGAAGACGGCTATTTCACGGGTTGACCCTAACCAACTAGATCAGTTATTACATCCTACTTTCGATCCTAAAGCAAAAAAGGAAGTTATTGCCGTAGGGCTTCCTGCGTCACCAGGCGCAGCAACAGGAAAGGTAGTTTTCAGCGCTGAAGATGCAGAAAAATTAGCTGAAAAGAAGGAAAAGGTAATCCTAGTGAGGAAGGAAACCTCTCCGGAAGACATTGGTGGAATGCACGTATCACAAGGCATATTAACAACGCGTGGAGGTATGACCTCCCACGCCGCTGTAGTGGCAAGAGGGATGGGTAAATGCTGCGTGGCTGGCTGTGGTTCGTTAATAGTAGATTATAAGACACAAACCTTTAAGGTGGATGGCAAGGTTGTAAAAAGAGGGGATTATATTTCACTAGATGGCAGCAGCGGAGAAGTAATGTTGGGTCAGGTTGCCACAATTGAACCAAAACTCAGCGGAGATTTTGCCACACTTATGGAATGGGCTGATGAAATACGCAAACTAAAGGTGCGAACTAATGCCGACACCCCGACAGATGCAAAGAAAGCCAGGGAATTGGGCGCTGAGGGCATTGGTCTTTGCAGAACGGAACACATGTTTTTCGGAGAGAACAGGATTGATTCTGTCCGTCAAATGATCCTCTCTGCTCCAGACGTAAAAAATTTAAAAGCTAAGATTGCCTGCATGGAGAAGGAACTTGCAAAGGCAACAAATAATAAAACGACAGCCATTAAAAAAGAATTAACACAGACAAAAAAAGAACTTAAAGCACCTCTAAGTTTATACACATCTGCCTTAAAAGAATTACTTCCCATGCAGCGCCGCGATTTTGAACAGATATTTACAACAATGGACGGATTGCCTGTAACAATAAGACTGCTCGACCCGCCTCTTCATGAATTCCTGCCGCAGGAAGAATATAACCAGAAAGAAATGGCAAAACAGATGAATATCAGCCTTAAGGATGTGCAGGATAAGGTATCTGCCCTGCATGAATTAAATCCCATGTTAGGACATCGGGGATGCCGTCTCGGCGTTACTTATCCGGAAATCTATGATATGCAGATAGAGGCAATCATTGAAGCCGCTTGCAACGTAAAGAAAAAAGGCGTTACTGTATATCCAGAAATCATGCTGCCTATTATCAGCACCGAACAGGAATTTAATATATTAAAAGACGATGTACACAAAATAGCCAAAGAAGTTATGCAGAAAAAGGGCATCCAGATTGAATATATGGTAGGCACAATGATTGAACTTCCACGCGCTGCTTTGATAGCCGATAAGATTGCAAACCATGCAGAATTCTTCTCATTTGGAACAAACGACCTCACCCAGATGACATTCGGTTTTAGCCGTGATGACGTTGGCTCCTTCGTTCCGGATTACATAGAAAAAGGCATTCTTGAGAAAGACCCATTTCAGGTACTGGACCAGGACGGTGTAGGGCAACTGGTAGAGATAGGAATCAAAAAAGGGAGAAGTACACGACCAGAATTAAAGGTAGGTATCTGCGGTGAACATGGCGGAAACCCTCAAACCATCTCCTTTTGCCATAAGGTTGGAATGAACTACGTGAGTTGTTCGCCATACAGAGTGCCAATTGCCCGCCTCGCCGCGGCACAAGCGTCATTACAACAGCCTGTATCGCAGACAACTATTTAATTTAAACTATCATTAGAAAATGTTTCTCAAAGGCATCCATGGTTCACTATCGGATGCCTTTTGTGTTGATAATTACGTGAATACACTCTTAATCAATCATATCAATAAAGAAAACTTAATGATTGAGATATACAAAAAACTACCAAAGACTAACTGCGGCAAGTGTGGTATGCCTACCTGTATGGCATTTGCCATGAAGGTTAAAAATGCACAACTCAGAATAACTGATTGTCCTTACATCAACACAGAAGACAAGGCATCACTTCCTCAGAAACCAATAATTATAATGGACGATAACTATGAGCGAGTGAGCAGGGAATTGGAAGTTGAGGTAAAACAAACGGATTTCAAAGAAGCTGCTGGCAGCGTTGGTGGACAATTTGCGTCAAATAACGGTTGTGAAATCATTCGACTTAAAATGATGAACAACCCTTATGAAGTGCGGAAAGATGGTTTGTTTGAGGATGGAAAATATTGTCATGATTCGTGGTCGAAAATCATAATTTACGATTACATCCGCAGAAAAGGCAATAAACCATTAAGCGGAGATTGGGTCACGTTAGGGTATTTTCCAAACACCGCCTCACACGTAAAGGCATTTCAGCGAAACGCAGAAGAAAAGGTTGCAAAAACTTTCAATAGTGATATAGACGGTCTGAAAGCACGCTGTAATGAAATGGGTGGCGTAGAAGATACAGGCAAAATGAAGGCTGATTATATTTACCGTTTTGATCTCTTGCCACGCATACCGCTATATTTATGCTTTTGGAAGGCAGACGAGGAGTTTCAATCCAGTTGTAAATTATTTT
>JAHFOW010000238.1 GCA_023261465.1 Planctomycetota bacterium
CCTTTATTATTAACGGTTACAAAGGAAAGTACCAAAATTCTGTGCAAGATTCAGGTAGGATATCGAAACTTTCTGTTACGAGGTCTGGAAAAAGTAAGTGCGGAGTTTAAACTTATGTGTATTGGGTGGAATTTAAAAAGATGCTGAAAATGGGGATAAGGCTCGCCACGGTATAGCGGAATATGTCAATGGAAATTAGACACTTTTAAAAATAATTTAGACTCTAATCATAGAGTATTTTCCGTTTTTGGTTTATTAATCCAAGCAGCCACGGGCGCACTTGGTGGTTTAGGCGAAATTCCTTTGAAACGTTCCGGGTGATTTTCAAAGGCGGTTTTTAAGACACGACTCCGTTCTTTCATAATGTGATCCGTACGTCCATAGTGGACGTCTTCTGGTTTCAAGAGTCCGATGCCGGAATGATGATGTTCTTTATTGTACCAGGTAAAGAAACTCTTACAGAAGAGCCTGGCATCCTCAATTGAGCCGAAATTGTCCGGGAAATCCGGCCTATACTTGAGGGTTTTAAACTGTGCCTCCGAATAAGGGTTGTCGTTACTGACATAAGGACGAGAATGGCTTTTTGTTATTCCCAGATCAGAGAGAAGGAAAGCCACAGGCTTAGATGTCATGCTTGAGCCGCGATCAGCGTGGATCACCAGTTGTTCCGGCTTGATAGCCTGTTTTTCACAGCTATCAGCGATAAGCCGTTGTGCCAATATGGCCTGTTCCCGGTGCGCAACCATCCAGCCAACTACGTAACGGCTGAAGATGTCGAGAATGACATAGAGATAGAAATATGTCCACTTTGCAGGCCCCTTGAGTTTTGTAATATCCCATGACCATACCTGATGAGAAGCCGTTGCCAGAAGTTCCGGTTTCTGATAATGGGGTCTGAGCAACTGGTTTCTTCTTTCACGTACTTCGCCCTGTTTTTTTAGGATACGGTACATGGTTCTTGTGGAACACAGGTAGGTTCCTTCGTCAAGTAAGGTCGCGTAAATCTCAAGCGGGGCCTTATCCACAAAGCGTTCACTATGTAAGATATCAAGTACCGCTTGCTGTTCTTGCTCAGATAATGCCCGTGGAGGAGTCGAATAAGCTCTTTTTTTCACGAGGTCATGTTTGCCTTTCTGGTAGTAATAATAACTCGCTCTTGGTATATCCAGTGCCTTGCAGGCCTTTTTGATGCGCACATGTTGAGCAAGAGATTCAGCGGCACGCATCATATCTTCTCTCCTGTTGGGTCGAGCGGTATCTGAAGTATTTCCGAGAGTTTTTTTTGGACGTCAATAATGGTTGCTGCTTGTTTGAGTTCCTTTTTAAGCCGATTGATTTCTTTTTCCAGTTCAGCAATACGATAAACGGAAGAATCAATATTTTTCGTCTTTGGACCACGATGCTTTGGGGAAAGCGCTTCCAGCGCCCCTTGTTTGCGTTGACGACGCCACGTAGTGAGATTGGACGAGTAGAGTCCTTCACGGCGTAAAAGCGCCCCCATCTGACCCTGCGTGGCACAGACTTCCGCCTCTTGAAGGATGCGGAGTTTGTATTTCGCGGTGAATTTCCTCCGAACAGCCTTCTCGGTTACTTCAGGGTCAGGAAAATGACCGCTTTGAATTGCGCCGCCAGGGGAAACTCCAGTCGCCCTACGGGCTCCTTCCGTTTCCCCTGGCGTGTTATTTGTTTTCAGACTTATTGCACTACTGTTTTTCATAGTTTTTCTCCTTTACGCCCTACACTAAACTATATGGGGTAAAGTGTCCAACTATTATTGACACAGAGGGTAGGGTGATACAAGTAAAACAATCTCTAATTGGGCAGTTTCACGTACTTTTTAATACTGAGATACAAAAATATGATTTGGATAGAAAAATGTTAACCTTTTTCTGATTTGTTTGTAGATCGCATTTAATTTATACCTAATTTACTGTGTCTTTTATTTTCATTTATTGGCTACATTCTCGGACAGCCTGTAAAGACCTGACAACAACTTATAGTAACAATGCTCAGTTCCACACTTGGCAATCGGATTATCATAAAATTTTCTATGTCAAGCCAGCGTCATCCGGTTAGGTTTTTGCGTAGTAAACTAAAAACAAAATAATTTTTTTGGAGGCCATTTTTCGCTTGACTTTTTGAGATAGATTTTCATGGCAAAATTTTTATAACACTTTAAATATAAAGGAGTTATAAAAATGCCGTATACAATTGAACCACTAAGCAAAAACCAAGCAATCCCTTCTTTTCATGAATTATTGGCGCCTGTTTATAAAATTCTATCCCATACGCCGCCTCTTGAAGCGAAAGGAGATAGGCCATTGCAAATGACTTTTGAGCACCAGCTTAAAGCATTAATCTTCTACCACCTTGAAGAATACTCCTCCGGAAGCCATCTTGTTCAGGCACTTGAAGAAGATGATTTTGCCAAGAAAGAGATTGCACCTCCTGACGGTATTAAAAAAAGTAGTTTTTTCGAGGCCGTCAACCACAGAGGATTAGAGCAATTATTATATATTTTCGAGAAACTTCAAGCAGATACCGCTCAAACTTTACCAAAGGAGTATGCCCACCTTGGTGATCTCGTCTCTATTGACGGGTCATTAATAGATGCTGTCCTTTCTATGCACTGGGCAGACTATAGAGACGGTTCAAAAAAAGCGAAGGCTCACCTTGGCTTCGATATTAACCATTCTATCCCATCAAAAATATTTCTAACAGACGGCAAAGGTGATGAACGTCCTTTCGTAAGCAAAATACTCTCTCCTGGCCAGACAGGCATTATGGATCGTTATTATCAATGCCATAAGGACTTCGACTTATGGCAAACTGAAGGAAAACATTTTGTATGTCGTATTAAAAGGAAAACCCATAAAACTGTTATAGAAACCGGTCCTGTACGTCCTGATTCTATTGTCTTTTATGATGCTACTGTTCTGCTTGGAACACCTAATGTCAATCAAACAAAAAAACCGGTTCGCCTTGTCGGATACCGCGTCGATGGCAAAAAATACTGGGTTGCTACAGATCGATATGACATCACAGCGGAAGAAGTTGCATATATTTATAAGCTTCGCTGGGATATCGAAATATTTTTTGGATGGTGGAAGCGCCATCTTAAGGTTTATCATCTCATCGCAAGATCAAAATACGGGCTCATGGTGCAAATGCTTGCAGGACTAATTACGTACCTGCTCATTGCCATTTATTGCCACAACAATTTTAACGAAAAAGTATCCATCAAAAGAGTCAGAGAGTTGAGAATCAAAATTAAAAATGAAGCTTACAACTTTGACTTTCAGACTCTAAACATAAGCAATCTAAAAAAACAGAAAAAAGATTATGCTTACGCAAAAACCTAACCGGACAATACTGAATAAGTATAAAGATTCTTTTTCGTTTTTTTTAGTTCTTATTTAAACATCGCTATTTATATCCCAACTTATACATTTTCTTTTTATCCTTCCGCCATTTCTCCATCACCTTTACCCAGAGTTCCAGGTATACCTTCCTGCCTGTTTGCTTCTCTATCTCTTCTCTGGCGATGACGCCAACCCGCTTGATAGCCTTGCCGTTCTCACCAATGATGATGCCCTTTTGCGAGTCACGTTCTACAAAGATAATAGCCTTGATGAAGTTCTTGCCTGCCTCTCGCTCTTTAAACTCTTCAATCTCGACCGTTGTG
>JAHFOW010000239.1 GCA_023261465.1 Planctomycetota bacterium
AGAAGAAGCGTGCGATTTGGTTTGGTGGCAAAGACCGTTCAGAAGAGAGTATGAATCTCTTCTATGACGGGCTTGGGCTGCACAAAGCCAGGAAAATACGGCTTGCAGTTATGGATATGTGGAAGGCTTTTGAGAACTCTATCCGTCAGCACGCACCACAGGCTGCCATCCTTTACGATAAGTTTCATGTTATGAGGCATCTGAACGATGCCTTGGACAAAGCGAGAAAGAGCGAATATGCCAGACTGACTGGCAAAGGTCGTAAGTTCATTAAAGGCCAGAAATACACACTCCTCTCTCATCGTGAGAATCTCACGATAGACGGGAGAAAGGCATTAAAGACGCTTCTGGCTGCCAACAAGCGACAGAACACTGCCTATGTCCTCAAAGAAACGTTCGGGCAGCTATGGAGCTACACGTCAGAGGCCTGGGCCAGAAAGTTTTTTGATAACTGGAAGGCCTCGTTAAAATGGCAACGACTTAAACCGTATGAGAAGTTTGCAGAACTGGTTGAACGCCACTGGGACGGCATTGCCGCCTTCTGTAAACCAGAGAATAAGGTTTCGCTCGGATTCGTCGAAGGTCTGAACAACAAAATCAGGGTCATTCAACGTCGGGCTTATGGTCTTCGGGACGAAGAATATCTCCGGATCAAAATCTTGACCTGCATGCTGCCTGATATCTAATTCAGAACAAAAATGGATCATTTTTACCCACTCGATAGGGAGATGACCCATAAAATAAGGGTGTGGGGTTTTTCAGGATCGAGGAATGTTTCCTGAATGCGTAAATCTCAACTTTATAAGCCTCTGTGTATTTTGCAGGTATTTTTTACCGATAGATGCAGCGTTGTCGTAATCAAACCTGCGAAGGCACAATTGGCATTCAATGAAATTATCGTTCTGCCGTAAATTCGGCAAAATATTGCTTTCGTCTACACGCTTTGCTAACTCAGGCGATTGTTTAACAGCCTGAAAGCTGCTGAGAAAGATTTTAAAATCCTGATTATTCCCGCAGTGAGGACACACGAAAAATACGTTATTCACCATGGTATGTCTCCTTTATTTTAAAGTTCATTCTTTTATCATTTTTGTATGGAGAATACTATAACCATGAAATATTAAAAGAATATGAAGGACTTGTTAATTTTTTGTTAATATAGCAATTGTTAGAAAATGTTTGAACGCAGGAGATTTGTTCAATACAATTAATCTTTTTAAAGTCAACGCCCAAAGAAAATTGTCATTGCGAAGGCCATACGACTAACGCTGAACACGCATTGCCTGAAATATTTCACAAGGGGAAAGATTGCTTCGCTCCGCTCGCAATGACACGAGTAACGTCAATTTATTCAAGTCGTTTGCTATGAACATAATATCGTCTCGGTGAAGAAAGAAGGGGCTGGTGAGAAGGTGAATGCTGTCGTTGTAATTCCTGCACGGTATGCATCGACCAGGCTGCCGGGAAAATTGATACTCCCCGAAGTAAAGACACATACCGGGAGATATATCATTGAGCACGTATACCAGCATGCAAGGCAGGCAAAACGGATCGATAGGGTAATTGTCGCCACGGATGACCAGCGTATCTACGATATCATTAAGTCGTTTGGCGGCAACGTGGAAATGACTTCTCCATCTCATAATTCCGGAACAGACAGAATTGCTGAGGTTGCAGGGCGATTAACATCGGACATTATTGTTAATGTGCAGGGGGATGAACCGGAGATAAAGGGTTGTATGGTTGATCAGGTTGTAGAGGCCCTAGAGATTAACAAAGATGCCGTAATGTCAACCCTGGCACATACAATTAAAGACGCCGCAGAATTAGATAATCCCCACGTGGTAAAGGTAGTGCTGGATAATCAGGGATATGCGCTTTACTTTTCACGCTCACCCATTCCGTATGTACGCGACAGCAGAGACCCGATTCATGAACCGGCCATTACCTTTTTGAGACACCTTGGTATTTATGCGTACCGGAGGGATTTTTTATTACGATACAGCAAACTTCCCGCCACCCATTTAGAAGACGCTGAGAAGCTGGAGCAACTCAGGGCGGTAGCGAACGGTTACAAAATAAAGGTTGCAATTACAGAATATACCTCAATAGGTATTGACACAAGGGAAGATTTAAAGGCATTTTTAGAAAGATATAAACATGACTAAACATATATTTGTTACGGGCGGCGTGGTTTCTTCTCTGGGGAAGGGTCTTAACTCTGCCTCTCTTGGGATGCTGTTAGAGAGCAGGGGTTTAAAGGTGAGACTCCAGAAGTTTGATCCCTATGTAAATGTCGATCCGGGGACTATGAGTCCTTATGAACATGGCGAGGTATATGTAACCGAAGATGGCGCAGAAACAGACTTGGACCTTGGACACTATGAGCGGTTCACCAATTCCGATACGAACCGGTACTGTAATTTTACGACGGGCTCTATTTATTATTCGGTCATTATGAAAGAACGCAAAGGGGAGTATCTGGGAAAGACCGTACAAGTAATTCCCCACATTACGAATGAGATTATCGAATGTATCCAGAAGCTGGACGGACCCGATACCGATGTGGTGATTTCCGAGATTGGGGGGATTGTAGGCGATATAGAAAACCAGCCGTTTCTTGAAGCTATCCGGCAGTTTGGCCAGAAGACGGGCAGAGACAATGTGCTCTATATCCATCTAACCCTTGTTCCCTATCTTAGTGCGGCAGAAGAGATTAAGACAAAACCTACCCAGCATAGCGTTGGTATGCTCCGCCAGGCGGGCATCCAGCCGGATGTGATCATTTGCAGGACAGAAAAACATCTCGGGGCTGAAATAAAAGAAAAATTATCTCTTTTTTGTAATGTAGATAAGCATGCAATCATTGAAGAGCGGGACGTCAAACCGTATCTTTATGAAATACCGCTCATCCTTGTCGAGCAGGGCCTCGACAAGTTTATCATCCAGAAATTAGGATTAAAAACAAACGGCAATAATCTTGATAAGTGGTTGTCAATACTGGAGATACTAAAAAATCCAGGACAGGCAACAGAGATCGCCTTGGTGGGAAAATATATAAGCCATCAATCTTCGTATCTGTCTATCTATGAGTCTTTGATACACGGTGGAATAGGGAATAATGCGCGGGTGCGTGTACGGCGGGTGGAATCTGAAGACATTGAAAAGACCGGGGCAAAGGTGCACCTTGAAGGAGTAGGCGGCATCCTTGTGCCTGGTGGATTTGGTGTCCGGGGTGTTGAAGGCAAGATTGCGGCAATACGGTTTGCCCGGGAAAACAAAATTCCCTTTTTTGGTATATGTCTGGGAATGCAGTGTGCTGCGATTGAGTTTGCGAGGAATGTATGCGCATTAGAAGGGGCAAATAGTACAGAATTTGATGTGAATACCCCTCATCCGGTAATCAGTTTACTTGAAGAGCAGCGACAGATAACCCATAAAGGTGGAACGATGAGGCTTGGCGCTCAGCCGTGTATTATTCGGGAGGGTACAAGGATGTTTGAAGCGTACGGCAAAAAGGGTATTTCGGAAAGACACCGGCATCGGTATGAGTTTAATAATCTGTATAAAGACGTATTTTCAAAACAGGGTATGATATTCAGCGGCCACTCACCAGGTGAACAGTTGGTAGAGGCAATGGAACTCAAAGATCACCCCTGGTTTGTATGTGTGCAATTTCATCC
>JAHFOW010000240.1 GCA_023261465.1 Planctomycetota bacterium
CGTTCCCACTTTCCAGGGTAGAAAATTCAGGGAAAGACCTTACGATGATGTGCTTGATGAAATGGCAGCAACTGATTACAAAGGTTTGATGTTGGCTGAAGACAATTTCTATGGACATGGGAAAAAGTCAAACGAGAGGGCGCGCGACCTCTTTAAAGGGATGGTTGAGCGCGGTATTCACAAGGATTGGTTGGGATTTACAGCTTTAAATATTTCTCAGGATAAAGAAACCCTTGATTATATGGCAAAGAGCGGTTGTTTTGGTATGCTCATAGGGATTGAGTCTACGAATGAAGCCGTTCTCGAGAAAATGAATAAACGTGTAAATCTTAAGTTGGGCACGGACAGTTATTTTGATTGTATCCAGAAGATACATGATTCAGGCCTCGTTGTTTGGGGTTCCGTGGTTTTCGGAGCAGATGGCGATGATAAAGATTCCTTCAAAAGGATGACCGATTTCATATTAGAAAATAACATTGATATTCTAACTTTTGGAATCAACTGCCCATTTCCGAAAACCCAATTGTATGCAAGACTCGACAAAGAAAAGAGAATTTTCAGGAAGAATTATCCTGACGATTGGCAATACTACGATACCGCGCATGTGGTCCATCGGTTTGTAGATATGACATTAGAGAACTTTATTGAAGGTATGCAGTATGTGTATGATCACATTTACGCGGGTGATAATTTGAGAAAACGTTTCAGGAATTCTATTAAGACAACAAAGAATCCGAGAAACTCCATGTTTGCATTCAGGGTTGGCTCTGACTGGAAACAGGTATTTGAACAAGTCTTACAGAATTTAAAGGAGTTGTATGATTCTGGGGATTATTATAAGGATTGTTACTCATCAAACGTGATACCTGTATCAACCCCTGCGATGGCCGCAGTCGCCACTTAACGGTTGATTATATTAGATGATAAGATTTATAAAGGCACATCAAATATTCTAAAATTGATGTGCCTTTATAATAATAAATTTGTTTTTGTTTACTTGTGATAAATTTTATTCTCAAAGGAGGAGGTGCATTATGATCGGCAAATTATTATCCTTACAAATGGAAAAATCAATTGTCCCAGATATTAGTCCAAAGGCAATTATGATCATTGCAATTGCGCTCATTTTTGTTATTTTATTCACTTGGAAAAAGGAGGGATAATTGCTTGATGTAAGCTCCCCTTTTGACCTTGCAATCATTGGAGGCGGGCCTGGAGGTTATGTTGCGGCAATTAAAGCAGCTCAATTTGGATTAAAAACTGCTCTTGTTGAAAAAGAAAAGGTTGGTGGTGCGTGTTTACACTGGGGCTGTATTCCTACAAAGGCTCTCCTCCATTCTGCCGATCTTTACAGAAAACTTTATAAAGCAGAAGAATGTGGCATAATCTTAGAAAAGATAGGCATCGATTATCCGCGGCTCCACCGGCGCAAAGAATCTATCGTTAATCGGTTATTCCAGGGTATCCAATTTCTTCTCAAAAAAAATGGCGTGGAAGTCTTTGAAGGCGTTGGACAACTCATGTCCCCGGGTAGTCTGTTACTTAAAAAAAATGGAAACGAGATTGGTAAAGTAACTGCAAAAAATGTTGTTCTGGCTACCGGCTCTATTCCACTCATTCCTCACACAATTCACCATGATGGGCGATATGTACTTACAAGTAATGATATCCTGGTATTGGAAGAAATTCCAAAATCAATAGTTATTGCGGGTGGTGGCGCTGTAGGCGTTGAATTTGCATATCTTCTTAATGCGTTTGGGACAAAAGTAACGATCATTGAACTTTTAAACGATATCCTTCCCGCTGAAGATAAAGAAGTATCCGCAACTTTAAAGAAAGCTTTTGCTAAAAGGGGTATTAATATATTAACAAATACTTCTTTAGAAAATGTTGAAATAGATAATGGCGTCCGTGTAGGGATAAAAAGAAAGATACAATCCACCCCTGCTTCAAATGAACCTATAGAAACATTAAAAGCAGATTACTTACTTCTTGCTTTGGGGCGAACGCCTGCCTTACAAGATATTGGATTGGAGAATTTATCTTCAGGTTTTAAGGAAAAATATGTGCAAACAAATGAGGTAATGGAGACCAATCAGCATGGGCTGTTTGCGATTGGCGATATTACTGGCCCCCCTTTTCTGGCACACAAGGCATCCCGTCAAGGTTTGCAGGCTGTTTCTTATATTGCGGGTAAAGAAACCAACCCCATAAATTATCAAAACATCCCAGGAGTAACATATTGCTTTCCTCAAGTAGCAAGCATGGGGTTTACGCAGGAAGAGGCAGAAAAAAAGGGATACAAGGTAAAGGTAGGAAAATTTCCGTTCATTGCAAATAGCAAAGCCATTATTGATGGGGAATATGAGGATGGATTTGTAAAAATTGTTGCAGATGAAAAATATGGTGAAATACTGGGCGTACATGCCATAGGACCAAATGTGGGTGAATTAATATGGGGTGCTTCGCTTACCACTTTACTGGAAGGAACAGTTTTTGAGGTGTCAAACAGCTTCTTCCCCCACCCTACCCTTTCTGAAGCTATCCTGGAAGCCGCACACGCAGTTGTTAGCAAACCGATTCACATGTAATTACATTCAAAAGGGTTTTCATATTGACAAACCTGTGATTATTTCAAAAATAAAATACTAAAAAGAAGGTAAGTTAACGAACGGGTATCTCTTATGAATAGTGAAGCAAAAATTGCATATTTTTCTATGGAAGTTGGTCTTTCCCATGACATACCAACATACAGCGGTGGATTGGGAGTGCTTGCAGGAGACACGATAAAATCAGGCGCAGACCTTAAAATACCGCTAGTTGCGGTTACTTTACTCTCAAAAAAAGGTTATTTCCGCCAGGATATAGATAACGACGGCAGACAAATTGAATACCCTGTTTTTTGGGAACCATCCAAATTCATGGTACTTCAACCGAAAAGAGTGAAAATCCAGATTGAGGGGCGAGATGTTTATGTCCAGGCCTGGCGCTATAAAGTAACAAGCATTACGGGTGGCGAAGTAGATGTATACTATCTTGACACTGATATTGAGGATAATACGCAGGAAGACCGTGACATTACAGCCACCCTATATGGCGGGGATGACCGTTACCGGTTAAAACAAGAAATTGTTTTGGGTATTGGTGGCGTGCGTATTCTCCGTGCGCTTGGTGTCCACATTAAGAAATATCATATGAACGAAGGACATGCGAGCTTATTAACACTTGAGTTGCTCTTGGTGCATAAAAGGGATGTCGAGAGCGTCTGGGATGAAAGGTGGGTCTGGGATACAGATACAGTAAGAGACCTGTGTGTCTTTACGACTCATACCCCTATTGAAGCAGGTCATGATAGATTTTCTTATGATCTTATTAAAAAAGTGCTCGGTGAATTCGTACCCCTTGAGTTGTTGAAATCGCTCTGTGGTCAGCAATATCTCAATATGACACTCCTTGCCCTCAATTTAAGTAAATATGTAAATGGTGTCGCCAAAAAACATGGCGAGGTATCTAAAATTTTATTCCCAGGTTATGAAATTAATGCAATAACAAATGGTGTTCATTCATTTACCTGGACATGCGAATATTTTAAACGATTGTATGATAAATACATACCCAGTTGGGCAAATGAACCGGAGTTGTTCGTTCGTGCCGAAAATATTCC
>JAHFOW010000091.1 GCA_023261465.1 Planctomycetota bacterium
AACAGAAGAGGAATTGCGGCAATTCGAGGAAAAGAAAGCTTAGCATTAACAGGGTTTATTGAAATTTATTTAACTCAAATAGCACAATTCAATTAGTCAATTTATCGATGAAGAACAAAATTACCATTCCAAACTTCAAAGAATCAAAATAAGTTTAATGCAGGACTTGCTATCAGGAAAGGTATGGGTGAATCATTTATTGCAGGAAAAATCACTATAAATTTGGTAATCTATTGGGAAGTGCTTGATATTTGAGTATAAAATTCTTTTTAAGAAAGGAAACATGTGTCAATATCATTAAAACTTGAACTACCGGAAGGCGCCTTTTCTGCAATAAGAAAAAATCCCGCAGAATTCGTGGCTGAAATGAGACTGGCAGCGGCCGTTAAATGGTATGAAATGGGCATAATAACGCAGGAAAAGGCAGCAGAAATAGCAGGCATATCCCGCTCGGAATTTATCTTTTCCTTGTCACGTTTTGAAGTGTCACCTTTCCAATATACTGCAGGCGAAGTAGTTGAGGAACTAAAGGATGCTCATTGAAAACGTAGTAATGAACGCCTCGCCATTCATCTGCTTGTCTGAAAGCGATTTAATTCATCTACTTCCAAAACTCTTTAAAGAGATTGTTGTTCCAGACATTGTTTGTAATGAAATCGTAGCAAAAGGTAAGATAGACAATGCCTCCCAATCCTTACATGCTTGTAATTGGTTAAAACAGGTTAAAGATGTACCATTGCTTCCATCGGTATTATCTTGGGATTTGGGCAAAGGAGAAAGTGCGGTGTTATCGTATGCAATAAAACACCCGGGTTGTTGGGCAGGAATAGATGACCGTGAGGCAAGAAGGTGCGCTTCGTCATTGGGTTGCCAACATATTGGTACTGTAGGGATCATTTTATTAGCAAAAAGAAGAGGAATAGTTCCAACTGTTTATGATAATCTCAAAAAACTTCAAGATGCCGGATTATGGCTATCAGAAACGTTTATAAAAGATGTATGTCGTATGGCTGGCGAGTAGCAGAGTATGCCGTTTGCATATACTAAATTTGTAAAAATCCACTTATGTCCCATAGAGACAAAACGCCTCAACATATCAAGCTGGACGAGAAGAACCACGTGGAAGAATCTTTCCAAGACTGTCATAAAGGAATATCATGAGCGTGACTTTAATCAACTCCTCGAACTCCACAAGAAGAATAGAAACAAGGTATCCATAAACCCTCAAGACCGAAAGACCCAGGAATTTCTTGAAGATCAATTTACCAAAAGCCTGTCAATCCTCGAACCATTAAAAGCCAGAATTAAAGCGACCGATGAATTGATAGATGAAATTGTTTACAGGCTGTATGGATTAACAGGAGAAGAAATAAAAATCGTTAAAGGTAATTGAGATTAATATCTAATAGACGTTAAGGCGTATAGTAAAACGAAGCCGATTCAAAAAAGCGAGTTTGATGGTCTTAAAAATTGGTGGAAGAAGCGCAAAGAGAACGAACAGGCCTGGAAGGTATCCATAGATACCATTGCCTCCAATGGCTATAATCTCGACATTAAAAATCCACATACGCCAGAGGAAAAACACCGTATTCAAGTACGGAACTGGTAATGATGCTCCACGAATCATTTCGAAAGAGTGATGAGCTTCTTCAACAATTGAGAAAGGAGTTGGAGAATGGATAATGCAGAAAATAAATCCCAGCTCATTATTTATCAGGCTGAAGATGGAAAAATCAAAATTGATGTTCGTTTTCAGGATGAAACGGTCTGGCTGACTCAAAAACTGATGGCTGAATTATTTCAGACCACAATCGCCAACATTAATATTCATATTAAAAATGTCTTTGACGAGAGAGAACTCCCGCAAGATTCAGTTATTAAGGATTTCTTAATAACTGCCTCTGATGGGAAAAAGTATCACACAAGATTTTAAGCTTAGGAATTGTAAAAAATTTGCATAAAAAAGAGTTTTCACACGGTAATATTCTAAGGCAGCACAGCAGCTATCAACAGGTGCATTTACAGACCATAAACAGTTGGATGGGGTGAGTAAAATTGTACGAGGTTTTTACCCGTTGTTCTCTATGAATGCAAAAGGATTGGGCGTATCAAGACGAAAGTCCCCTACTCTCATGGCTCAAGAGTCTATGCAAAAAGCCTACTGTCGTGTCATTGCGAAGGCGGAACGACTGAAGCAATCTCCTCTTTTCATGGATTTTGAGAGAAAGATTGCTTCACTTCGCTCGCAACGACATCGTTTTCTTTGCATTGACAGGGTAGTTGACTTCACCCTGCTAAATAAATACACGCCCTTTTGTTGATTCTCAAAAACTTACGTTAATTTTTCTATCTTTGCGCCACAAACTTTATATTCTGCTGTTTGTGTGATATTGTCGTAGGCATCATTCGTCAGCTTGTTCACGGCCGACTCTACAAAGTGTATCGGTACCCAGATAATGCCTTTTTTTACCTTTTCAGAAACTTCGGCACGGGCAGTTATCTCGCCACGACGGGTGACAATCTTTACTATCTCTCCGTCAAAAATGCCTAATTCCTTCGCATCTGATTGATGTACTTCGACAAAACATTCATTTGATTTATGCACACTACCGGCAGATCTTCTGGTCATGGTAGCCGCATTATAATGATAGAGGGTACGCCCTGTTGAAAGTAATAATGGATACTCCTTGTCGGGGCTCTCTGCCGGCGCACGGTATGGCAATACGAAGAACTTGCCAAGACCCCGTGAAAATTTCCCTTCATGCAGGAATTTCGTGCCGGGGTGTTTAACATCCGGACATGGCCATTGAATGCCGGTATGCTCAATCCGTGCATAGTTAATTCCTGCAAGCAGAGGCGCCAAACTTGCAATCTCATCCCAGACTTCTTTTGGCGATGGGAAATCCATTTTAAACCCCATACGATTGGATAATTCACACATAATCTGCCAGTCGGGTTTTGTATTTCCCACGGGGTTAATTGCCTTCCTCACACGTTGCACACGACGTTCCGTGTTCGTAAATGTGCCATCCTTTTCGGCAAAACTGGTTGCCGGCAGGACGACATCTGCATATTTCGCCGTCTCGGACATAAAGATATCCTGAACGACCAGAAACTCAAGATTTTTTAACCCATTAATTGTGTAATTCTGATTCGGCTCGCTCATAATAGGGTCTTCGCCAATTACGTACAGCGCCTTAAACTGCCCTTTGTTCATACGTTCAAACATGGTCGGTGATGTATCGCCCGGAGTCTTTGGTAATTTCACCCCCCAGGCCTTTTCAAATTTTTCAACCACAGCAGCATCCGAAAGGTATTGATACCCATGCATCCTGTCAGGTAAACATCCCATATCCGTAGCGCCCTGCACATTATTCTGGCCTCGAATAGGATTCACCCCGGTACTGGATTTCCCTATATGTCCCGTTAACAAGGCAAGATTTGCAATTGTTCTTACATTGTCAGTACCGCAGGTATGCTCGGTAATTCCCAGGGTATAGAATATAGCCGACTTCTCTGATTTGGCATACATTCTGGCTGCCTGCCGGATATCTTCTGCCGGAATACCCGTATGTTCAGAAGCCTTTTCAGGAGTAATATCCTTTACAAACGCCTTTAACTCTTCATACCCTTCGGTTCTGGTTTTGATGAATTCCTTATTTTCAAGACCTTCCGCAATAATTACATGCGCCATTGCATTGAGTAACCAGTTATCTGTACCCGGTCTTACCGGGAGATATAACTTTGCATGCTGTGCAAACCAGATTTTTCTAGGGTCTGCTACAATAAAAGTACAGCCATTCCTCAATGCCTTCTTCATCTCCAATCCAACGATAGGATGCGCCTCGGTTGGATTACCACCGATTAAGAAGATAAGTTTGCAATCCTTTATTTCACCAATAGAATTGGTCATTGAGCCACTACCAAATGACATCGCCAGACCGGCGACGGTAGGGGCGTGTCAAGTCCGGGCACACTGGTCTATGTTATTTGTGCCAATGACTGCCCGCGCAAATTTCATCGCCAGATAATTTTCCTCATTGGTACAACGTGACGAACTGAATACGCCAATGTTATCAGGCCCATGTTTGGCCTTTATTTCATTGAATTTACTGGCAATGAGACTCAACGCCTCATCCCACGTTGACTCCTCAAGTTTTCCGTTCTTCCTTATCAGGGGATGTTTTAACCGGTCTGGATGATGAACAAAGTCGTACCCAAACCGCCCCTTTACACAGAGATTTCCATCATTCGGAACAGTGCCAACCTTTGATGTCACCTTTACAACCTGATTTCCTTTCACATTCAAAAACATGGTGCAGCCAACACCACAATATGCACAGGTAGTTTTGACCTGTTTCAACTCCCATTCCCGTGCCTTGCCAACTGCCTGTTTTTCCACCAGAGAGCCCACGGGACAGGTCGATACACACTGGCCGCACAACACACAGGTTGTATCCAGGAGTGATTTTCCAAAAGCAGTGCCCGTCTGGGTGCCAAACCCCCGGTTTCTGAAATCTATGGCATAATCCTGCTGTACTTCAGCGCAAATACGCACACAACGGCCACAGAGGATACATTTATCATTATCTTTAAGAATGACGGGGTTCCTGTCGTCTTCAATGCCTTTCTTTGGTTCTTCGAAGAACCGGCTCTCCCTTATGCTATATTCGTATGCAAGATTCTGCAATGTACAGGAGCCGCATTTCTCGCATGTCATGCAATCTTTGGGATGGTCAGAGAGAATTAACTCAAGAACCATCTTTCGTGTCTTCAAAACCTTCTCGGAATCGGTGCGGATTACCATACCATCAGTAACCTCAGTGTTACATGAAGTGATGAGAGCGCTTGATACGCCCCTCTGGGTTTCCACCATGCACACACGGCACGCAGCAAAGGGCTCAAGGCGCGGGTCATGGCAAAGGGTTGGAATCCTGATACCAACCGAATTGGCGGCTTGTAAGACCGTCTTACCTTTATCTACCTCAATAGTCTCACCATCTATCGTGAGTTTTACCTTCGGAATCATTACCATACATCATTCTCCTGCTAATTCCTGGATATAAAAATATTTTTTACTATCCCACTGTAACAATATACACATTCAATTTCTGCCAGACATTCTTTCATTTGAATAACAACATCCACTAAAACTTGTTTTATTTATTCATGGAATAAACTTTCATCAGTGTACCATAACACCCGCATATCCAACAACCTGGTCGTAATCGCCCGTAATGTCACCACTCGTCTCATACCGCACCAACTCGGCCTTTGTCGCCCCCCGCTCCTTTGCGCATACCAGCATGGTAACGGTAGGGAAAATACCGCACATGGTAATGTTCATCTCTCTGACCTTTCGGTACAAATTATCCTCATCCAGCGCAAGCATCTCATGAATGGCGATTTTGTCCTTCCTGTTTGCAGATGCCTGAGACTCGTGATGGGTCATATCAGATGAGGCAACCACAAGGGCATTCGGGCGCAACTTCTGCAACACCAGAGATAAACTCTTGCCGATGTTTTTAAGATCCGCGATATTCCGGGCAGAAATAACCATTACAACAATCCGCACACCCGGATTGAAGTATTGAATAAAGGGAATCTGCACCTCAGCGGCATGCTCATATAAATGAGCCTCACGATCTTTCTCTATCAGGTCACAGTGAAGCGCCCATTCGTTTACTATTTCCTCGTCGATCTTAACATCACCCAGCGGCGTGCGCCATGAACCGCCAGGCCAGATGGAATACGGTACGCCATAGCCTGTATGATTCGGCGAAAGAATAACCACCGTATCGGGTATTTTAATCTTTGAATACAGATTTCCAGCAACACGGCCAGAATACACATAACCGGCATGCGGGGAAACGATGCCCAGGACAGACTGTTTTTCACAGTCTTTCTTTACAAAACCTTCAATATCGCTTTTTAAAGAAACCGCGTCTCCCCTATAAAAACTACCAGCCACAGCCGGTTGCCTTATCATAACCCCCCCCATCACTGGTCTACATGAGAAACTACTCTGCAAATCTTTAAAAGTCACACATTTGCACAACCTAAAAATTAAGTATACTTTAACATGCCAGGATGAAACAGTCAAACTTCTTTTCGGTTGATTTTTTGTTTGAAGATACCCTTATAATGGTTTAGAATTTGTAAATATTTTACAAAACACTGCGAGAATGGAAATTCAATAACATTAAGGAGTTAGATTTTGGCAAAGGCATTGGCTTTATTGTCCGGGGGATTAGACAGCACCCTCGCTATCCGTGTTATCCAGGAACAGGGAATCGAGGTAATTGCCCTCAATTTTGTAACGGTATTCTGTCGTTGTACATCACAGGGAAGCTGTAAGCTTGAAGCTGTAAAGGTTTCAGAAAAGCTTGGTGTGCCCATCAAGGTCATCAATACCACGGAACGTTTTCTGGAACTGGTAAAAAAACCCAAGTTCGGATATGGAAAAAACATGAACCCCTGTATCGATTGCCGCATCAATATTTTCCGTGTTGCCGGCGATTACATGCGTGAAATCGGCGCCGATTTTATTATTACGGGAGAGGTTTTGGGTCAGAGACCCATGTCCCAACGGAAAGAGGCTATGAGAATCATTGACCAGGAAGCAGATCTCACCGGTTTGGTATTAAGACCGCTCTGCGCAAAACACATGGAGCCTACCATCCCTGAAAAAACGGGGCTTGTAAATAGAGACAAATTGCTGCAAATCCGCGGACGTTCCCGAAAAGACCAGATTCAGCTTGCCGATGTATTCCAGATTAAGGATTACCCCTGTTCCGCCGGCGGGTGCCTGCTTACCGACCCTGAGTTTGCAAATCGTATGAGGGATCTGGTTAATACCTGTGATGCAAATGTAAATGACGTTAATTTATTAAAAGTAGGAAGGCATTTCAGACTCGACAACAATACAAAAGCCATCGTGGGAAGAAACGAGGAAGACAATGAAAGGATAAATACCCTGTGCAGGGAAGGCGACCTTCTCTTAAGCCTGGTTGATATGAAAGGTCCTTTTACCCTTATTCGGGGAGAATTAACAGAAGAAAAGATTCTAACAGCAGCCCGTATAACAGCACGATACGGAAAATCACAACTACTACCATCAGTAAAGGTTTCCGTAAAAAAAACAAACAATGAAGCCGCTGCATGGATAGTAGAGGTTGCGCCAATGAGCCAGGAAAAAGCGGACACCCTTATAATAAAAAACCCGCAACCAGAAAATAATAAATCTCAGATTTCGCAAACTACCCACTAACACTTCTCAAAAATTACTATTATGAAATTCACCTTTAAAAATCCATTCGAACGCTTCAAGAGTATAACAACGGGTGTTTCATCTATCAGGAAAGTCTCCTTTGTCAAAGCCAATAAGCAATTTGCCTTAATTTTAGGGGTTGTCTTCATCGTCTCACTCATTACGATCATCTGTTACTGGTTTTTTAAGGAAAAACCATATTATGAACAAATGCTGGCGGGAAAGGATGAATTAATAAAAACCCTGAAATTCACCCGTGACAAACAAAAGAAGATTTACGAAAATGCCGTTGCCATGTATGAAACAAAACTGAAAAACGATTATATACTCAAATCCGTTTATGACGAAAAGGTTAATGATTACGAACAAAAACTGACAACATACAGGAATGACTATATTTCCAATGAAATCCACAAAAAGAAATTATCCGAATTAGAGAAACGATTAACAGAAGAGTACCAATCAAAACAAAAATCATTACAAGAGGAGGATGAACAAAAAATTAACACCCTGGAACAAAAGGTATCCATCCTTGAAGACCAGAATGCCAATCTAAAAACGCCTCTTGAAAAGTCCAAAGAATTTGTCCAGGTTGAAAAGGATTCACTAGAAGACGCTCTGGCCCTTGAGAGAAAAAAGGCGCTCATCCCTTCTATCATTCTCCCCGAAACCAAAAATAAAGCGCTGGCAGCAGATGTATTAAAAAAATTAGTTACTATAAAAGATAAACTGAAAAGTATTGAAGAAATGAATCTCACACTAAAACCTGAGACTTATTTTGAAATGGGTCTCGTTTCTTATTACAATAAACAATATAATGAAGCAATTGAGGAATGGGAGAATGCCGTGTCTCTCAACAAAAACAATATCAAGGCGTATGTATGTCTTGGCATTGTCTACAATGAGCAAAAAATGGCTGACAATGCAATCAAAGTTTTACATCGCGCCCTGGAGATCAATCCTAAGTTTGCCACGATACATCTCACCCTTGCCCGTCTCTATGAGCAAAAAGGCAACCTGGACAATGCGATTAGTGAATACACAAAGATTCTGGAAATCAGCCCTGAAGCGATAGACATTCATAAGACACTTGGCGCCTTGTATGAAAAGAAAGGGTTAAAAGAAGAAGCAAAAAAGTCTTTTGCCCAGTATGAAAAATTGAAGAGCGGCAATACCAAATAAATAAGCACCTTTACACCGGCATTCAATTTTTTGCGATTTTTAATATTTTAAAGCTCTGACAAGTAATCCAATTTATCAAGAATAGACCTATCACCGAGGTTCACTGTGAATACTACTGTAGATACCGAAGAATCGTATATTGAAAACTTCAGGATGTCATTAGGCGCACACCTGGAAGAATTGCGGCGCAGGGTCGTTTTTTCCATTATTGCAATTGTTTTATCCTTTATTCTGTGCTGGTTCTTTAAGACACAGATATTGGATGTGGCAAAAAGACCCCATAAAATTGCCATGGCAAAGGCCTCTCTTTCACAAGAATTGCAGGTATTGAGCTATCAGGAAGGTTTTTATTCTTACATGAAATTGTGTTTCATTACTTCGATTTTTCTGGCCTATCCCTTTATCATATACCAGATATGGCAATTCGTAAGTGCGGGGCTTTACAAAAAGGAACAGAGGTATGTGCTTTTATTTCTCCCTGTTTCTTATGTTGCCTTTGTGGTGGGTGGTATTTTTGGCTATTATTTGTTAATCCCTTTTGGACTTCAATTCCTCATTGGCATCCTTGGTCCGGGAATCCAGCCCATTATTACGATGCAGGAATATGTATCATTCGTATTCATGCTGACGGTTGCGTTGGGTTTGGTATTTCAATTGCCGCTCGTTATGCTGCTTTTGTCAAAAATAGGCATTATCACCCCTAATAAATTTATTGCATGGAGAAAATATGCCATCCTGGCGATCTTTATTATTGCAGCCGTGGTAACGCCTCCGGACCCCTTTACCCAGGTCATGACCGCAATTCCTATGATCATACTTTACGAACTTGGCATCCTCATTGCCAGGCCCACAAAAAAGGGCTTTATCTTTTTGGGTTCTATTGTCGGGGGTGGGCTAATAGCCTTGGCGGGCACATACTTTTATTTAACACACGAAAGTGGAAGCATCAGCCTGCTTAATACCCATGGAGAAATTAACATCTTGTATCCGGGAAGCACAGAATGGAAGAAATCGCCAAATAAGACATATCTTCAAAACGGTACAACCTTAAAAACAGATGCCGGAGGAAAAACAGCCTTTGCAACAAAAAATGGGGTTGAAGTAACACTTGATTCAAATACTGAAGTTTGCGTTATAGATCCCTGGAAGTTACAGCTTAAGTCCGGACAGATACTTGTTTCAGTAAAAGACACAAAGAAGTCTGATATATCTTTGGAAGTAGACACCAAAAATGGGAGAATACGAACAAACAAAGGCACTTTGAATATCCATGCGAAGGATTTTCTGACTATTGTTACTGCTATAAAGGGCGAGGCCACGCTATTATTAGAAGGCGAGGAGAAAAAATTGCTGGAAGGGAGACAATATAAAATGACGATTGGTGGTGAACCGGCAGATATCGGCACAATCATCAACTGGTCTGAAGGTGTATTAACAAAACCATAATAAACAGCCCAAAACCAAAATCCATTTTTCATATTCAGATTTGAATGAAGTCCGTGCCCGGATTAGACGTCACAAAGAATTCAGAAAATTGTGCGATACTCTGGTTGAGGCATACGTAGCTGAATTCCGCAAACACGGCATTGAGGAGGGTCAGACATGATTACAGAGAAGACACTCTGCAGGGTATTTAAAAAAGACCTTCACCAAAAACCACTCTCGAATTATTGGGGGATGCTCATGCTCTTTTGTTGTCTTAACTTAACACGTATGGGATAAAGGGGGTTGTTTTGATCAAACAATCCTTAACTGTAACACTTTAGTTCTTTGAAAAATTCCAATAATAGTGTAGGGGCGAAGCAACTGCGGCTTTGTTAGCGTTCGCTATGACAATAAATCTGTATTTTCTTTCGTGCTCTTTGCGCCTCTGCGTGAACGATTACCTGCCAAAAATCCAGTACGTATTATTTGCAACATTTACGAAATTGTTGGGTTTCGTGCATCAGCCCAACCTACCACACTACCACACTGATTCACACTTGTAATAAAAAAGAAACACTTGGGTTCGGGTTACAAACCTGAACCCGCTCAAGGGTAGGGTGGATTAAGGCGCTTGCCTTTTAGCGCTGAATCCACCGACATTATTACAACAGAAGGTGGATTCGCTTTCGCTTAATCCACCCTACCCAACTTTTCATAGTTTAAAGTGTCCAATGTCCACAGGTTGTCCGAGAATTGACTTTTTCGTGAATTCGCATGTCATAAGTCATTATTAATCAATATCCAAATTTTCACAATTTTGCATTCTCGGACAACCTGTCCAGATGTGTCCCCATATTCTTGCGCCCCCACTTCTCCCTTTTACATTTCCTATAAATTTGCTATATTATAAGTAAATAATAAAACTGAAAACGGTATTTTTTATTGCTGTAATTACCTTTTTTTATGTTACATTATTTAACAGTATCATATTTAACAAAAAATATACTTTATGGAGGAAAATAATGGGTTTAATAGTTATTAAGGAAAATATCGATGATGATGAGAAAAAAAAGATTCAGGATATTGAAAAAAAGCATCTGTTCCATGCTTATAAGTATTGCGGTGTTCTAAAATGGGAAATAGACCCTCTGAGGTATCAGAAGGAATTAAGGGATGAGTGGGAACGTTCTAATCGACACTAATATAGCTCTTTAT
>JAHFOW010000092.1 GCA_023261465.1 Planctomycetota bacterium
CTTCTTCGGTGCAAGCCACTCGTAGAACTGATCCATGCTCTCCTCAGACCGATCTTTCCCACCATACCAAATCGGACGGCCTCTCATTAAATCACTTACCACGACCCGATAGATATGGCCCTTCCGTAAGGATATTTCGTCTATTCCAATTACCTTGGGCGCCGCAACTGGATTGCGCTGAAGTTGTTCCTGCATGTACTCTTTGTCCAGTGTCTTTACCGTGTGCCAATCCAGCTTCAACTCTTTCGCAACATCCTTTATGGTCATAGCACGACACTTCCGCCCCACATAGTAGGAAAACCTCTTTGTGTAAAACGGATTGTTTGCCAGCCAAGAAAGCTTCTCTCGTTTCACTTTCCCGCACTTTCTACACTTGACCCTCCGGACCTCTGCCTCCAAGTATATCCGGGTATTTCCACAGGACAGATCCCGTGTCCGTTGTTCTTTCCTGTCGTAGTAACTGCAATGTACCGTGCCGCAGCATCCACAGATTGTTTTTTTTGAGTCCTCTTAAGCCGGATAAGCCGCGCTTGAGGATCTCCAAATATCCCCTGTATTTCAGATCGCGGTCGAAACCCGGGGTATTGGTATTCGTCCAGTAATCGTCTCTTTTTTCCCATCTCGTTATCATACTGTTTTTCTTATCCTATTAAAACCGCTTTTATCTTTATTTTTAGCCATTGTAACCCACACATACTTATCTTTTTACCCACACGAGTACACGAAGACCCAGAATTTTTTACATCCCGGATAAAATCTTTGTAATCTCATCAGTTTTGAATACCGGCATCTTTAAAAGCCTACCCTTTTTCAAAATTTTTAATCCTTCACTTTTTTTGGAAATTTTACCTATTAAAGCACATGGTATGCCGTGATTTGTAAGGACGGAAACAACCTTTTTTGTATCTTTGGGATCGAGCACAATGAGCAACGCCCCCGATGCGATAAGGCCGAGTGGATGGATATTGTATAAAGTACAGATTTGTTCCGTTTCTTTATAACACGGAATCTTTTCCATATCAATGACAGCTCCTGTGCCGGATGCCATTGTTAGTTCGAGAACTCCTGTTGCCAATCCGCCCTCTGTTGGGTCATGCATGGCATGGATATGAGCCACTTTATTGGCTAATAAGGCGTCCTGGACGATACTGAGCCCCGGTTTGTCAATGAATTTCTGTGCTCTTTTGACGAACTGCCTGCCAAATATTTTCGTAATTTCCGAAGCCTTTTCCCGTGCAATGATAGAGGTTCCTTCTATGGCTATTCCCTTAGTCAGCAAAAGGTCATCGCCGGGACGTGCATGATTCTTTATTACAAGCTTGTTTTTTTCAACTTCGCCCAGCATGTGGCCAATGATAATGGGTCTGTCGATTTTATAGGATACTTCTGTGTGGCCGCCGCACAGGGTGATATTGAGTGTTTGAGTTGCTTTGATAATATCGAGAAAAATTTCCGTTGCGAGTTTTGCAGTTGTTTTCCCTTCCGGCAAAAGCACGGTAGCCAGAAACCACTTTGGTGTGGCTCCCGTTGTGGCGATATCGTTGGCGTTTATATTAACGGCATACCAGCCGATGTGATGTGTGGTAAAGGTGATGGGGTCTGTCTTGGCCACTAAAAACTTTTTGCCGAAGTCTATTACGGCTGCATCTTCGCCAATTTGTGGGCCAATAATAACCCTTGGGTCGTTGAGGGGATTTAATGCAAATAGTTTTTCAAGCAGACGATAATCAAGTTTCCCAACGGGAAAATATTTCATAGTTATAGGATATCTCGTATGTCCGACAAACCGATCTGTTCCCGACTCATAAAAGGCTCGCCATAGTCAGCTCGTATTAAATTACCATAATATTGATTTCTTGCCATAATTGAACTGCTAATATATTTCCATCGCGCATCGTCATAGGCAAATTGAGACTGATATATCCGGGCAATCTGGAGTTTTTTTTCAAATTCTTTGCTAATATCTAAAATGAATGAAGGCGTGACATGAAGACGGAAGTGTGAACATAAGTAATAAAAGATGTGCGTAGGGTAGAATGGTTCTCCGGGGATATCCGATTTTGTCAGTTTTGCATAGAACCGACCGGCTTCACCAACCAGGGTAGCCTGAACATGGTCTGGATGGGCGTCAATCCAGTAAGGAAGAAAAAGTATCTGAGGACGTATATTCCGGATAACAGCAGCAACCTTTTTGCGCGCTTCGATGGTGTCCATCAGGTATCGGTTAGGCAAGTCGAGCACTATTCTGCTTTTTACGCCAAGCATGAGAGCGGCTTGTTCACATTCTTTTTTGCGAATTTCAGGACTTCCGTGGGGGGTAGGTTCGCCGTTAGTCAGGTCAAGGATATGTGCTTCATATCCAAGGGTTGCCAATTTCAGGATGCTTCCGCCCATGCCGCCTTCTACGTCGTCAGGGTGGGGGCCAATCGCAAGAATGGTCTTTATGTTCTTTTCCATGGATTTAGTGAATTTATCGGTTCTCAGACTACGCTGAAATATTTCGACGGAATTGTTATGGCAAAAGGATACCACCTGTTAATTAAATAAATCAAGAAATTTCCCAATTTAACAAAAAAACACTTGACCAGAACAAAAAAATGTGTTCAGATTTTAGGTAATTTCTCAGTACAGTTCCAAGACTTTATATCCGGTCTCTATTGAAACAGAACCAAAGGGGGGCATAAAAATAATGAACATACCGGACGAACTATTTTACACAAAGACTCACGAATGGGTAAGAAGGATAAATCAGAAAGAGATAATGGTGGGCATTACTGACTTTGCACAACAACAACTCAAGGACATTGTTTTTGTGGAATTGCCTAAATTGGGAAAGGAATTAAAGATGGGTGCACCCTGCGCGGTTATTGAGTCAGTAAAGGCCGCTTACGATATTTATTCTCCACTATCTGGTAAAGTTACGTTGACAAACAAGGCTATTTTGGAAAAACCACAGTTAGTAAACGAAGACCCCTATGGCGTAGGCTGGTTAGTTCAGTTAGAGTTTTCCAACCCGGACGAATTTGAGAATCTTTTGAACCCGGGTCAATATCGGGTTGCCTGTGAGTCTGAGGCCGCACACTAAATTTGACATTAATGTATTTAGTCTCCTTCCGGGAAAGGGAGAGATGTGGAAATATAACGTTTCTAATACAGAGAGATTAACGTACGAGGTGTTCGTTAATATTGTTGGAGCTATTTAAAAGTTAAGCTTCTTGGCATATTTTAAATATTTGGTTGACAAAAATATTTTAAATGATATAATAACAATAAATATTAGCGTGTCTTTTTCAAAAACCAATGCGTTTTTGATATTTAAATAAAATTTTAAGCACGAACATTACGATAAAGGCTAACCCCAAGTGATTGGGGGGCGCAAAGTAGAGGTCTTTATAATGTTAAATTGTAAAGATAGCCATACTGCCGAGGAATGTTTATGAAGTTAAGGTTAATAGCTAAAGATACCCTGCTGTGAAGTAGTCTGTTGTTGAAGAATACTTTACGGGAGGGTATCTTTTTTTGTTGTGTATCTGACGGTTTTATGGTTAATGGATATGCGTTTTATATTTTGGTTGTACGTGTGGGTTGGAATGCATAAGCTCTTTTTTCGATGCAGTGATTAGTTATTATTGTTGAAGCATTTGTTGGGGCGTGTGGTGTTTAATTATTTATTAGTTGAGTTTTGTACGGTCGGTAAATATTCGACTTGGTCGATTGGGCGTAAAGCAAATTTAGGTAATAATATTTTAAGGAGGGAGGAAACTCATGGTGACCGATACGAAGGCCTTATTCAGTAATTGGTTATCTTCTCATGGCGTATCAGGTAAGAAAAACATAGTTGTTTTTTTGAGCGTTGCGCTGATATCGGTTGTGATATCCGGCATTAGTTTTGCCAAAGATAGCGGGGATATTGGGAAGATTCAGTCTTATTCCGGAGATGTTTGGATTCAGCACGAAGGGGTTATGCTTGATACAAAGACATCCAGGCTTAGCTCATTCAGAAAAGCAGGTGGTTTTCCATTTTTACAAGACGGCGACAGCATTATAACGGGGAAGCTGGGAGGTGCAAAGGTCATTCTGGAAGATAAGGTGAAGGTGGATGTCGGGGAGAAGACCTCTCTGAGGTTTTATCTTACCGAAAGGAGCGGAAAGGGGACAGTTCGGGTGTTTGAGTTACAGGAAGGTCATATAGTTGCGAATCTCGCCAGGACGGGTTTTATTGCAACGGAGATAGATGTGAATGACCATCGGATAATTTTGGACAGGCCTGCGAAAATAGATGTTTCTGCAAAGAGTGGTGAAGTGACGTTTCGGGTAGATCAAGGATCGCCTAAGTTTGTGTATGCAAAAACGGGTCGGTTATTTGAACTTTCGGCGGGGCAGTCAGTAACGATACCAGGTAATCAGAGTACCTTTAGCGTGGCGGTCAGAGGAAGGAAGCCGTTTGAGATGAAATCTGACGAAGGTTCTGTTTTGAGGATTGATAGCGGTGGTGAGGCATTAGTGCGTTTAGATAAATACAGTGAAGGTATGACGACGGCAAAAAAAGAAGGAACGCTGGTGTTTGCCAACGGGGAAGAACAGAACGTAAGGACGGCGAGTACGAATTTATCTGACCAGCATAAGACGATGGCAGGAAGTGCTGCCGGTGGGAGACCAGCAGGGCGAACAACCTCGACTACCGTATCAACAACTACGACCACATTGCCAACGATACCGTCTGCAGTGCCGTTTTTGGTGACGACAACGATACAAGGCGGAGGAACGACATCAACAACGTTATTTACAACAACAACCTCGACTGTAACGACAACGACGACAACGGCGACTGTGCGTGGCGGTGGTACAACGACTACAACGTTGCCAGAGGTAAGTTAAAGTCTAAAAATAAAAATCTTTTTGATTTATATGTTATCTATGCGTCTACGCGGAACAGCTTTTGCCTTGAGGAGGTAGCATTTTTTCAAAATAACGATAAACACGAATTAGGGAAATGGCTGTTTATGCTGATTTTAATGATATAAAGCTATGATAGTTTTATTTATTTTACATCTGTAATTAGGGAGGAAAAACCGATGAAGAGAAAAATAATAATGCCTGTTTTTGCATTGATGGCTGTGATGGGTTTGTCGCAGGTACTTACTGCCCTTGCGGAAAACGGTGGTGGGCCATTGTATGGCAATTCCAAAGGGCCTTTAGCGCCGAAAGTTATTAATGCATGTCAGAAATTTTCTGATGTAAGACATGTTGCGAATGGCGTTGCATTAAGAAATTCAAAAAGAGGATTTATACATCTCAGGGGTATTCCTGCAAATAGCAATGTTATAAAAGCATTTCTCTATTGGGCGTATATAGACAAAAATGCTGTAGGCGCATCAAAATCCAAAGTTAAGTTTCAATCAGAGATATTACAAGGTAATCTCATTGCTGATAATTTGAATCCTGGTTGGAAAAATCCTGACTTCGTGGGAGATGGTGGAACCCATACTTACAAAAAAGACGTCACCGACATTGTGAATAGTTATGGTAACCCCAACAGGAATTATGCATTTAGGTTTTTAGATACTAGTAATGCTTTTTCTGGTGAGAATCCATGGTCTCCGGCAGATTTTCATAAGGTAAAGCTTGAAGGTGCTTCGCTTCTCATCATCTATACCAATCAAACAGATGAGTTTTCAACGCTTGGTAAAAGTGTGTATCTGTATGATAATTGTTTAAAGGGCACAGGATTTTATGGCTATCAGTCACTTACCTTAAAACATCCAAGTATAAGCGGTGAAGGTCTTTTTACCATGTGTGGAGCTGATGGGCAGCGTGGAGTAAAAGGATATGATAATGGTGATCAGGGTTCTAATCGATTATCTAATGAAAAAACATTTTTCAACGGAATTCAGATTGCCGGTCCGCCCGTTGCCGCAAGCGATTGGGATGGAAGTGCGGGATTACCACTTCCCCAACTCTGGGATGTTCATACTCATATAGTTGGATTTGGGGGAACCGATTCTGCACTAGTTTATAAACCAGTCTGTGAAGATGCTTGTGCGGGAGGTACTATTGTTGACGCGCTTATACCGGTATTCTTTGTAATTGAAAAATAAATCCTGGAGTAACAATTCAAAAATAAGTTATTTGTGTAAACAAAGGGTAGGAAAATCAGAAGATTTCCTACCCTTTGTTGTTTAGATAGAATACAGTTCGTTAATTTATTTCCATTAAACAACATTTCGTTTAAGCTTCTATAAAACTTTTTTCTACCTTCAATTGTACCCGTAAGCTTATTATGATTCTTTTATCTTGGTTTCTCCTGCAAATATTCAGTCGAACAACGGAGGTGGATTGGTAGGTATTGATGGATGCTTGCTGTGAGATTTATATATTTCAGTGGTATGGTAAAGCGGGCAGCCTGGTTTTATACTATGAAAAATCCAGCTTCCAAAGTAGGCAAAGCACACGAGGGTTATCCAAAAGGACTTGAGAAATTCGGAGTATTTTTTATCCTTTGTATAACGTTCGAGCCCTTTTGTTGCCAGGGTTATTAATGCCGGGTTTATCAGGATGTCATTCGTGCCAGGAGCAGTATTGTAGCCAATTAAATTGATAAGTATTCCAATAACTGCGCTAATAAACAAAGAAATATACAAATTCTTTTTTACTATGACAATACTAACAATAATTAATGCATGAGATATTAATGACTCTATTACAAGGGGCAAGCTTCTATAAAATTCGTAAGAAGTGATTAAATAAGGAATAAGAAAAATGAACAGTATGTAATCACTTTCTTTATTCTTGTTATAAGCTAATAAAACAAATAAGGTAGTTGGGCCGATGAGTTTTAGGACGTCATTGTCACTCAAATAACCGATATCGCCAAAAAAAATACAAGCAACGCCAATAAAAGACGCCAGATACAAAAGAAGCGTCACTTTATACTCTAATTTCATTATCCATCGCACCAGAAGGAAGATAAAAATTGATTTTAGAGTCATGAAGCATTCTTTGAGCCAGAACACTTCCTCGTATATGTAAACCAGATCCTCTATAAAATCGATAATAAGTTCCATATATTATAAAATCGTGTATTTTGGTTGTTGTTGTGGTAGTGTAACTATAAAACGGCTTCCTATTCCTGCCGTGCTTTCAACTTTGACAGACCCATGGTGGAGTGTAACAATATGTTTAACAATGGAAAGCCCCAATCCTGTTCCCCCCATCTCTCGTGACCGGGCCGGGTCGACCCGGTAGAAACGCTCAAAAATTCGGGGTTGGTGTTCTTGTGATATACCAATACCCGTATCTGATACTACAAAACGAACCGACTCATTAACGGGTTCTACCTTCAGGTATATCTGCCCACCTTTTGGTGTGTATTTTACCGCATTATCAAGTAAATTGGTCAGCAATTGACGTAAGAGATAGTTATCTGTTTCGATAGCTGGTATATGTTGTGGCATCTGCAAATCAAAAGTTTGACTCTTTTCTGCGCAAAGATCTTTGTAATGGGTAAAGATGTTTTCTATACAAGGTTGGATGTCTGTCCTGTGCAGTTCTATTTTAAGGTCGTTAGAATCTAACCTGGACAATTCCAAAATATCCTTGATAAGATTATCAAGTCTCTCTGTGTGCCGCTTAATAATATTAAGAAATTCCTGTGTGTGTTCTCCGCCTGGTGTGCAGTTTTCGAGAAGCGTTTCAACGGAACCTTTAATGGATGCAAGGGGAGTTCTCAATTCGTGAGATACATTGGTAACAAATTCCCTTCGCGTATTTTCCAGTTTTCGTAATTCTGTTATATCGTGAAATACAAGGAGAATACCTCGTGTATCTTTATCAATCTGAATAGGCGAAAGGTGTGTCTGGAGGAGTCTCTTTTCCGGTGAAAGAATTTCTATTTCAGAAACTTTTGATGATTGTGCCATATCTCCGCTTTTAGACAAGGAATGGATTATCTCTCTCACCAGTTGCCGTAATTTCTCGTTACGTATTTTTTCCCACAAATAATCCTTATTTAATATAACCTTTGATATTCCAAACATGGTTTTCGCAGCGTTGTTGATAAGAATTATTCTTTCCTCTATATCCGTTGTAATGATTGCATCATTCATATTGGCCATGATTGCATCCATTTTATTCTTGTCGTCGAAAATGGTTTGCATCCTTGTTTGGAGCTCAACACCCATTGCATTAATTGCATTTGCCAGATCGCCCATTTCACCGGAAGTAATAACTTCTGCTTTGCTTGTAAAATTACCCTGGGCAAAGTTTTGGGCTGTCTGTGTAATACTGAGTAAGGGAGACGTACTTATTCGAAAAATAACAAATCCAATGCCTACGGTTGCAACAAAGGTAAGAATTATATATAAAATTATAATTCTATCGGAAGCCAGGTTTTTCGTTAAAAAATTTGCATGATAGCCCTTTAAGAATCTACTCATAAAATACCCCGTCAGTGCAAGACATCCGATGAGAAGGACAACGTAGCTTGTAAATATTTTCCAGAATAACTTGTTTTTAAACATTTACGATTGTTCCTTAAATTTATACCCAATCCCACGTATTGTAATAATGTAACTTGAAAATGCCTTTAATTTTTTTCTGAGCGAAGCTATATGCACATCAATAGTTCGGTCAATAACAATTGTCTCGGCCCCGGAAACCACGTTAATTAATTCATCCCGGGTAAATACACGGCCCGGGTTACTGGCAAGCTGATGAAGAAGTTTGAATTCTGTGAGGGTCAAAGGGACAGTGTCGTTCTTTATAGTTACCTCATGTTTGTATACATCAAGAGTAAGTTCGCCTATTTCAATATGGTCTTTTACTGTCGAAGAGATTTGTGTTCTCCTGAGTACTGCTTGTACTCGTGCAACAAGTTCTTTCAAGCTAAAGGGCTTTGTAACGTAATCATCAGCCCCTAGTTTTAAACCCAGCGTTACATCAACTTCTTCTCCTTTCGCCGTCAGCATTACCACAGCCGTGTGAGCAAGTTCAGGGGTTGTTTTTATTTTCTTGCAAACCTCAAACCCATCTATTCCCGGTAACATTAAATCCAGAATAATAAGTTCGGGTCTTTCTCTCCTCGTTAAAAATAAGGCATCCTCGCCATTTGTTGCAGTTAAAACTTTATAGCCATCTTTTTCGAGATGAAACCGAATTAATTTTAATAAGTCTTCTTCATCATCTACAACAAGTATTTTTTCTTTAGGCATAGCATTTTCGCTATAATTTAACGTGGGGACCAGAGAATATATAAAATTATATTATCCTTTATTTAGTGGATATTGTAAAGGTTAAATGGACGGATATAAAGCGCAGATAAAGACTTCCGCCTTCCCATGAAAAGGTTATTTTATTCATTGACCGGATAAGAGATATTGCTTTATAATGATAAACTATTATTTTTCAACCACAAATGCGCACATTCAAGCAATGTCGATTCGTGTTCATTCGTGGCTTGTTGTTATTGAGTATTAAACTTTAGAGAAATTTTGAAATATTCCTGTTCATGAAAGGTTTGTGTTGATGAAGCGTTGTATGGTATATCTCGTGGGGGCAGGTCCTGGCGATCCCAAGCTTATTACCGTAAGGGGGCTGGAGTGCATCAAAAAGGCCGATGTTATCATTTATGATTATTTAGTAAATATCGAACTTCTCAAAGCAGCGAAACCCGATATTGAAATGATCTATGTGGGTAAACAGGGTGGCGCGCACACTATGGAGCAGGATGATATCAATCAACTTCTGGTGAAAAAGGCAAAGGAAGATAAAATTGTGACACGATTGAAAGGCGGCGACCCATACATCTTCGGGCGCGGCGGTGAAGAGGCCATCGTGCTCCGCGAGAATAATGTGCCGTTTGAAGTGGTGCCCGGCATTACAGCGGCCATTGCAACGCCAAACTATGCAGGAATTCCTGTTACCCATCGTGACTTCACATCCACCTTTGGATTAATTACCGGACACGAAGACCCCACAAAAAATGAAAGCTCTATTGATTGGGCCAAGATCAGCACAGGCATTGGCACGATCGCCTTTTACATGGGCATTAAGAACCTTCCCCATATTACAGAACAACTCATTAAACACGGCCGTTCCAAGGATACCCCGGTTGCCGTAATACGGTGGGGAACTACCCCTCAGCAAAAGACGGTAACAGGAACACTGGATACCATCGTGGAAAAAACAAAAGATATTAAACCGCCGGCAATTACCATTGTGGGTGAAGTGGTAAAATTACGGGACCAACTCAACTGGTTTGAAACCAAACCTTTGTTTGGAAAAACGATTGTCGTCACACGCTCAAGGGAACAGGCCAGTGAATTTGCAGATCAATTGCATGAATATGGGGCACATGTTATTGAATTTCCCACCATTGAGATTACAAAACCAGATTCCATAAAACCCCTTGATGAGGCTATAAAGAATATTAGTGGTTATCATTGGCTTGTCTTTACCAGTATTAATGGCGTTGATGCCTTTTTCCAAAGATTGTTCGAACTCGGAAAGGATATCCGTGACTTGAAAGGTATAAAACTCTGCGCTATTGGCCCTGCCACAGAGGAGGGTATTCGGCGGTATCACCTCCAGGTTAACTGCAGACCACCCAAATTTGTCGCTGAATCTGTTGTTGAAGAGTTAAAGAAGGTGACATCCATAAAAGGAGAGAGATTCCTGTTGCCCAGGGCTGATATTGCCAGAAGCTTCCTGCCGGAGGAGCTCCAGAAATTAGGGGGCGAAGTGACAGACCTGGTAGCGTACAAAACTGTTATGGCACAACCTAAGGATATCAACCTCCTTGATAAAATGAAAAAAGGGGAAATTGATATGGTGACCTTTACCAGCTCATCGACCGTAAGAAATTTTCTGCAGATTATCGGTGAAAAAGACGTTGCTGCGTTGAATAAATACGTCCATTTTGGCAGTATTGGGCCTATAACCACACAAACCGCCGAGGAGATGGGTCTTCGGGTTGCCATTAAAGCAAAAGAATATACCATTCCAGGGCTGGTGGATGCAATTCTGGAAAGTACCGTTTCCAGGCAAAAGACCATATAATGCACTATAGAGACG
>JAHFOW010000241.1 GCA_023261465.1 Planctomycetota bacterium
AAACCCCAATCTGGATACGGGAGAAATAGAAGTGTATGCCGATACCGTTGAGATTTTGAACCGGTCAGAAACCCCGCCATTCGAAATTGCCGATGAAAATAATGTAGCTTTGGAATTACGATTGAAACACCGCTACCTGGATTTAAGACGTCCGGTAATGCAAAAGCGACTGACCTTTCGCCACAAGATTTGCCAGACGGTCCGTGAGTACCTTGATCGTCTGAATTTTGTAGATGTTGAAACACCCGTATTAACGAAGAGTACGCCAGAGGGGGCACGAGATTACCTGGTGCCAAGCAGAATCAACCTGGGAAAATTTTACGCCCTCCCCCAATCGCCACAGCTCTTCAAACAGATTCTTATGGTGGCGGGATACGATCGCTATTTCCAGATTGTGCGTTGTTTCCGTGATGAAGACCTTCGCGCCCAACGACAGCCCGAATTTACTCAGATGGATATGGAGATGTCGTTCGTTGATGAAAATGACATCATCCAGGTCATCGAAGGTCTCATGGCAACCATTTTTGAGAAGGTAGTTGGAAAGAAAGTCACGATTCCATTTCCCCGGATTACCTATAAGGAAGCCATGGCTTCCTATGGATGCGACGCCCCTGACCTTCGTTTTGACATGAAGATAAAAGATGTATCTGATATCGTCCGTGCATCAAATTTTAAGGTATTTCTGGATACCATCAATACCGGTGGACAGGTTCGCGGCATCAACGCCGTGGGCTGCGGGAATTATTCCAGAAAAGATATTGACGATTTAACCGCATTTGTCGGCCAATTTGGGGCAAAGGGACTTGCCTGGTTTAAGGTGGAGGAAAGTGGTTTAACCTCATCAATAACAAAATTCTTCCCCGCCGATGTGCTGGAAAAGTTACAACAGCACATGCATGCGAAAAAGGGCGATTTACTTCTCTTCGTCGCCGATAAAACCAGGGTGGTGAATCAATCGCTTGCACAACTCAGACTGCACCTTGGCCACAAAAACAAGATCATTGACACCACCATATTCAATTTCTCCTGGGTAGTTGATTTTCCCCTGTTTGACTATAATGAAGACTTAAAACGCTACGAGGCGCTCCACCATCCATTCACCTCACCGCATCCCGATGACCTCCCTATCCTGGAGGGGAAACCCCTAGAGGTAAAGGCACGGGCGTATGATCTGGTGCTCAATGGCGTGGAACTTGGCGGCGGCAGCATCCGTATCCATACGCCGGAAACACAGAAAAGGGTATTCCGGTTACTGGGTATAGATGATGAGAGCGCGTATCTCAAATTCGGATTCTTACTCGACGCATTAAAATATGGCGCCCCGCCCCACGGCGGTATTGCTTTAGGGGTAGACCGTATGGTAACGCTGTTATTACAACTGGACGATATCCGTGAAGTCATTGCATTTCCCAAGACACAGAAGGCCACATGCCTTATGACAAACGCCCCATCGGAGGTTGATCCGCAACAGTTGAAGGAACTGGGGATACGGCTGGCATAATTTTTATTGGTAAAATAGTTTTACGTTGAGAAAGAGAAATCATGAAACGACAACTCATGTGGCTGCTTATCGGAGCCACTTTTGTGGTATTTTTAGCATCGGGCAGTTTTTACTTCTATGTGAAACGTGTACAACGATCCATGGCCTATTTCCAAACGGTGGGAGAACTGGTTCAACACGGTAAACTTGACGATGCAATTACTATCCTGAAAGATACCTTAAGGAAAAATCCTTATAGCGCCGAGGCCCACGCTGCACTTGGCATGATTTACAATAAAAAAGAACTCCCCGACGACGCCCTTTCAGAACTCAAAACGGCCTTGAAGTTAAAGCCGGACCTCATCAATATCTATCAGGAAATGTACCTGATTTATAAAAAGAAAGGGATGGAAGAAGAGGCTAAAAGCGCCCTGGATTCATACGAAAAGCTGAAGGGAATCAAGTAAATTTATTGTATAGTTTCTCTGAAATTGTTAATATTTGAATGTTAAGAAATTTAGATATTGGATGTAGAGACGCAAAATCTTGCGTCTCTACATTGTTGACAATCGAAGTATGCCCGAAGGGCAGAAAGCATATAGGCGGGGGTGAAGCCCCCGCATGCAAGAAAACCAAATTCATAGCCCCATGCGGGGCGGCAGAAATTAGGAATCGTTATGGCCTCTACATTTACGTTTTTGGAAACACATTTTGTATTCAGTACGAAGAATAGAACACCACTAATATTCCAGGCAGATTATATTCGTATATTGGTGGAATAATCAAAGAATATGGAAATAATAATAAATTTCTTTCACCCCTTCGGGGTTGAATTTGTGTTGTTTTTTTACTCAGGGGGCTTCACCCCCTGCTATATGCTGGCAGCCCTTCAGGCTTAAAAACGGTATAATTTAAGGCGCTGGCATTTTCATTTTATTTAAGAAGCGTATTTAATCTTTTATGCGAAAATATCTTATATTATTCATTCCGATTTTCATGCTGGTAAGCACACTGCGCGTACAGACACTCTTTGCCGACAAAGAGGATGAGGCAAATAAGTACTATCTGGATGCATACAATCTTTATAAGCTCGGAAAGCTGGATCAATCCCTGGACATGCTTAAGAAGGTCGTGGAAACCAATCCGGACCATGCCGAGGCGCACTTTGGCATGGGCAGTATCTATTTCAGACAAAACATGTTTGACGATGCCGTGAAAGAATTTACCAAGGTTACACGGCTTAAACCTGAATACGTTGAAGCCTATCAACGGCTCTGGCTGGCATATAAAAAACTGGGGATGAATGATAAGGCAGAGGAAGAACTCGCCAAATACAAGAAACTGATTGAGGACAGAATGCAGGCAATGGTGGGTGGTTCGCCTCAGGTGGCAAAACCGGTTACCCCACCGCCACAAAAGGAAGAGGTTGCAGAAAAACCACGATCCGAAGAACGGATACGTCCCGAAAAGAGAGAAGAGCCTCCCCGAACAATTTTAGAAACAAGACCGACGACACCAACGACACCGGAGACAAAGATGCCGGAAACCAGGCCTTATGAATCAGAAACTAAGGCAGAAAGACCAGCCGTCGTAAAACCCGTAACTCCTATGCCCGAAGAACCCAGGGTGTCAACAATTACGATACCCAGAACGACAATACCAGATACCAGACCAGTTGAGAAGAAACCCACAGAAACACCCAGGGTGCCTCCCGAAGTAAAATATAAACCCAAGATAGAGAATAATTACGCTTCTCCCTATATAAAGGTCGACAAGAACGACCCAAAGTACCAGAATCTTTTTAAGCCTTTTAAAAAGATGGGTTCGACCTTATTTAAAAACCCTTTTAAAAAGAAGGCGGCACTGCTAAAGAAATCATACGTCGGTAAACTTCTTAAAGGGGTACTCTATTATGTTTTTTTTGTTCAAATCTGGCTCAGTATTGTAGCCTGTTTCTGTATCTATTTCCGCAAGAAAAGTCAAAAAAACAGTGAATAGTTCACGCAGAGGCGCACAGGGCGCAAAGAAAAATATAAACTGTTAAAAAAACAAGATTTGAAAGACACACCGAAGAGTATCAAAAAAAAGAAAAACTGGGTTTTTATTATCGCAATTGTTGTATTCGGGATTTTATTACTCATACTACAATTCAGTAAAAAACTGG